>NZ_LYXG01000007.1:0-90194 GCF_001663515.1 Halomonas sp. G11
CAGGTCAAGGCGGGTGAGATATCGATGCACGACTTCATGGCCGCGGAGGCGGGCATGTCGCGCTCGGCGGGGACCTGCAACACCATGGGCACCGCCTCCACCATGGCCTGCATGGCGGAGTCGCTGGGCGTTTCGCTCCCCCACAACGCCGCCATCCCGGCGGTGGACTCCCGCCGCTACGTGCTGGCCCACCTCTCCGGTAACCGGATTGTCGAGATGGTCGATGAAGACCTCAAGCTCTCCAAGATCCTCACCAAGGAAGCCTTCGACAACGCCATTCGCACCAACGCCGCTATCGGCGGCTCCACCAACGCGGTGATCCACCTCAAGGCGATTGCCGGGCGCATCGGCGTGGATCTCACCCTGGACGACTGGAGCCGGGTCGGGCGCGGCACGCCCACCGTGGTCGACCTGCAGCCCTCGGGGCGTTTTCTGATGGAAGAGTTCTATTACGCCGGTGGCCTGCCCGCGGTGCTCAGGCGCCTGGGCGAGGCCGACCGATTGCCCTTCAAGGACGCCTTGACCGTCAACGGCAAGACCCTGTGGGAAAATGTCCAGGACGCGCCGCTCTACAACGACGAGGTGATCCGCCCGCTGGATAACCCGCTCACCGCGGACGGCGGTATCTGCGTGGTGCGCGGCAACCTCGCGCCCAACGGCGCGGTGCTCAAGCCCTCGGCGGCGAAAGCCGAACTCATGCAGCACCGCGGCCGCGCGGTGGTCTTCGAGGATTTCGACGACTACAAGACGCGCATCAACGACCCGGACCTGGACGTGGAAGCCAACGACATTCTGGTCATGAAGCACTGCGGCCCCCGCGGTTATCACGGCATGGCCGAGGTGGGCAATATGGGCCTGCCGCCCAAGATCCTCGCCCAGGGGATTACCGATATGGTGCGCATCTCCGACGCCCGCATGAGCGGCACCGCCTACGGCACCGTGGTCTTGCACGTCGCCCCGGAAGCCGCCGCGGGCGGCCCGCTGGCCGCCGTACGCAACGGCGACTGGATCGAGCTCGACTGCGCCAGCGGCCGACTGCACCTGGATATCAGCGACGAAGAGTTGGCCACACGCCTGGCCGAAAGCGACCCTACGGCGGCCTCGACGCTGATTGCCAGCCAGGGTGGCTACCGGCAGCTGTACATCGAACGAGTGCTCCAGGCGGACGAAGGCTGCGACTTCGATTTTCTGGTCGGCTGCCGAGGGGCGGAGGTGCCGCGTCACTCGCACTGATTGGTTACCCGGTGCTAATGCTCATGCCTCGCCCCAGGCTCGTTAAGCTTCTCTGGCGGTTTGGCTTTCTAACAGCGTCTCGCTGTCGGTAGCGTTCAGCGCTATGGCGATGCCGCCCATGCAGGTCATGTCGCGATCCCAGGCGCAGCTTTCGATGCGTGTGGTGCCCCTCAGTTCGGCCACCAGGGCGTCATCAATGGCGCCGTGCATGGCGGTTTGCATGGCATCAAAGCCGCGCACGCCGGAGCCGGTAATCAGCACCAGGTCGGGGTTGAACAGCGCCAGCACATTGGCGATACCGACCCCCAGCGCACGGCCTGCTTCTGCATAGATGCGCTTGGCGACCGGGTTACCTTTTAATGCCAGTTGGGTTAGCGCCTGCATCTGCTGTTCGGAGGGGTGTGCGCTGTCGCCGGAGGGGAGTTCCAGGTTCTCGGCGGCGGCGCGATAGAGTGCGTAGTCACTGGTGTAAGCTTCAATGCACCCCCGTCGCCCGCAGGCGCAAAGGGCGCCGTCCGGCTGATATTTGCTATGTCCAAACTCGGCCGCTGAGCCATTGGCACCCAGAAAGGGCACGCCGTTAATCAACACCGACATACCTATACCGTAGCCCAGCATAATCACCACCAGGTTGGGGCAGTCGGCATAAGCGGGCTGAGCCGCCAACACGCTGGCGATACAGTTGGCATCATTCTCGAGCAGCACGCTGCAGTGAAAACGTTCCGCCAACCGGGCTGATATCGGGGCGTTACGAAAGCTTAAAGCGGGTGACCAGATAACCGTGCCGCTTTGCGACGACACTACGCCCTGCACCGCCAGGCAGATCCCCGCCAGGCGTTGGAATCCTTCCAGTTGTTGGGTGCAAACAGCACTGATTTTCTCTTCCAAAAGCGCTTCCAGGTCGTCGGCGCTCAGCGTCAAGGTGGGCACCGTGTGGTGCTCGCTGTGACGTACCTGGCCCGCAAAGTCACCCACTACCAGTTGGATCTCATTGATCGATAGCTTGATGCACACCACGCAGGCGGCATCAGGAGCAAGTTCAATCAGGGTTTTCGGCCGACCACGGCCGTTGGGGCGCGGTGCTTCGGGCGGTCTTTCCATAATCAAGCCCTGTTGGAGCAGCTCGGCACTGATCGAGGTCACGGTGGCGGAGCTAATCCCGTTCAGTGTGCCCAGGTCGACACGCGCGGCTGGCCCTCGGTCGCGCAAGGTTCGAATCACCGCCAGGGTATTATCGTGGCGGCTTGTATCAGTGGACGGTAGGGCCATAAATATCGCCATTGTTAAGCAGGACGGGAAGTCGGTTCACGTTCTCATCCTGGCGTGTTCGCCTGATTGTCAAAATGCGACCTAAGTTGCATATGCAGTTATTTATTTTAGTGCCTAAAGTAAATAGGGCAGCACGCTATAAAAATCAATATTGGCAAGACCTGCACGCATAACAACAACAGCAATAAACAGGTGGCTCATGCTCTTATCGGCGCGGCAAATCTGTCGTTCTTTCGGCGAAAACCAGGTGTTATTCGACGTTGACCTCGACCTGCAGGCGGGGGAAGTGCACGCCCTGCTGGGCGAGAACGGCGCCGGTAAGTCGACGCTGGTCAAAATCCTTGCCGGTTATCTTCGCCCTACCTCGGGCGAGGTGCTTCTCAACGGCGAACAACGCTACTACCGCTCTAGCGGCGAGGCGGAAGCCGACGGGGTGGTCATGATCCACCAGGAATTGGCGCTGGCAGAACAGCTTAGCGTGGAGGAGAACATCTTCCTGGGCCGCGAGCTGCGCCGCGGCATGTTTCTGGACCGGCGAGCCATGCGGGAACAGAGCCGGGAGGCGCTGGCGGAACTTGAAACCGACGTTGATCCAAACGCCCGCGTGAAAGACCTGAGTACCTCCGATCAACAGATGGTGGAAATCGCCAAGGCGATCACCCGCGACGTGCGCGTGCTGATCATGGATGAGCCCACCGCCACCCTGACCGAAAACGAAGTAACCGTGCTGTTCGAGCTGATTGCCCGCCTGCGTGAGCGGGGCGTGGCGGTTCTGTATATCTCCCATAAGCTGCGTGAAATCGAGCAGATTGCCGACCGTGTGACGGTTCTGCGCGACGGTCATCTGGTGGATAGTGGCCCCATGGCCGGGCGCAGCAAAGAGGAACTGGCGCGATTGATGGTGGGCCGGGAAATCACCGAGATGTATCCCCCGCGTACGCACCTCCCGCCTGATGCACCGGTGGTGCTGGAAGCGCGAGACGTCGTGGTGCCCGGTGCCGTGAAACAGGCCAGCTTTACCCTACGCCGGGGTGAGGTATTAGGGTTTGGCGGCATCGTGGGCGCTGGCCGAACCGCGCTGATGGAAGCCGTGCTGGGTCTGCGCGGTAAAAGCGCCGGGCAGGTACTGCGCAACGGTCAACCCGTCGTGTTGAAAAATCTGCGTGATGCAGTGCATCAGCGGATTGCTTATCTCACCGAGGATCGCAAGGGCAAAGGCCTGGTGCTCAATATGGATCTGCGCTCCAACGTGACCCTGCTCAATCTACGTGCTCACTGCCACCCGCTGATTGACCGTCGTCGGGAAGAGCAGGCCTTCCAGCAGGCCATCCAGCGTTTTGATATTCGCCTGCGCACGGCGGCGCGTACCGCCGCCGAGCTTTCCGGTGGCAACCAGCAGAAGCTGCTGCTTGCCAAGGTGATGTCCATCGACCCTGAAATCGTGATTATCAACGAACCGACCCGGGGCATCGATGTGGGCACCAAGCACCAGATCTATCACTTCATTCGCGAGCTCACCGAAGCGGGCTGCTCGGTCATCCTGATCTCCTCAGAGATGGGCGAGTTGATCGGGCTTTCCCACCGAGTGGCGGTGATGTGCGCGGGCGTGCTCACCGGGGTGCTTGAAGGTGAACAGATTAACGAACAAGAAATCATGCAGTACGCATCCGGCATCAAGGGGGTAGGAGTAGATGAGCAGCGTCATGCCTAATAAAACGACAGCATCGAAGGGGGTCTCTGTGGACCTGAAAACCTGGGGACCCTTTGTAGCGCTGGTGGCTTTGGCGCTGCTCGGTGTGCTGATCAACCCGGCGTTTCTGGGGCTGGATAATCTATCCAACATGCTCACCCGCAGCGCCTTTATCGGCATTATCGCCATCGGCGCGACTTTCGTGATTACCGCTGGCGGGCTGGATCTTTCGGTCGGGTCGATGGCGGCCTTTATCGCCGGGGTAATGATTATTTTGATGAACAGCCTCGTCGAGCAGTTTGGCGCGGGGCTCACCACCGTGCTGTTCGGCGTGGGGGCTTCGCTGCTGCTGGGGGTGTGCGCTGGCTTTATCAACGGCATGGTGACCACCAAAGGCAAGATCGAGGCGTTCATTGTCACCCTCGGCACCATGGGGATTTACCGCTCGTTGGTCACTTATCTCGCCGATGGCGGCACCCTGACCCTGGACTGGGCAGTGCGCGATATCTACCGCCCGGTGTATTACGGCAGCTTTCTGGGCATCACCATTCCGGTCTGGGTGTTTCTGGCGGTCGCGATTATTGGCTACATCCTGCTCAACTACACGCGCTTCGGGCGCTACTGCTTTGCCATCGGCTCCAACGAAAAAGTCGCCGAGTACAGTGCCATTCACGTCGACCGCATCAAGACCATGACCTACATGCTGCAGGGCGTGTGCGTGGCCCTGGCGACGATTATCTACGTGCCCCGGCTGGGCTCTGCGTCAGGGGCTACCGGGGTGCTCTGGGAGCTTGAAGCAATTGCCGCGGTGATCATCGGCGGCACCATGCTCAAGGGTGGTCATGGACGTATCTGGGGCACGGTGGTGGGCGCCATCATGCTCACCATGATCGGCAATATTCTCAACCTGACCGACGCCATTTCCAACTATCTCAACGGTACGGTGCAGGGGATCATCATTATCGTGGCGGTCTACCTGCAGCGAGCTTCGTGGAGGAAACCCGGACACTAAAACTCATAAGAAGTGCAACGCCAGTTCATAGCAGCGATGGCTGCATCAAAGGTTCCAACCGTATAACAAGTACAAACACGAAAGGAGTATCACCATGCCAACCATCAAGACTGCAGTGGCAACCTTCGTTACCACCGCTGCACTCACTTCAACGATAGGGCTTTCCGGCGCTGCCGTGGCCCAGGAACATACCATCGGGGTCTCGATTCCGGCCGCTACCCATGGCTGGACGGGCGGGGTCAACTATCACGCCGAGGAGGCGAAGAATCGCCTTGAAGCGCTCTACCCGGATATTGAAATCACCATCTCTACGGCAAGCACACCCGGTGAGCAAGCCAATGATCTGGAGGACCTGGTATCGCTGCGCAATATTGATGCGTTGGTGGTGCTGCCATTTGAATCCGGCCCGCTGACCGACCCGGTGCGCCGCGTCAAAGAGTCCGGCGTATTCGTTACCGTGGTGGACCGTGGGCTTAACCAAGAAGGCATCGAGGATCTCTACGTAGCAGGCAATAACCACGAGTTAGGCCGCGTGTCCGGCGAGTACATCCGCGAGCGCCTTGATGGCGAAGGCGACATTGTCGTGCTGCGCGGTATTCCCACAGTGATCGATGATGAGCGGGTGGAAGGCTTCCAGGAGGCCATCGAAGGCTCCGACGTCAACATTCTCGATATGCAGCACGCTAACTGGAATCGTGACGATGGTTTTGAGGTCATGCAGGACTACCTGTCGCGCTTCGAAAACATCGACGCCGTCTGGGCCCAGGATGACGATATCGCCCTCGGCGTCATCGAGGCGGTGCGTCAGGCGGATCGTGAGGACGAGCTGTTTATCGTCGGCGGCGCGGGCATGAAGGACATCATCAAACGGGTCATGGAAGGCGATGAGCTGGTGCCGGTAGACGTACTCTACCCACCCGCCATGATCGCCACGGCGATGGACCTGACCGTGCAGCACTTTGTCTCCAACGGCCCGGTGGTGGGCGAGTACATCCTTGGCTCCCCGTTGATCACTGAAGAAAACGCCGAGCAGTACTACTTCCCTGACTCGCCGTTCTGATCACGCTTATGCGCAAAGGCGCGGGTAATGAAGAAGCTCACCCGCGCTCATGTTCACCTCGTTGATACGTTATTGAGAGAGTCCTATGAAAACAATACAAGGACCGGCGCTCTTTCTCGCCCAGTTCGCCGGTGACGACGCCCCGTTTAACAGCCTCGATAGCATTGCCGCCTGGGCGGCGGGATTAGGCTATAAGGGCGTGCAGATTCCCAGTTGGGATGCACGCATGATCGATTTGAAACGCGCCGCCGAGAGCCGCACCTATTGCGACGATATCAAGGGCACCCTGTCCGAGCACGGCCTGACGCTCACCGAACTCTCCACCCATCTTCAGGGCCAGTTGGTCGCCGTGCATCCCGTTTACGACGAGATGTTCGACGGCTTCGCGGTGCCCGAAGTGCGCGGTAATCCCAAGGCGCGCCAGGCCTGGGCGGTTGATCAGCTCAAGCTGGCCGCCAAGGCATCGCAAAACCTAGGCCTCACCGACCACGGCACATTCTCCGGGTCGCTGGCATGGCCGTTCATCTACCCCTGGCCCCAGCGCCCAGCGGGATTGGTCGAGACGGCGTTCGACGAACTGGCGAATCGCTGGCGGCCGATTCTGGACGCCTTTGACGAAGCCGGGGTCAATCTCTGCTACGAAATTCATCCTGGCGAGGATCTCCACGACGGCATCACCTTCGAGATGTTTCTTGAGCGGGTCGGCAATCACCCCCGCTGCCACATTCTTTACGACCCCAGCCACCTGATCCTGCAGCAGCTCGACTACCGCGGCTTCCTGGATGTGTATCGCGAGCATATTCAGATGTTTCACGTTAAAGACGCCGAGTTTAACCCCAGCCCCAAACAGGGCGTTTATTCCGGCTATCAGTCGTGGACCGAGCGCGCGGGTCGCTTCCGCTCCCTGGGTGACGGCCAGATCGATTTCAAGTCGATCTTCTCGTGGATGGCGGCCAACGACTACCACGGCTGGGCGGTGCTGGAGTGGGAGTGCTGCCTGAAGCACCCGGAAGTCGGCGCCCGTGAAGGCGCGACCTTTATCCGCGACCACATCATCGAGGTCACTGAGCGGGCGTTTGATGACTTCGCCGACGGTGGCTCCGACGAGGCTGCCAACCGGCGCATTTTGGGTCTCAATTAACTAAAGGGGAGGCAATACGCCATGAGTGATCAACACGACACGCCACGTCGGCTCCGCCTGGGTATGGTCGGCGGCGGCCAGGGGGCGTTTATCGGCGGGGTGCACCGCATCGCCGCACGGCTTGATGACCATTACGAACTGGTCGCCGGGGCTTTTGCCTCTGACCCCGAGCGCAGCCGGGCCGCCGCCGCGGAATTACACGTCGCCCGCGCTTACCCCGACTACCAGACCATGGCTGAGGCGGAGCGTAAGCGGTCGGATGGTATCGATGTTGTCGCCATCGTGACCCCCAATCATGTCCATTTCGACGTGGCGCGCACCTTTCTTGAGGCGGGCTTTCACGTTATCTGCGATAAGCCGATGACGATCACTCTTGAGGAGGCGCAAACCCTCGCCGAGCTGGTGGAACGCACGGGGCTGTTTTTCGGCTTGACCCACAACTACTCCGGCTATTCGTTGGTCCGTCAGGCGCGAGAAATGGTGGCCAACGGCGAACTTGGCGACCTGCGTGTGGTGCAGGTGGAGTACCCGCAGGACTGGCTTTCCACCCGCCTGGAAGAGCAGGCCGAGTGGCGCACCGACCCCAAGCGCAGCGGCCCAGCGGGCTGTTTGGGCGATATTGGCACCCACGCCTACCACCTGGCGCGCTACGTGACCGGATTGCAACTGGAATCACTCGCCGCCGATATGCACACCTTTGTGGAAGGCCGCGCGCTGGATGACAACGTGCATATGCTGCTGCGCTTCAAGGGCGGCGCGCGGGGCATGCTGTGGTCGAGCCAGGTCGCGGCGGGCAACGAAAACGGCCTCCAGCTGCGCGTTTACGGCAGCCAGGGTGGCCTTGAGTGGCGCCAGGAAAATCCCAATCAGCTCGTGCATTCGCCGTTGGGCGAGCCGCCACGGATATTGACCCGCAACGGCCCTGGCCTGGGCGAAGCTGCCATGGCGGCTGCACGCATTCCACCGGGGCATCCGGAAGGCTATCTCGAAGCCTTTGCCCAGCTCTATCGCGATTTCGCTGTGCAAATTCACGCCCATCAACGGGGTGAGCGCGCTGAGGCGCTGGCGTTGCAAACCCCGGGAGTCGCCGACGGTGTCGATGGTCTTACGTTTATTACCCGCGCGCTGACCTCGTCCGCTGCCGGTGGGCAGTGGGTGGATATTTAAAACGCGGTTAAAGCACGCCTAAAAGAGAAAGGTGGGAAACAATATGAATCAGCACTCAGCGCGCTATACAAGCCTTGAACAGCGTGTGGTCTTTATTACCGGCGGCGGCAGCGGCATTGGCGCCTCGCTTACCCGAGCCTTTCACCTTCAGGGCGCGCGGGTGGTGTTCGTCGATATTAACGATGAGGCCAGCGAAGCGCTGGTCGAAGAGCTCCGCGCCGAGACCGGCGAGGCACCGCACTACCACCACTGCGACATTCGCGATGTGGCCAGCCTACAGCAGGTTATCGCCGAGACCGGCCAGCACCTCGGGCCAATCCATACCCTGGTCAACAATGCTGCCAGCGATGATCGTCACGCCTGGCAGGATGTGGATGTTGCTTATTGGGATGAACGTATGTCGCTCAACCTGCGGCCGATGTTCTTTGCTGCCCAGGCAGCGGCAAAACAGATGATGCAAACGGGCGGTGGCTCGATCATTAATTTTGGCTCGGTCAGCGTGCAGATGGCGTTAGGCGGTTTGCCTGCTTATGTGACTGCCAAAGCGGCCGTGCACGGTTTGACCCGCAGCCTGGCCCGGGAGCTGGGTGAGCATAATATCCGCGTTAACACCCTGGTGCCCGGTTCGGTGATAACCGAACGCCAGCTCGAAAAGTGGATTAGCCCCGAGGATGAAGTCGCTATCCAACAACGCCAGTGCCTCAAGATGCGCCTGGAAGCCGAGCATATCGCCCCCGTGGTGCTGTTTTTAGCCAGTTCTGAAAGCCAGGCGATTACCGGCCAGGAGTTGGCGGTAGACGCCGGCTGGGCCTGAGTTCAATAACGTTAAAACATTATTAGGAGAGTTTCATGCAGGTATCTAACAACTACAACGTGCCCTGTTCACGCCCTCGTCACTTAGCGCTAGCCGTTGCTGTTGTTGCTGCTTTGGGATCCGTCTCTGCGGCAGCCGATACCACGGTGACCGTGCTAAGAATTGAGAGCAGCAGCGCTGAAAAGGACTACTACGAGGAAGTGGTTGCCGCCTATGAGGCGGAGCACCCCGACGTTAATGTCGAGTTCGAATACCTTGCCAACGAGGCCTACAAAACGCGCCTGCCCACCATGCTGCAGTCCAGCCAGCGCCCGGATATCTATTACACCTGGGGCGGCGAAGGATTGCGCGATCAGGTGGACGCGGGGTTTGTCCGCGACTTGACCGAGCCGATGCGCGATGGCTGGCAGGATATCTACCCCGCGTCGGCGGTGCGTGCCTTTACCCTGGATGATCGTGTCTATGGCGCGCCGCTCTACGCCACCGTGGTGGGTATCTGGGCGAACACCGCGCTGACGGAGCAGGCAGGGGTCGATGTAGAGACGATCAAGACCTGGGAGGATTTTAAAAACGCGGTGGTGGCGTTGCGGGAAGAGGGTATAACGCCGCTGGTGGTCGGTGGTCAGGATGGCTGGCCACTGCACTTTTATTGGGGGTCTTTAGTCACCCGCCTCGCCGGTGGCGAGGGCATCGAAGCGGCCAAAAGTGGTGAAAATGGCGGCTTTGAAGGCGAGCCCTTTGTACGCGCTGGCGAGATGCTGCAGGCGCTGGTTGAGCTTGACCCTTTTCAGCCCGGCTTTATGGCCACTTCCTACGAGCGTGCCAGCGGCATGTTTGGCGATGGCGAGGCCGCCTTCCACGTGATGGGTGACTGGGACTACCTCCCTTCCAAACAGCGCTCGGTGAGCGGAGAGGGTGTTCCGGATGAGGACTTGCGGTTTATTCCTTTCCCGGAGGTCGAAGGTGGTGAGGGCAACGAACAGAGTTTTGGCGGCATGAACGGTTTTGCGGTCACCCGCGACGCGCCCGACGAAGCGGTCGACTTCCTGCGCTTTCTACTCAATGCGGAGAATCAGCGTAAAGCGGCGGCCACGGGGATCTTTGTGCCGGTCGCCGAGGGCTCAGCCGAAGCGCTTGAAACCCCCTATGCCCGCCGCGTCGCAGAGATCCTTGATGAGTCCGAGTTCCATCAGGTGTTCCTGGATCAAGCGCTGGGCACCTCCGTTGGTGCGACGATTAACGATATCAGCGGTGACTTGGCCCAAGGCGTGATCACGCCGGAAGAGGCCGCCGCTCGAGTCGGAGAAGCCTGGCAGTTTAGATGATCCGCCCGCTAAAAGAGCACGCGCGTTACCGCCCGTGCTCACCCACGCTCTGTCTCGGAGTTTGCCATGACCACGCTTGACCGAACCGCCGTGCCGCGGAGAGGGAACGCCGACCGGGTGAAGAAAGGCTTGGTGAGCGGTAAATTCACCGCGCTGCTGATTCTGCTGCCACCGGCGTTAATTCTGTTTTCGCTCTTCGTCATTCTGCCGCTCGCGGATGCCGTCTATTACAGCGGCTTTTCCTGGAATGGCTATGGCGCGCCCAGTGACTTTGTCGGCGCGCAAAATTATCAGCGTCTGCTCGATCACTCGGTGTTTCATACTGCGCTGTGGAATACCGCCAAGCTTATTCTGGTGTCGCTACTGATCCAGATGCCCCTGGCGCTGGGGCTGGCGCTGTTGGTGTACCGTAAAACACCCACTAATACCTTGTTTAGGCTGGTGTTTTTCCTGCCCTATATCTTGGCAGAAGTGGCTGCCGGGCTTATCTGGAGCTTTGTCTTCGACGGTGACTACGGCATTACCAGCTCACTGTTGCATGCCATGGGCCAGGAGTCGGTGTACGTGTTGGCCGACCACCAGTGGGCGTTTCCGGCGATTATGACGGTGATCGTTTGGAAGTACTTTGGCTTTCATATGATGATCTATATTGCCGCTCTGCAGAGCGTGCCCAAGGATCTTGTCGAGGCCGCCAAGCTGGAAGGGGCCAAACCCAGGCAGGTTGCGCTCTTTGTGCAAATTCCGCTGATTAAGCACGCCCTCGTCGTCAGTGGTTTCTTTGCCATTATCGGCTCGCTGCAGATATTCGACATTATCATCCCGATGACCAACGGTGGCCCGTCCAACTCGACCCATACCATCGTCACCTACCTGTATAGCTTTGGTCTTTCACGGCTCAATATCGGCTTCGGTAGCGCCGCTGCGGTGGTGCTGTTTGTGCTCGCTATCGGGATCGCCTTCTTCTACCAACGCACCACGTCCAAGGGGAGTAAGGCATGAAAAGTATTACGACCCGTAACACCCTGCGCGTGATCATTCTGATCGTAGTGGCCAGTGTGGTGATCGGCCCCCTGTTAGCGGCGTTTTTCGGTGGCTTCAAGGGGAATTCAGAGCTGCGTACCAATCCGCTGTGGCTGCCCGACAGTTGGGATGCCGGCAATTACATCGGCATTCTGCTGGATGGCAACTTCTGGCGCTACTTGGGTAACTCGTTTTTCATCTCGCTAATGACGGTGTTCTTAACCCTGGTGGTGGGGGCCGCCGCGGCTTATGTGTTTTCGCAGATCCGCTTCTTCGGCGCCAAGATGATCCTCTCCTATCTGCTGCTGGGGCTGATGTTTCCCTTTGCGGCGGCCATTCTGCCGCTGTTTATCAAGGTGCGGGATTTGGGCCTGCTGGATACCTACTGGGCGGTGATTCTGCCCCAGACGGCATTTGGTCTGTCGCTGGCGATTCTGCTGTTTAAGGCCTTCTTCGACCAGCTGCCCAAAGAACTGTTTGAAGCGGCCTATGTGGATGGGTGCAGCTATTTGCGCTTCTTCTGGTCGTTCACGCTGCCGCTCTCGACCCCCATTCTGGCCACCGTGGGCGTATTTGTATTTGTGCAGAGCTGGAATAACTTTCTGCTGCCGCTGGTGGTGTTAAACGACCGCTCTATCTACACCTGGCCGCTGGGCATGATGCAGTTCCAAGGGGAGTACCTGACCCAGTGGAACATGATTCTGGCCTTCGTGACCTTGACCATCATTCCGGCGGTTATCTTCTTTCTCGCCGCCCAGAAGTACATCGTGGCTGGCCTGACCGGCGGCTCCGTTAAAGGATAAAGGAGGATCCCTAATGGACGATGTCATCCACAACCCGATTCTGGCCGGGTTCAACCCCGACCCCTCGATTTGCCGGGTAGGCGACGACTACTACCTGGCCACATCGACCTTTGAGTGGTACCCCGGTGTTCAGATCCACCACTCCCGCGACCTGGCTAACTGGGCGCTGGTTACACGGCCATTGAGCCGGGCCAGCCAGCTGGATATGCGCGGCAATCCGGACTCCTGCGGCATCTGGGCGCCCTGTTTGAGCTACGCCGACGGCCTGTTTTGGCTGGTCTACACCGATATGAAGCGTTACGAGGGTAACTTCAAGGATGGACATAATTACGTGGTGACAGCGCCACGTATTGAGGGCCCCTGGAGCGACCCGGTCTATCTCAATTCGAGCGGCTTTGATCCTTCATTGTTTCACGATGACGATGGCCGCAAGTGGCTGATTAACCTGCAGTGGGATTATCGCCAACGGGAAGGACGGGATCGTTTCGGCGGCATTGTGCTGCAAGAGTACGATGTGGAGCTGCGCCGCCTAGTCGGTGACATCACCACTATTTTCACCGGTACCGAACTGAAGCTGACGGAAGGGCCGCACCTCCATCGGCGCGATGGCTGGTACCACCTGCTGGTGGCCGAGGGTGGCACGGGCTACCAGCATGCGGTCACCATGGCGCGTTCAAAAACGCTGACGGGCCCCTATGAGGTACACCCTCAAAATCCTCTCCTGACGGCTAGCCATGACCCCGATAATCCACTCCAGCGAGCGGGCCATGCGGATTTGGTCGATAGCCCTGAAGGTGACACTTACTTGGTGCATTTATGTGGCCGCCCCTTGCCGGGAACCCGGCTTTCACCGCTGGGGCGTGAGACCGCTATTCAGCGAGTGGCGTGGGGGTCTGATGGCTGGCTACGGCTCGACCATGGGGCCAATACCCCGGCGTTAAAGGTCGCCATGAGCGGGGTAACGCAAAAGCCCCCTGCGCCGGAGGAGCACTACGATTTTGAAACAGACATGCTGCCAGCCGCCTTTCAGTGGCTGCGTACCCCTTATCCTGATCGGCTCTTTTCGCTTACCGAGCGGCCCGGTTACTTGCGCCTGTTTGGCCGTGAGTCGGTCGGTTCCTGGTTTGAGCAGGCGTTAGTCGCCCGGCGCCAGGACAACATCCACTGTAGTGCCGAAACGACCCTTGAATTTGAACCTGACGATATTCAGCAGTTTGCCGGGCTGATCGCCTACTACAACCGCTTCAAATTCCATTACCTGGCGGTGACCCTGAACGACGCAGGCGACAAGGTGCTCAGCGTTATCAGTTGCCTGGATGACTGGCCTAACGGGAATCTGAAGATAGCTGATGTGAGCGTGCGCCTTGCCCCTGGCGCCACGATCCGGCTCGGGCTGGATATCCACGCCCGGGAGCTTCGCTTTCGCTATGCCCAGGGAGATCAGCCCTGGCAACCGATCGGCCCCGCGCTGGACGCTGGCCTGCTCTCCGACGAAGGCAGCGGTCGCGCCCATGGCTACTTTACCGGCACTTTCCTGGGCATGGCCGCCCACGACATTAGCGGACGCGGCACACCCGCCGACTTCCAGGCGTTCTGCTATCGCCGCGCCCCTCTTTCAGAGACGAGATAAGCTCATGGCTGAAGTAACACTGCGCGACATCGAAAAGACGTTTCATGGCAAAACCACGGTCATCCCCGACTTAAATCTGCATATAGAAGATGGCTCTTTCACTGTGCTGGTTGGGCCTTCTGGCTGCGGAAAATCCACCTTGCTGCGCATGATTGCGGGCCTGGAGACCGTGACCCAGGGCACGATCACTATCGGAGGGGAAGACGTTACCACTGCCGAGCCGAGTGACCGGGACATTGCCATGGTTTTCCAGTCCTACGCGCTTTACCCGCACATGACGGTCGCTCGCAATATCGACTTCGGCATGCGGCTGGCAAAAGTGCCCAGCAAAGAACGGGAAGCCAAAGTGGCCGAGGCCGCGCGCTTGCTCAATCTTGAGGATCTGCTCGAGCGTAAACCTGCTGAGCTCTCTGGGGGGCAGCGCCAGCGGGTGGCCATTGGCCGTGCCATTGTGCGCAGCCCCGGCGTGTTTCTGTTCGACGAGCCGCTTTCCAACCTGGATGCCTCGCTGCGCAACCGCATGCGGGTCGAACTGGCTGAGCTGCATCAACGGCTCGAAACCACCATGGTGTATGTCACCCACGACCAGGTCGAGGCGATGACCCTGGCCGACTGCATCGTGGTGATGAACGCCGGGCGGATTGAGCAAATGGGCAAGCCCATGGCGCTCTACCAACGCCCCGAAACGCTGTTTGTGGCGGGTTTTATTGGCTCGCCGAAAATGAACTTGATCGAAGGGCCACTAGCAGCGGCCTATGGCGCCACCACCCTAGGCATCCGGCCCGAGCACCTAGAGGTGAGCCGTGAACAGGGCGAGTGGAAAGGGCGCGTGCGATTCATCGAGAAGCTGGGTGCTGACGCTTTCGCCTATATAGACAGCGAGCAGGCTGGCTCACTCACTGTCCGCCTCTCTGGGGATATCGAGCTGAATCATGGCGACACGCTGTTTATGACGCCTCAACAGGCCCAACTTCACGCGTTCGATGCCGACGGACAGCGGCTGCCCGACGACGCGGTTCGCCAATGCTCAACCCGTCGCGAGAGCACGCTACACCATTAACGATCATCAATTTCCCGACTTTTTAATAGACACAAAAACGCTCAATAACAAATCCAAGGAGCTCGACAATGACACAACAAAGAACGCTAAGCCGCTCATCGTATATTCTGGTGATTTGCTGTATTGCCGCCATCGGCGGTTTCCTGTTCGGCTTCGACAGTGGCGTGATAAACGGCACGGTGGATGGCCTACAGGCCTCTTTTAACTCTGATAGTGCGGGCACGGGGTTCAATGTCGCCTCGATGCTGCTGGGCTGCGCGATCGGTGCTTTCTTTGCCGGTCGCCTGGCGGATCGCTTTGGCCGCCGCACACTGTTGATCGTGGCCGCTGTGTTCTTCCTGATCAGTGCCTGGGGCTCCGGCGTTGCCGGTAGTTCCATGGAGTTTGTGATATATCGCATTCTCGGTGGGCTTGCCGTCGGCGCCGCCAGCGTGATGACCCCGGCCTATATCAGTGAGGTGGCACCATCGGCCTATCGTGGGCGTTTGGCTACGATCCAGCAGGTAGCGATCATCTCTGGTTTGTTCTTTGCCTTTCTGAGCAACTATGTCTTGGCTTATGTAGCGGGCTCGGCCATGTCAGAGCTATGGTTTGGCTTCGCGACCTGGCGCTGGATGTTCTGGATTGAGCTGATACCGGCTACCGTTTTCCTGGTGGCACTGCTGTTTATTCCTGAAAGCCCGCGCTACCTGATCAGCACCGGTAAGCAGGGCGAAGCCCGTCGGGTGCTTGGGCTAGTGATGCCTGAGCGTGATGTCAGCACTAAAATCGATGAAATTAACACCACCCTGGACCAGGATCACAAGCCACGGTTGAAAGATGTGATCAACCGTTCCACGGGCAAGATACATGGCATCGTCTGGGTGGGTATTGGCTTGGCGGTTTTCCAGCAGTTGGTGGGCATTAACGTCGTTTTCTACTATGGCGCAGTGCTTTGGCAGTCCGTGGGTTTCTCCGAAGGCGATGCGCTACTCATCAATGTGATCTCCGGTGCGGTGAGTATCGGTGCCTGCCTGCTGGCCATTGCGCTGATCGACAAAATTGGTCGCAAGCCGCTGCTTTGGGGCGGCTCGGTAGGCATGGCGGCGACACTGGCGTGCCTCTCCTATGCGTTCTCTACGGCGTCGATGGTGGACGGCAGCCTACAGTTATCGAGTGATATGGGCGTATTTGCACTGCTGTGCGCCAACCTCTATGTGCTGTTCTTCAACGCCTCTTGGGGGCCGGTGATGTGGGTCATGCTGGGCGAGATGTTCCCCAATCAGATGCGCGGTTCGGGGCTGGCGATTGCAGGCCTTTTCCAGTGGCTGGCCAACTTCGGCATCACCATGACGTTTCCTATCATGCTGGCCTCTATCGGGCTGTTCGGGGCTTACGGCTTCTATGCGATCAGTGCCGTTGCCTCGGTCTTTTTCGTTATCTACTTCGTCAAAGAGACACGCGGGAAAGAGCTCGAAGAGATGGCCTACGAGTGACCTATCGCGGGGGACCACCTGTAAAACATGAAAGTATGTCCTGACGGCCGAGTTTGTCGGGCGCATGTGCCAGCGTTAAACAGCCATCAAGCCGTTCCAGACGTAGAATTGGCCGCTATTGGCATTCTGGTTTGTTTTGTATCTAATTGATTTATAGTAATTGTTTTATTTATTTAAATCTCTGGCATGTTGGCTGCAAATATTCAGGTAAGAACGGACGGGTAGGAAGGCCTGACGTTCTTATCAGAAAGTGAAGCCAAACAGGAGGCAGTATCATGATGAAAACGGAATCTCTCAAGAAGCTAGGCATCCTCGGTGTATCTTTCGGTCTGATGGCCAGCCCGCTAGCCTTTGCTGACATGCATGAAGAAGACGAGCAAGACCCTGCACCGCAGGAAGAAACGATGGAGGATGAAGGTCAAGGCTCAATGAATTCCTTCGATTCCGAAGAGGAAGGTCAAGGCACCACCACTTATGAGGAAGAGGAAGAAGAGCAGGAAGATTGGGAAACGACGGAAGAAGAGGACGCTGGTTCCGATTCTGAAGATGATTCCGACTGGTAATTCCTTTATGCCAGTTGCTTAACGCCTTAAATTCAATGCTGAGTTTCAAGTGCCCCGCCTCTGGTGGGGCATTTCGCGTGTGCGATGAGTCATCGCGCCGGGCACGCTGCATCCGAAAGCGTTGAACCTGCAAGCAAGCACTGGGTTCATAATCGCCCCCAAATGCGGTATTAACTTATTGACTGAACAGGATCAGCACAGGAAATAAGGACATGCCGATGGCGATTGCCTGGAACGAAACGCCCCATCTGCCCAAAGCGGAAGGCCGCATTGAGGCGATTGATTTAGCCCGCGGTATCGCGATCGGGTTGATGATCGTCAGCCACTCCGTCAGCGGGTTAGTGGGCATCCGCAATGTGCCCGACTGGGGCATGGTACCGGTTCACTTCCTCACCAAGTTTTCCTCGTCGCTGTTCATCCTGGTGTTTGGCGTTGCCCTGGCGGTGGCGTTTCTCTCCCATGTTAATCAGGAGGACTGGCCCAAACGCCGCCTGAAACTCTGGCTGCGCGCGGTGGAGGTCTGGTTCTGGTACAAGGCGCTGTTGATCATTGAAATGCTGCCGTTCAACACGCCGAGTGAAATTGTCGATGCGCTGCTCTACGGTCGCTTTGGTATCTGGGTGGAAATTCTCGGCTTCTATGCCATCGCCCTGCTCTGGGTGCCGTTGATCCTGCCGCTGTGGGCGCGCACACCGTTGTGGGGTCGGCTGGCTGTCATCGCGCTGCTCACCGCCCTGGCCGCCTGGCTGCAAGGGGTTTCATTCGGTGGCAATGACATCCTCAAGGCACTGCTGGTGGACCATGAAGACCATTACGCCTGGGGCCAGATCAGCCGGGCGCCGCTTATTTTGCTTGGGCTGCTGTTGGGCGAAGCGTTGCTGCGCTGTTCGGGCGATCGATTGCTGAAACGTCGCCTCACGCTCGCCTTGCTGGGTATGGGCGCGGTCATGATTGCCGGATTTTATGGCTTGGCGCTGGCTGGTGGTGACGTTTACGCTGCCATGTTGGCGGTCGCCAATAACGAGGGTAAACATCCTCCCGGGATGGCTTTTATGTTGTTCAGCCTGGGCGGTGCGCTGGTGATATTCGCCCTGGCCCTGGCGGGTGGCACCAAGGCGGCCAGGGCGCTTAAGCCACTTACCCTGGTCGGCTCAGATGCACTCAAGTCGTTTATTTTCCATATCGTGATGATTTTCCTGGTGTTGCGCTTCCTGTTGGATGGCGAGGGCGACTACAGCTATCCACAGGCGCTTGGGATTGGCGGGCTGTTAATTCTTGGCACTGCGGCATGGATTTGGCTGACCCGCTGGATGGCCCGACATCGTTAAATGCGAAGAAAGCCTGGAGTTAATGGTTTGCAAAAATGGATAAAGCAAGGACTTGTGGCGGTAGCGCTGCTGTTTGCACTGCCCTTAAAAACGGAAGCGTACGACGCGCATTGGTACCATGAAGTGGACAAACGCAGCACATGGCAAAGCGACCTCGATGCGCGAATGAGCGTGATAGAGGAACGCTTCTCCGGTGATATTGGCGTCTATGTGCAAGATCTTTCCAGCGGTGAGGCCTACCGCTGGCAGGCTGATCAGCCCTGGTACCTCGCGTCGCTGATCAAGGTGCCGATGGCTGCAGAAGTACTGGGCGAGGGGGTGCCCACCCACGAGCGCCTGACGCTTTCAAAAAGCGATTACGTGGACGGCGCAGGGCCCACCAACTGGCACGACCCCGGCACGTCTATCTCGGTGGGCTACTTGCTGGAGCAGATGATTACCGTGAGCGATAACACTGCCACGGATATGCTGATAGACCGCGTTGGCCTGGATAACGTCAACCATCGCGCCCAGTCCATGGTGGCGGCCAACGGTGGTGACCCCGCGGCGCTGGGGCCAATCTCCAAGCTGGTGGAGGTGCGCCAGGGCGTCTACGGTGAGCTCCATCCCGAGGCGCGTAAGCTTGGCGGCATGGATTTTATAAATCTCCGTCAGTCACCCGTGAGTCAGCGCCCTCGCGCCCTGGCGCAGCGGCTTGGCGTAGAGCTTCAGGCCCTCAATCAGCCTGACTACCATCACGCCTTTGACGCCTATCACGCCAGCGGCGAAAACGTCGGCACCTTGCGCGCCGTTGGCGACATACTGGCAACACTTTACCTGGGCGCCATGCCCGACCTCCAGGGTACGCCCCGCGATGAGTTGCTTGCCCTGATGGCCAACACCAGCTCCGGGGAAGAACGGTTAAAACAAGGGTTGGGTGGGGCGGTGAGCTTTGCCCACAAGACGGGCACCCAGGACCGGCGCAGCTGCGATGCCGGGGTGGTAGAGCGTGACGACATGCCCAATGCCGCCTGGGCCGTGGTTGCCTGCACCCAGGGGCCAGATGCGGTCAGTGAACACGAGCGTGCGCTGGCAGGCGTCGGATTAGCCCTGCGACACAGCGGCGCATTGGGAACACCCTGGTAGCCAGCCGTTCGTTTACTGCCCGTGCTAAACTAGCGCCCGCGCCATTCGCCATCAGCGGCTCACATCGGCCGCTTTGTCAGGAGCTTGCCTTGAACGATGCCATTATCGAAATCCGAGGTCTAAATAAAACCTACCGGGGCGGTTTTCAAGCGCTCAGCCGAGTCGATTTACAGATTCAGCGCGGCGAAATCTTTGCCCTGCTGGGCCCCAATGGGGCGGGCAAAACCACGCTGATCAGTGTGGTATGCGGTCTGGTCAACCCCAGCGAAGGCCAGGTACTGGTGGACGGCTTCGACAACGTTGCCGACTACCGCCAGGCCCGCGAACGCATTGGCCTGGTCCCCCAGGAGCTCACCAACGAGGCGTTTGAAACCGTCTGGAACACGGTCAGCTTCAGCCGGGGGCTGTTCGGCAAGTCGCCGAATCCGGCGCATATCGAAAGCGTGCTCAAATCGCTGGCGTTGTGGGATAAGCGCAATAACCGCCTGATCACGCTGTCCGGCGGCATGAAACGCCGCGTGCTGATCGCCAAGGCGCTGTCCCATGAGCCGCGCATCCTGTTCCTCGACGAGCCGACGGCCGGTGTCGACGTCGAGCTGCGCCGCGAGATGTGGCAGGTGGTGCGCGAGCTGCGCGATAACGGCGTGACCATTATTCTGACCACCCATTATATTGAAGAAGCCGAAGAAATGGCCGACCGCATCGGCGTGATCAACAACGGCGAAATCGTGCTGGTCGAAGACAAGCACGCGCTGATGAGCAAGCTGGGCAGCAAGCAGCTGACGCTGTACCTCAACGAGCCGCTGGAAACCCTGCCGCCCGCCCTCGACCGCCCGGAGCTCAGCTTGACGGCCGAAGGCCATGAGCTGGTCTATACCTACGACGGCCACCAAGAAGAGGACGGCCACGGTATTCCCGCGCTGCTCACCGACCTTGAACGCGAAGGCATCACCTTCAAGGACCTGCATACCCGGCAAAGCTCGCTGGAAGATATTTTCGTTGATCTGGTTAAGGAGCGCGCATGAATCTCTATCCTGTTCGCGCCATCTATATGGCCGAAATGGCGCGTACCCGGCGCACCCTGCTGCAAAGTATTGTCTCGCCGGTGATCTCGACATCGCTCTATTTTGTCGTCTTTGGTGCGGCGATTGGCTCGCGCATTAGCGAGATTGACGGTATCAGCTACGGCGCCTTTATCGTGCCGGGCCTGATCATGCTGATGCTGCTGACCCAGAGCGTATCGAATGCCTCGTTCGGGATCTTCTTTCCCAAGTTTTCCGGCAGCATTTACGAGCTGCTCTCGGCACCCATCTCGTACCTGGAGATTGTCATGGGCTACGTGGGGGCGGCGGCGTCCAAATCGATTCTGCTGGGGCTGATCATTCTTGCCACCTCCGGGTTTTTTGTACCCCTGGAAGTCGCGCATCCCTTCTGGATGCTGACCTTTCTGGTGCTGACCGCGGTTACCTTCAGCCTGCTGGGCTTTATCATCGGCATCTGGGCCGAAGGCTTTGACCGGCTGCAACTGGTGCCGCTGCTGGTGATTACGCCGCTGACCTTCCTGGGCGGCAGTTTTTACTCCATCGACATGTTGCCGCCATTCTGGCAGGGCGTCACGCTGCTCAACCCGGTGGTGTATCTGGTCAGTGGCTTTCGCTGGAGCTTTTACGGCATCAGCGACGTCAGCCTGGCGGCCAGCGTGATCATGATATGCCTGTTCCTGGCGGTCTGTTTAGCCACCATCGGCTGGATTTTCCGCACCGGCTACCGTCTCAAACCCTAGCCTTAAACCCTAGCAAGGGAGCGCCACACGTCTTATGCCACTTCTGCACAGTATCGTCCATCGCCTGGACCCGACGCTTGACGGCGAGCGCCTGACGCTGACCGCCGCCCCGGTTGAGGCCGACAGCGCCGAGCCGGTCATGGAAAGCCTGGTCAGCGCGCTCAACGACACCTACAACACCAAGCCCAAAGGCTGGGGGCGGTTTGCCGAAGAGGGCGAGCACGCCGGGCCGTTATCGGTGTGGCTGAAAGACTACCTTGCCGGTGAGCAGCCCTTTACCGAGCTTGCCATTGCGCTTGCTGAGCGGCTCGTCAGTACGCTTCAAGAGCAGCTGTCAGTCAGTGGTTACCTGGTGATCAGCCACCAGCGCCAGGGCGACACCGAAACGCTTTTCATGGGGCTTGCCCACCAGCGCGAGGGCATTGGCATTGATGATGCGCACCAGGCGGTGCCCGCCGCCCAGTTGAACACCCGTCAGCTGACGCTGGCCGCCAGGATCAACCTCAGCCAATGGCAGAGCGATTCGCCGGATGCCCAGTATGTGTCGTTCCTCAAGGATCGCGGCGGCAAGAAGCTGGGCGAGGGGATGATGGCCTTGCTGGGTATGGAAGAAGGCATCGACGCGCCTACCGAGACCCGCACACTGCTCAAAGCCTTCAGCGACTACGTCGAGAAAGAGGATTTCGACGATGAGGCCAGCCGGGAAAAAACCGACACCCTGGTGGATTACGCCAACGATCAGATGAGCCGTGGGGAACCCATGACGCTCGACGAACTCTCAGCGCTGGTCGATGAAAAACAGCCCAAGGCCTTCTACGAGCATATTCGCAATGCCGATTACGGTCTGTCCCCGGAAATTCCCCCGGACAAGCGCACGATCAATCAATTCCGACGCTTTACCGGGCGTGCGGGCGGCGTCTCGATCAGTTTTGACTCGCACCTGCTCGGCTCAAGCATCGAATACGACGCCACCCAGGACCGGCTGATCATCAAGCAGGTGCCCAAACAGTTAAAAGAGCAACTGACCAAGCAGTCTTAAGGCGCTCGCAGCGTCTTGCGGGCGGAGGAGAACCCCATGCTGGATACCATCCAAGAGTTTTTTCAGCGCACGCTTGCGCAACCCGAGCAGCGCGATAACCGGACCATCACGCTCGAACTGGCCTCGGCCGCGTTGCTGTTTGAAATCGCCCGGGCCGACTACGATACAAGCGACGCCGAGCTAGCAGCGCTGCGGGAAATGCTGCTTCAGCGCTACCAGCTCAGTGAAGCCGATGTTGACGAGCTGATGGCAATGGCGCGGGACGAAGTGGAAGACGCGGTCGACCACTACCAGTTTGTCAGCCTGATCAAGGATCACTACGGCTACGACCAGCGCTGCGAACTGGTGGCGTTGATGTGGCAACTGGCCTGGGCCGACGGCAGTGTGGATGCTCTGGAAGAACATCGTATTCGTCGCCTGGCGGATCTGCTCCACGTCAGCCACAGCGATTTTATTCGCACCAAGCTATTAACCGAAGAGCGTATTAACCAGAATGGATGATCGCCGCGAAGGCTCGACGTTAATGGATCTAATTGCGTCGTTGGAGCGCATGGAGCAGGACGCTCAGCGAGTCAGCGTTGACGATGTGGTGCATGCCGTGGGGCGACGCTCCTTTGGTCCCCTGTTATTGGTGACGGGGCTGATCACGCTGGCACCGATCATTGGCGATATTCCCGGCATGCCCACGTTGATGGCGCTGCTGGTGCTGTTGGTCTCCGTACAGCTATTGGTCGGGCGGGAAACCTTCTGGTTGCCCGGCTGGATGCTCAAACGCTCTATTTCACGGGATAAGTTCGATAAAGGCATTTACTACCTAAAGAAGCCTGCCCGCTGGATCGATGGGCTGCTGCGGGTTCGCCTGCCGTGGTTAACCGGCTATATTGGTATCCGCGTGACCGCGGTTGTGTGCCTGATGATTGCCCTGGCCATGCCGCCCATGGAATTCATCCCCTTTTCTGCCAACGGCGCCGGGCTGGCGCTATCGCTGCTGGGCCTGGGGTTGGTCGCGCGGGACGGTGCCGCTTTGCTGTTGGGCGTTGCGCTGTTCGGCGTCACCTGCACGCTCATTCTCGTTGGCCTGCTTTAATTTCTGCGCTAGTAACAAGGAATCGACCATGACCGATACGCCACCGACGCCCCCCAAGCCGCCCGAACAGCAAGGCCGCTGGGAGCGGCGCGTCGAAACCGCACTATGGAACTCCCGGTTTCTGGTCATGCTGGCCGTGGTGCCCAGCCTGATCGGTGCGGTCATGCTGTTTGCGGTAGGCACGGTCGATATCTTCAAGGTCGTGATGCGCACGCTGCGCTACTATTTCGTGGACAGCAGCGTCGATATCCATGAAAGCCTGGTGCCCGATATCATTATCGCCGTGGATATCTATCTCATTGCCATCGTGTTGATGATATTCGGGTTAGGCATCTATCGGCTGTTTGTATCGCGTATTGACCAGGCGGAAGCGCGCTATCCGCATCATCCGTTCAACGTCGCCTCGCTCGATCAACTAAAGGATAAAATCGCTCGCGTGGTGATTCTCGCAGTGATCATTGAGTTTTTCCGCGCTGTGGTGGATATCCGCTTCGCGACCCCGCTGGAGGCGATCTACCTGGCGCTTTCAGTACTCGCCCTGGCCGCTGCGCTCTACCTGATGAGCCTGGGACACAAAAAGGAATAGTCGACTTACCCGTGCGTTAATAGATCCGCCACCATGGCATTCAGGCGTTCCTGAAACTGCCCGCCGGGCGAGGGCGGCGTTGGGTCAGCGGTCATGACGATGGTTAACGCCCGCTCGGGGACCACAAACAGCGCCTGACCGCCGAAGCCGCGGCCGTAATAGACGTCTTCGCCGCCCAACTGGGTGATAAACCAGCCATAGCCGTAACCGTCGCCCGTCCAGCGCGAGGTGCCCCGCGGCGTCCAGGAGCGCTCGACCCAGCCTTCCGGCAGTACACGCTGTTCGTTGCCGTTGCCATCAACGACGACACCGTCGTTGCGATACAGCTCGCCGATGGCCACCAGCGCACGCGGCGAGAGCTGCATATCGTTACCGCCGAAGTAGATCCCCTGAGGGTC
This sequence comes from Halomonas sp. G11, assembly GCF_001663515.1. Lineage (NCBI taxonomy): Bacteria > Pseudomonadati > Pseudomonadota > Gammaproteobacteria > Oceanospirillales > Halomonadaceae > Halomonas > Halomonas sp. G11. Next base: position 24,609 of record NZ_LYXG01000007.1, read on the forward strand.
CTGCAGCCAGGGGGGAATGGCAATATTCAGCGGCTCCGCCAACAGCCGTTGGGCCAACGCATAGGTGGACTCGCCGCTGGTGTAGGTCAGCGCGGCAGACAAAAGATGACTGGAACCAGTGGAATACAGCATGCGCCCGCCGGGTCGGTCGACAAATGGCCGTGTCAGCGCATCTTCCACCCAGTTCTGGCTGGCCACCCAGGCGCCGTAATTCTGGCCAGACGTGCGTTCAAGCCCTGCCTGCAACGACAGCAGATGGCTCACGGTGATGTCAGCAACTTCCGGGGCCGCCGCGTCAGGCACGCGATGGCCGAGCAGCGACACCAGCGTCTGATCGGTGGATTCGACGATACCTTCTTCGATAGCCGCCCCCACCAGCGCCGCCAGTACGGTTTTCGAGAGCGACTTGATGTTCGAAGGTGCATCAACCCCCGGGCCGCCCTGGTGGTGCTCGTGAATGATCCTACCCTGGTGGGCCACCACGATGCTGTGCAAACGCGAATAACCGCTGGCGTCGTCGCTCAGGCTGTTGAGCGCATCGGCGTTGGGTGGTGGAGGAGACGTTGGTTGGGCATTAAGGGCGGAGGGAAAAAATGTGGCAGCGAAAAAAACGGCGGACATCAACAAGCGCATGGCGACACCTCGGCAAACAGGAACCTGTTTGAACCGACGCTATGCAAGGGTTCCAGCCCGTCCAGATAAATGGGGGGTAGCCAACCTCTTGAATACGCAAAACCCGGGAAGGCCTGCTAGTCTGAACAGGCCAGCAACAGATTGCTTTTTAACCACGTAATTCGCAAGGAGTGCATTTATGAGAAATATTATCTACATCATCGGACTGGTGGTGGTCGTGCTGTTTATCCTGTCCTTTCTCGGTATCCGCTAATCAATCGCTTTTAGTTTCAGGGCTCGTTCAGGCGCAGTCCGCTGCGCCTTCCCCAAACATATCAAACATCAATTCGCGCCCCATGGGGGTCAATACAAATCGACCCTGCTCGTTGCGGGTCGCTGCCTGGCTGGTCTCCAACACCTGCTGGCAGGTGGTCCAGTCCGGCGCGTTCTGGCTAAGCAACTGCAGTTCCTTGCTGCTCAGGCCGCGCTTGTTCAGGGTGATGGTTTCAAGCACATGACCGTTGTCGTAAAGCATCTCGGCCACGACAGCTAAACACTGGCGTAAACTGCGCTGAACGTGATTGGCAGTGGACATGTCGCTGGGCATTTCCTTCTCCTGATGCGTTAGCCGGGCAGCACTGAGCGTCTGAAAACGCATGTTCAACGCTCTGTTCTCAATATCGAGCTGCTGCAGCGCATTATAAACGAAAGTCGATATTAGACCAACGTCTATCCCATGTTTTTCCTGCCACGCCCCGTCATCAAAGCCTGAGCGACGTGATAAGCTCGTTATAAATTTCGCCACCCGTATTGATGAGTGAGTTAACGCGGCATGCATATCAGTGTTTTTGGAACCGGTTACGTAGGATTAGTCGCAGGCGCCTGCCTGGCCGATGTCGGCCATCAGGTCACCTGCATGGACGTCAACGCCGAGCGGATCGCTCAGTTGAATGCCGGTGAAGTGCCCATCTTCGAGCCGGGCCTCAGCAATATCGTGGCGCACAATGTCGACGCCGGGCGGCTCAGCTTTACCACCGACGCCGAGCAAGCCGTGCGCGATGGTGAGCTGGTGTTTATCGCTGTGGGCACCCCGCCGGATGAAGACGGCAGTGCAGACCTCCGCTACGTGCTGGATGTCGCGCGCACCATCGGTCAGCACATGAACGATTACAAGCTGGTGATCGACAAATCCACCGTGCCGGTGGGTACCGCCGAGAAGGTGCAGGCGGCAATCAGCGAAACCCTCGCTGCCCGTGGCGTCGATGTGCCCTTTGATGTGTGCTCCAACCCTGAATTCATGAAGGAAGGCGCAGCGATCGAGGACTTCACCCGCGGCGCGCGGATTATCGTCGGCACTGAAAGTGATCGGGTAAAAGAACGCATGTACGAATGCTACGCGCCCTATAACCGTAACCACGAAAAACTGATGTTCATGAGCGTGCGCGCAGCGGAGCTGACCAAATACGCCGCCAACGCCATGCTGGCCACCAAGATCAGCTTCATGAACGAAATGGCCAACCTTGCCGAACGCCTCGATGTGGATATCGAAGACGTGCGCCGGGGTATCGGCAGCGACCCGCGTATTGGCTATCACTTTATTTACCCTGGTTGCGGCTATGGCGGCTCGTGCTTTCCCAAAGATGTGCAGGCCCTGGAACGCATCGCCCGCCAGTTGGGCTATACGCCTGCGCTGCTCAGTGCGGTGGAAACGGTCAACCTGCAGCAAAAACAGACGCTGTTCACCAAACTGCAAACATCACTGGGTAATGTGGCGGGTAAAACCATCGCCGTGTGGGGGCTTGCCTTCAAACCCAATACCGACGATATGCGTGAAGCGCCCAGTCGCACGCTGATGGAAGCGCTCTGGCAGGCAGGCGCCAAGGTGCAGGCCTTCGACCCTGAGGCCATGGCTGAATGTCGCCGGATTTATGGCGAGCGCGACGACTTGCTCCTCGCCGGCGACCGCATCCAGGCAGTGAAAGGCGCGGATGCCCTGGTGATCTGCACCGAATGGAAAGCATTTCGCAGCGTCGATCTGGAATGGCTGGCCAGCCAGTTAAACGACAAGCTGGTGGTGGATGGACGCAACCTATTTACCCCAAGTGCTGCCGAGGCGGCGGGGCTTAGGTACCTTGGCGTAGGGCGCTAGCGTGCACTCGCACACGCTTGGTTACATTTTGGTACAGAAAAATTGGCTAGAATGTTCAAGGTTGTACTTTCTAGGCCGAGTTATAATCAGTAACGACATAGAACATATTTGACGTTGGCAACACGTCAGCCCGATAAGGTTTATGAATGGGCGCTAATGAAGGCGGTTGCTCCACTCGTTTCAAAAAAGGCGGTTAGCTTATGGGTGCTATTTCTTCTCTCGGTATAGGGTCAGGGTTGGACCTGAACGGCTTGCTCGATCAGCTCAGAAGCGCTGAACGAGAAAAGCTCGTCCCGATAGAGCAGCAAGTAAATACCGAGCAAACCAAGATTTCGGCCTATGGCAAGCTTGAGAGTGCGCTTTCGACGTTTCAGGATTCTGCCAGCGCTTTGGCGGACAGCACTCTCTTTGGCAGCCTGTCGGCCAATGTAAGTGGTGAGGCAGTCAGCGCTGCCGCCGATGAAACCGCTGTGTCCGGCAGCTACGACATCACCGTGAGCACCATGGCCACGCGCGGCACCTTGGCCTCTGACGGGGTAGATGACCCAGAGGCGGCGCTAACGACGGCCGATCAAAACATGACCTTTGCCTTTGGCGACGGCGGTGAAACGACGGTTGCCATCGCCGCCGACAGTTCGATGGAAGATATCCGCGACGCCATCAACGCGGATGAAAACGCGGGTGTCAATGCCACTATCGTCAACGATGGTACGCAAAGCCGTCTGGCGCTAAGCTCCCGTGAAACCGGTGCGGATGCGTCCATCAGTAACTTTACTTTCGATGGCGATGCACCATTTGCGGCTGACACAGCAAACACATTGCAAGACGGTACTGACGCTGCGCTGAACGTCAACGGTATTGATATTACTAGCTCAACCAATCAAGTGGAGGGAGCGATTCAAGGCGTTACGCTGAACCTGCAAAGCACGGGTGATAGCACCGTTGTTGTCGAGCAGGATACACGCTCTGTTCGTGAAGCAATCACGTCATTTGTCGATTCTTACAACGCGCTGAAAGAGGCAGCAGGCGAGCTGACAAGCTTTGACGAGGAGACAGGTCAAGCCGGGCCGCTCAATGGTGATAGCACGGTACGCACCGTTGAGTCTCGCATGCGTAGCGTGCTCAGCGGTAGTGTTGCACAAGAGGGCGAAGGATTCTCGATGCTTAGCCAGGTAGGCATTTCGCTTGAAGTGGATGGCACGCTCTCGCTGGATGAAGACAAGCTCAATGACGTGGTCGCTAATGACCAGCAGGCGCTCTCCGATTTCTTTGCGGGCGATGGCGATAATCCCGGCCTGGCAGGCCAGGTGGACACCGCCGTGGAGCAGATGCTGAGCAGCAATGGTACCGTGACTGGCGCGATCAGTGGTAGTGAAAGCCGTATTGAATCGCTCGAGAGTCGCTACACCAGCATGGAGCAATCCATCGGGCAGACCATCGACCGCTACCGTACCCAGTTTGGCCAGTTGGACGGCATGATCGCTGAGATGAACCAGACCAGTAACTACCTGACTCAGCAGTTTGCTTCGTTGGATGCTCAGTTGGGCCGCTAGCACTCAGACAATTCAGTTGGTTACGCTTAAAAGCCTGCCTTGCGCAGGCTTTTTTGCATCCTGAGGTCGCCATCAATATTTAAAGAAATAAAAAAGCGCTAAAGTTGCCTTCTTTTTGGCCGACAATCATAGTACATCTATTAAAACATCGAAAAAAGTAGAACACGGGCGGCCTGTTGATGGGCGCAATACGTGTTTGGTTTAGCCTTCTACACTGAGGACTCCCAGTATGGCGACGATAACCTCTCTCGGTATTGGCTCAGGCCTTGACCTAAACGGTTTGTTAGACCAATTACAAAAAGCCGAACGTGGAAAACTCACTCCCATCGTTCAACAGCAAGCGCAACAAAAGGCCAAGATTTCAGCTTACGGTCAGTTGCAGTCAGCGCTCAACAGCTTCCAGACAGCCGTCGAAGCGATTAACGATCCCAAGCTTTATCAAAGTCTTTCTGCCAAGGTAAGCGGGGCAACAATTTCTGCAACTGCCACGGCAGGCGCCCTACCCGGGAGCTACAGTGTAGAGGTATCGGCCTTGGCCACGGCAGGCACGCTTGCCTCTACCCGAGTCGCGGAGCAAGACACCGAGCTTGCCTTGCAAGGGGCTACTGGGATTAAGCTGACCGCCGGCAACGGCGATACTGTGACGGTGGCCATTGCCACTGGCAGCAGCCTGGCCGATATGCGTGATGCCATCAACGCTGATGAAAACTCCAGTGTTAATGCGACCATTATCAACGATGGCGAAGGCTATCGCCTGGCGCTTAGTGCAAAAAACACCGGTGCGGATGCGTCTATCAATGCCTTTGAATTTGTTGATGATCTGGGCGCGACGGCTGCCGGGCCTTTTTCCCAGGATGCCGCGACCCAGCAACCAGGCCAAGATGCAGCAATTTCAGTAAATGGCATCGCTATTACAAGTGCTAACAACCTTATTGAGGGAGCGATTCAAGGCGTTACCCTCAACCTTGATGGGTTGAGTATTGCCGTAGGCGAAACGGCTACTAGTACAGTTAAGGTAGAACGCAACACCCTGGCCGTGCGCGACGCCGTTGGTGAATTCGTCAAGGCCTACAATTCATTCAAAGCTACCATGGACAAGTTGACCAGCTTTAACAGCGAGACCGGGGATGCGGGTAGACTGCTGGGCGATAGTACCGCGCGAGCTGTGGAATCTCGCCTACGTCAGGCGCTTAGCACAAGCGTGAACGATGGCGAGTTTGGCATGTTAAGCCAGCTGGGAATCAGCATTGAGCGCGATGGCACTTTGGCGGTTGATGATGAGGTCATCAGCGACCTAGCCGCCAACAACCCTAATGCGCTGCAAGACTTTTTTGTGGGCAGTGACGCATCACCTGGGTTTGCCAGCCAGATGGGCACGACTCTGGAGCAATTGCTTGGCGACAACGGGCGGGTGAAAGGTGCGATTAGCGGCGCAGAAACCCGTATTGAGAGCCTGAACGAACGATACGAGCGTATGGAAAGCAGTATTGAGCGCACTATATCCCGCTACCGTACCCAGTTTGGCCAGTTGGATGCCATGATCGCCCAGATGAACAGCACAAGTTCTTATCTCACTCAGCAGTTTGATGCCTTGGACGCCCAGCTAGGTCGCGATTAATACCCGGAAGCTCTGGAAGATGAGCCGCTATTCAGCTAACCACAGGGCCTTTTGGTCCTGTGTTGGTCTTACCTGTCCTTTTGCTTCTGCAATTTGGCACTTTTCAAAATATTTCTATCCATATTTTTAAATTTTTTAGCCCGCAGCCCTAAAGGTTTTCCTCGCCTAGCCGTTAGTAAATATAACGGCACACAAGGTGGCCGAAAGCAGGCCTCAGGGCCAGTGTCCAAGCAAGGAGAATCACACCATGTCAGTGATCAATACCAACATCACATCAATGATCGGTCAGCAGAACCTGCGTGAGTCGCAGAATGCTCTGTCTACATCTATGGAGCGTTTGAGTTCTGGCCTGCGTATCAACAGTGCCAAGGATGATGCCGCCGGTCAGGCCATCGCCAACCGTATGTCTTCACAGATCAACGGTCTTTCCCAAGCACAGCGTAACGCCAACGACGGTATTTCCGTTTCACAGACGGCTGAAGGTGCACTCAACCAAGTCAACGACAACCTACAGCGCATCCGTGAGCTGTCCGTTCAGGCACAGAACGATACCAACAGCCAGGACGATCTACAGTCCATCCAGGGCGAGATCAACCAGCGTCTTAACGAGATCGACCGTATCTCGGAAGAGACTAACTTCAACGGCACTAAGGTACTGGCTTCTGACACCAAGCTGCAGATTCAGGTAGGTGCCAACGATGGCGAGACTATTGAGGTTTCCCTGGAAGAGATCAACGCTGATACCCTGGGCCTGAATAAGTTCAATGTTGACGGTCCTGAAAATGCTGCGGTAGCAACCACCAGTGCTGCTGATCTAGAGGACGCTAACGCGTATGTGGATAGTTCCACTGCCGTTGCAGCGTTTACCGCTAACACGACCGTCGATGGTACCCACTTTGGTCTTGATGCTGGCGACGTGAGCGGGGGTACAACAACCTTCATTGATGACGATGGTAACCTCTACGCCAAGGTAAATATCGATGGAACTACCTTGAGTGACGCTCAGGCTGACGATCTAGCCGAGCAGGGACTGCGCGTTGATACCAGCACCAGTGTCAATGTTGCCTATATGTCACTTGAAGCTGATGATGCCGCGGTAACTGCCGGTGGTACCTTGAGCTTTGATGCCACCGGTAACGATGCTAGTGACAACCTGGCCAGCCTGACCTTCGAGCGCAGCGCCAACCCGCTGGCGGCCATGGACTCCTCGTTGAACCAAGTGGATAGCCTGCGCTCCGACTTAGGTGCCATTCAGAACCGCTTCGAGTCGGCCATCACTAACCTGAGCACTAATGAGACGAACCTCTCGGCGGCCCGTTCACGGATTGAAGATGCCGACTATGCCAAGGAAGTAGCTAATATGACCCGCGCGCAGATCTTGCAACAGGCCGGCACTTCTGTTTTGGCACAGGCTAACCAGACCCCGCAGAACGTCCTTTCCCTGCTGGGCTAAAACTTCGCATCAACGCGAGCTTACGGAACGGGATAGCCATCGGCTATCCCGTTTTTCGTGGTTTTGAGGCACCCCGAGGCTGATAAAATGGCCTTTATTAGATCACCATCTTCGAGAGAGAAAAGCGATATGGCCAAACCCAAGCGTCGCCCCCCCACGAAATCGAACCAGCAAGCTCGCGAAAGTCAGCTCGAGCGTTTGGCGACCCGGTTCCTTGAGGAGTATCGGGCCAAGCGACTGGAGACGGCAGTGCCATTGGCACGCGAGATTACCGAGCATTTCCCCAAGGACTCGTTTGGTTGGAAGGCTCTAGGCACAGCTTTGATGGAAGCTGGCTCCCCCCAGGCCGCTGTGGCGCCGCTGGAACAAGCCCTCAAGCTCCAGCCGGAAAATCTCGAAGCCCTGACCAATTTGGGCAAGACATTGCAACAGTTGGGCCGCTACGAGGAAGCAGAGGCCCGCCTGAACCGTGCATTGAAGGAGGATCCCGATGACTACCAGGCCAATATGCACCTGGCGGGGATCCATCAGCGATATGGACGTCATGACCAAGCCTTGAAGTACTATGATCGTTCTTTAGAAAATCTTCCAGATGCAGTTCTGGCAAAGATGCGTAAGGCCTCTCTATTGGTCGAAAAGCGTGATTATTCCCAAGCACTATCAGTTCTCGAACCGCTTGCTGAAGAGAATCCAAAGTCGTTGGGAGTAATTAATAACCTAGCTAATTTATACGGCACCATGGGCCGTTTCGATGATGCTGAAAATCTGTATCGTAAGATTATAGAGTTGAAGGCAAATGCCTGGTTGGCCTTTTCGAATTATTACTTCACCGCGCACTATAATCCTCGGCATACCGCCAAAGACCTTCTCTCCATCGGTGAACAGTGGCAGTGGCGTTATGCGCCAGCGAAGCGACCATCTCGCCCGATCACCGAAAAGACGTCAGCTCGTTCACTGCGTATCGGCCTGATCTCGGCTGGCCTCAAGACTCATCCGGTCGGACAGATGATTCTTGGCGCACTGGAAAATTTGCCACCTGGCCAATTTCAGCTTTACGCCTACTCCGACAGTCTAGTAAACGATGCCACTGCGCGTCGTCTCAATTCCCTGATGCATCGCTGGCACGAAGTGCCACATATTTCCCATGGGGATCTGGCACAGATGGTGCGTGATGATTCCATCGATATCTTGATTGATATGACCGGGCATACCTCGGGTAGTCGTTTACCGGTAATTGCCAAGGAACCGGCGCCGCTAATCGTTAAATGGGTGGGGGGGCTCTTCAACACCACCGGGGTCGACGCCGTTGATTATCTCCTTTCCGATACCGTGGAAACCCCCGATGGTGTGGATGATGGCTATATCGAGAAGCTGATCCGCCTGCCTGATGACTATATCTGCTATACGCCGCCCCGCTATCTGAACGACGAGCCGGGTCTGCTGCCAGTCCTGAGTAACGGCCATCTCACCTTGGGGTGTTTCAATAATCCAGCGAAGATCAACGAAGTGCTGCTGGATCAGTGGGCGCAGCTGATGCACGCGCTGCCTAATTCGCGGTTGCTGCTCAAGGGTGGTCAATATACAGATGTCGACTATTGTGAACGACTGCATGTCCTTATGGAAAAGCAAGGCATCAACCGAGGGCGTGTGCTGCTGGAGGGGCCGGCTCCTCACAAGGAGCTGGTGGCCAATTACCGCCGTGTAGATATCGCTCTTGATCCTTGGCCCTACTCTGGTGGCTTGACCACCTGCGAAGCGCTCTATATGGGCGTGCCCGTGGTTACTCTGCCCGGACCGACCTTTGCTGGACGACACTCGGCTTCTCACCTGGTCAATGCTGGCATGCCGGAGCTGGTGGTAAACAGTTGGGAAGAGTACCGCGAGCGGGTTATTGAACTTGCCAGCGACCTGAATAGCCTGAGCACTATTCGTTCCCACTTACGCGATATCCTCCTAAAGTCACCAGTTTGCGATGCCCCACGTTTTGCTAAACACTTTACTATTGCCATGCGTGCCATCTGGCAGCGTTACTGTGAAGGCAAGGCTCCGGCGGCACTGAGTGTCGACAAGCAGGGCCTAGCCTGCTTCAAGGGCGAGGGACAGACGGCCACTGTGGAGTATGCCAGGCAAGTCAAAAAAGCCAACGAGGGCTTCAACTGGCAGTTACCCGGCAAGGTTATCGTCATTGACAACAGCGCCAAACTGATTCGAGAGCCCGGATTTGATGCCCTACGTCGCCTGAATGCCTTCGGCACCGTCGCCTTCGATCCGGCAAGCCGCGTACAGAACCTTGCTCAATTTGAAAGCAGCGAGGATGTACAAGTATTCCCTCACACTGTGTTGGGGGATGGTGAGCCGGCAACCCTTTATGCGTGCTTGGATGCCAAGTACAGCAGCACGCTGGAACCTCTGCCACCCGAACAGCAGTATGGTACCAACCCTCAAGGCGCCAAGGTGCTTACCAAACTGCCGGTCAATACCATTGCCCTGGATAGTATCGAAGGCCTTGAAAGCCTGGACTGGCTGATTCTGGATGACTTGAGCGACGCCAACGCCATCCTGGGGCATGGCGAAAAGGCATTGAAAGATACCCTTGCTATTCAAGTACGCATTGCCTTCCAGCCGACCCACCAGCGCCAGCCTAACCTTGCCGAAATACAGCATTGGATGGCCCGCCATGGCTTCCGCTTCTACCGTCTTAACGATCCGCAGCATCTAAGCCACCTTCCGGAAAGCGTGCCGGCGGAAAAGCGCCAGGCCACCGAGCTGCAGAGCGCCGATGCGGTATTTCTGCCCAACCATGAGCGCCAGGCCCAGCTAACGGATAACCAGCGCACCAAGCTTGCTTTTCTACTGCATAGTGTTTACGGCATCAAGGATATGGCGTATGAGCTGTTGGCAGTAGTCGATGAAGAAAAAGCTAAGAATTACTTGTCTGAAGAAAGGCTAACAGCATTTCAGTCAGAGCCAGAGCCAGAGCCAGAGCCGAATGTAAAGCTACTTGCGTCTGATACCGACAAGCCAGAGTCTTCTGAATCGAAAGAGACAGCTGAATTTCCTCTACCTGATGCACCTCATATGTCGTCGGCGGAACGCAAGCTTTTTAAGAAAAGTCTGAAAAAGTCCAAGCAATATTTTGAGTTTGGTTCTGGCGGTTCTACCGTTTGGGTAGTGAAAGAAGGCTTGATAGTCAAAGGCGTGGAGAGCGATGCCAACTGGGTGAACGCGCTTAAAGGTAAGCTGGGAGAGCAGTGTCAAGTTGAAGCTGTTGATATTGGCCCGACCAAAGAATGGGGTTTTCCTTTGTCAATGGACGCAGCTGAGAAGTTTCCTGCTTATAGCCAAGCCATTTATCAGCATGACCAGCCGTTTGACCTGATTCTCGTGGATGGGCGTTTCCGTGTCGCCTGCACGATGGCGGCGATTCAACATATTCTCGAACATTCCAATGAGCCCCAAAAAGCTCGCATCTTCATCCATGATTTTTGGAATCGCCCGCACTATCACCTAGTGTTGCAGTTTCTGGAATCTGTTGAAAAAGCGGAGTCCGCTGGACTGTTCAAGGTTTCTAAGAATGTGAATAAAGAAGAAGTGGCCGCTGTATGGGAGCAATATGCCAAACAGCCTCAGTGAGAGAAGGCTAAGAATATTTCATTATTAAGTAGCCAAGAACTGTCCTCAGGCGGCAGTTCTTGGTTGAGGATTGCATGACTCCTAATGAGCCCCAGCACATCATCGATTAGCTTCAATCTGTGATCGATAAGGGTCAGACCACACTTGCCCGCAAATGCATAAACCCATTCAGGATAGAAGGGGAATATGGAAAGATAACTTAATCCATAAAGAAGCAGAAACTGTTGACGCTGCATCGAGAAGATTAATGCTTGAGCTAGGCTATGAAATTTGATGTAGTGCATATCAAGGCATATAAAAGTTTGCTCTTCATGGCTGTTGAGCAATACCTGTCAGCCCAGCTTATCGACGCCCCACCCCACCCCATTGCATCATCGGCGGTGGCCAGGGGACTGGTAAAAGCACGCTGATAAGTCAGTTGGAAACTGACGCCTGTGGGCAGACATTAGCGGATCAGCCGCCCTTGGTAGTGGTTCCTGCCGCCCTGCTGGTGGTGGATTCTCAGCTAGGGATGACTGCCACCGCTAGCCGCGACTGTCTGTTGCTGTCGTTGATGGGGGTGCGCTGTCTTGGGGTGGTGGTCAACAAAATGGACGCGACAGGTTATTCCCAGGCGCTTTTTGATGAGGTCGCCAGAGAGTGTCGGGCTTTTTCGGCGCTACTGCTGTTGTCTGAGGTCACCTTTATTCCTGTCGCTGCATTGCAGGGCGATAACGTACTTGAGCCAAGCGCAAAATGCCCTGGCACACCGGTACTTCAGTGCTTGGTTTTCTGGAATCCCGGTTAGCGAGTCGTGATGATGGTTTGAGCCTGCCTTTCCGCCTGTCGGTGCGACATATTACGAACACTGATGTGGGTGCGGAAGGCTTTTCAGGCAACATCGTTGGTGGGGTAATCCAACAGGGTGATGACGTCCGCATACGGCCTTCCGTCAGCACCGGCAACGTTGCTCAGGTGTTGACGGCTGATGGGCATTGCATCGATAGGGCTGACGAGGGTCAGCCCGTGACGCTAATGCTGGAAGGTGGCCTGGCGATCTACCGTGGTGATATCATTTCCGGTATCGATCAGTCCGCCCAGACGGCGGACCAGTTTGACGTGAGCTATGACTGGCCCCTATACCGGGGCGCCCTTACGACATCAGATTGGGCTCGCAATCAGCGGTCGCTACGGTTACCAGCATTAAGCATCAAATCAACACCGATACTCTGGAGCATGTGGCGGCAAGGCAGCTGCCGGGTGGAGAAAAAGGGGTATGCAACCTGAGCTTGAGCCATGAAGTGGCCTTTGATCCGTTCCACGAATCCCCGCAAACCGGCAGTTTTGTGTTGCTTGACCGCATTACGGGCCACATCGTGGGTACGGGGATGCTCAACTTTGCGCTGCGTCGGAGTCAGAACATTCATCGCCAGCACGTGGATATTGATAAACAAGCGCGTGCCATGGTGAAAAGCCAAAAACCAGCGGTGCTATGGTTCACCGGACTATCCGGTGCGGGCAAATCGACTATCGCTAATCTCGTCGAGAAAAAACTTTTTGCCCACGGCCAGCACACCTACTTGCTGGATGGCGATAATGTGCGTCATGGCCTCAACCGTGACCTGGGCTTTACCGATGCCGACCGCGTTGAAAACGTCCGCCGCGTCGCTGAAACTGCCAAGCTGATGATCGATGCAGGGCTTATTGTATTATCGGCCTTTATCTCTCCCTTTCGTAGCGAGCGCCAATTGGCGCGTGATCTGCTGGAGGAAGGCGAGTTTCTCGAAATCTACGTGGATGCCCCGCTAGACGTGGTGGAAGCGCGCGACCCGAAAGGGCTTTACAAAAAAGCCCGCCGTGGCGAGCTCAAGAACTTCACGGGTATTGACTCTGCATACGAGGCGCCAAACTTGCCGGATATTCATCTCAAGACCGAGCACATGAGCCCTGAAAATGCGGCTGATACGGTGATACAAGCGCTACGTGAGCGTGGAATGATCAGCTAGACCATACGTCATCTTCTTAGTCCAAGTGTTATGGATATTGTAGGTCGCGCTTTGATGCATCAGCGCGAGCATAATCGTTTGATCTTAGCGATGGCATTGCCTGCTAAAGCCCGCCCGCGCGCAGCCGATAGTAGAAAGACAGGACACAGCGACATTCTGCCAGGGTTGGCTATCACCATAATAAAGATGACAACTCAAAGGCTGATGCAATGCTGGAAAAACTCCACAAGATCAATGTGAAATACACCCTGGCGTTTATCCTGGTGGCCTTGTCGCTGCTGGGCGTCGTGGTGGTCGATAGTTTGCTTGTCCAGTCGATGCGTGAACGCATGACGGCGTTCAGTGGCTCCTTTAACCCGGCTGTTTCAGCGGTGCTCAATGCGGATCGTGATCTGTATCAGGCGCGGGTGGCTGAACTTGAAGTACTGCATGAAGCGCCGGGCAGCGATGGAGCGAGCGCTCAGTTCGACGATTATCGCGAAAATGCCGATCAGGCGTATGACAGGATGCATGACTTCCTCACGTTGCTGGAGGCGTATCCACAGGTAAGCGAGGGGCTTGAGCCGTTCGAGGATCGCTATACGGCATGGGAGGCGGCATCCCAGCGTGTTTTCGACCTGCATGCAGACGGCGAGCTTGACGCCGCTGAGGCACAACTGGAAGGCGACTCGTTAGCGGCCTTTAATTCGTTGCGGGAGCTTTACAACATTGCCGGGGAAAGCGCCGATGCGCGTGGCTTGGCGCTGGAGCAAGAAACACTGGCGGCCGTCGCCGTTCAGCAGCGTTGGGTAATGGGTTTCACGGCATTGGTGTTATTGGCCACGCTGGTGATTGCCTTGATGGGGCCGAACCTGATGTCCCGGGCGCTTCGCCAGGTCAGCGGGCGGATTCGTGATATTACTGAGGGCGAGGGCGACCTTACAGCACGTATTGATAGCCAGCGGCGCGACGAAATTGGCGAATTGGCCCGCGAGTTTGATGGCTTTATTGCGCGCATGGATGTCAGCTTCCAGGCGGTGCGCGACGGTGCCCGTAATGTCAATGTGGCGTCGAACGAGATTGCCTCCGGTAGCGAGGACCTCGCGTCCAGAACCGAGCAGCAGGCATCCGCTCTGCAGGAAACAGCGTCCAGCATGGAAGAGATGTCCTCTATCGTGCGCCAGAACAGCGAGTCGGCCAGCAATGCCGATACCATTTCCAGCCAGGCGGCTGAAAAAGCCGAGAAAGGCGTCAAAGAGGTTCAGCATTCGGTTGAATTGATGCGCGAGCTCGAAGCCAGCTCCCGCAAGGTGGGCGAGATTGTGGAGGTCATCGATTCGATTGCTTTCCAGACCAATATTCTCGCGCTCAATGCCTCGGTCGAGGCGGCGCGTGCGGGTGAACATGGCCGTGGTTTTGCGGTGGTGGCCAGCGAAGTGCGCAATCTCGCCAGCCGCAGCGCGGATTCCTCCAAAAAGATTCGCGAAATGATCACAGATATCAGCCAGCGTATCGCCAGCGGCGCCGAGCAAGCGGTACGCAGCGGCGAGGGGATTCAGGATACGGTGGAGGCTATCCGCCAGGTATCGGGGCTGATGAACGAGATTTCGCTGGCCGTGCGCGAGCAGGAATCCGGTATTCAGCAGGTGGGTACGGCGCTGACGCAAATGGATTCCGCCACGCAGCAGAACGTCACGCTGGTATCGCAAACCAGCAGCTCGGCGGCGTCGCTTCAGCAGGAAGCCAACCGACTCACCCGCCTGGTGGATGCCTTCAAGCTCAGCGGCGGTGCCACAGGCACCACGTCGTCGTCACTACCTAAGCCTGACACTCAGCAGTCGCCCCAGCGAAACATGCAGAAAAGTGAGCCTGAATGGGAAGCTTTTTAGATGGGCCGGAAAACGCTCTCTGCTATCGTAAAGATCAATAGTGAATAAAAAACAACTTTTATATTCTTTTATTTGCTGCTTGTGGAGGGGTAAGATAGTGCTACTTGCGTTTTAAGCTATCCAACAGGAATCACCACCATGCGACTGACACGCAAACTGACGATTACCCTTGCCACACTCTCACTGAGCATTGCCAGTGGCGTATTTGCCGCCACGACCCAGGCCGATACGCTCCGCGTTGGCATGTCGGGCGGTTACTTCCCGTTTACCTTTGTGGAGCAAGACGAGCTAAAGGGCTTTGAGGTAGATGTCATGAACGCCGTTGGCGAGATTACCGGTGATGACATCGAGTTCGTGACGGCTAGCTTCTCGGGTCTGGCGGGCATGCTGGAGTCGGGGCGTATTGATACGATCGCCAACCAGATCACCATTACCCCAGAGCGTGAAGCCAAGTATGTGTTCACGGAACCCTATGTGTATGACGGTGCACAGGTAGTGGTAAAGGCCGGAAATGACACTATTGAAGGTGTCGAAGATTTATCCGGCAAAAGCGTGGCGGTGAACCTGGGGTCTAACTACGAGCAGTTGCTGCGTGAGCAGCCCAATGCCGATGAAATCGATATTCGCACCTATGAGTCCAACATTGAACAGGATGTGGCTTTGGGACGGGTAGAGGCATTTGTGATGGATCGTGTGAGTGCGACACAGGTCATCAAGGAGAAAGGCCTACCGTTAGAACTGGCGGGCGAGCCTTTCTCGACCATCGAGAATGCGTTGCCGTTCCGTGATGACGAAGCGGGCCGTGCGCAGCGCGACCGGGTTGACGCGGCACTCGACGAGCTACGCGAGAGCGGTGAGCTGCGCAAGATATCAGAAAAGTGGTTTGATACTGATATCACTCAGCCGTAACGGCCGGGTGACTCCGTGTAACGCGGCCGTGGCATTGCCACGGCCGTTTGCTTATAAGCGATATTGCTATGCTTGACCTTGAGTATATGTGGGGCCTGTTGCCGGTTCTGCTGCGCTATCTGCCGCTCACGCTTCAAATGGCCACGATTGCCATGCTGTTTGCCTTAGTGTTGGCGTGTCTGCTGGCGGTGATTCGCGTGTCGAAAGTGCCGTTTTTAAACGGGCTTTCGCTGCTGTTTATCTCGTTTTTCCGCGGTACACCGCTGCTGGTTCAGCTGTTTCTTTTCTACTATGGCTTGCCGCAGCTGTTTAGTTCGTTGATCGCGATTACCGGCGTGACTGCCGCCGTGTTAGGACTGACACTGCACTTCTCGGCCTATATGGCCGAGTCGATTCGCGCGGCGATTGTGGGCATTGACCGCAGCCAGACCGAAGCCGCGCTTTCCATCGGCATGACCCAGTCACAGCTAATGCGCCGCATTATTCTGCCCCAGGCAACTCGCGTGGCAACGCCGACGTTGATGAATTACTTCATCGACATGATCAAGGCGACCTCGCTGGCCTTTACGCTTGGGGTGACGGAATTGATGGGCGCCACGCAAAAAGAAGCGTCGGGCAGCTTTCTCTATTTAGAGGCGTTTTTACTGGTCGCGGTGATCTACTGGGTCATTGTGGAAATGCTGTCCTGGGGGCAACGTCGGTTAGAAAGCTACCTGAATAAGGCCTACCAACGATGATTTCGCTGCAAGGGATTACCAAGCGCTTTGGAACGCATACCGTGTTCCAGAATATTGACCTGAGTCTCGCCCAGGGCGAGATTATCGTGATTATCGGCCCTTCCGGAACGGGCAAGTCAACGTTGCTGCGCTGTATTAACTTCCTGGAAAAACCGGATGCCGGGCATTTGCAGGTGGGCGATTTAAAGGTTGATACCCAGCGAGCCAGCCGGTCCGATATTCTGGCGCTGCGTCGGCGCACGGCGTTTGTGTTTCAGAACTATGGCCTGTTCGCCAATAAGACCGCGCTGGATAATATCAGTGAGGGGATGATCGTGGTGGACAAGCTGCCGAAAGCCAAGGCGCACGCGCGGGCCAGAGAAATACTGGAGCGCATCGGCCTGGCCGACAAGGCGGATGCTTACCCCGCGTCGCTGTCAGGCGGCCAGCAGCAACGTGTGGGCATTGGCCGAGCCATGGCGGCTAACGCTGACGTGATCCTGTTCGATGAACCCACGTCGTCGCTAGATCCTCAGTGGGTAGAGGAAGTTTTGAGTCTGATGAAGCAGCTGGCGGTTGAGCGCCAGACGATGATCGTGGTCACCCATGAAATGCAGTTCGCCCGGGAGGTGGCCGACCGGGTTGTTTTCATGGACGAAGGCGGCATCGTCGAGCAGGCCCCGCCCGAGGAGCTTTTTACCGCACCAAGGGATGAACGGACGCGTCACTTTCTGCGCAAGATTTTGGCGCCCATGGGACAGGCCGCGCCGTAGGGCTCTCGCCATCGTGTCTAGTGACTACTGCTAGCAAGCCCGCATTCTGCGTGATAGACTATGCCATCCTCTCAGACAAGACCCGTGAGCGGGCAGCTGAATTGAACTGCTCGCTACACTATTTTGGTCGGCCTATTGCACAAAATTAGCCGCCAAAACAATTGGTTGTTACGGAAGCGTCGCATTGGCCGTGTCGGCTCGCGACGAACACATAGTTAATCCGTTGCCCTTTAGCGGCAACCTTATTCTCCAAGGAGATACCAGTGGCGAACAGCAAGCAAGCTCGCAAGCGCGCCCGCCAGGCCGAGAACCGTCGTGTCCTGAAAGCCAGCCAACGCAGCATGGTCCGTACCTATATTAAGCGCGTACTCAAAGCGGTTAAGACAGGCGACCATGGCAAGGCGATGGAAGAGTTCAAGGTGGCGCAGCCGGTCATCGACCGCATCGCTGATAAAGACGTCCTTTCCAAGAAGAAAGCCGCACGTCTGAAAAGCCGCTTGAACAAGCGCATTAAAGCACTGGCGGCGTAAGCCGGCAGGCGCCTTAAAAAACCGGCTGCGGCCGGTTTTTTTGTGTCTGAGGATTGCCAAGGGAAGGATAGCGAAGGCGATGACCGCGAATTCGCAGCAGCAAGGCCAGGAGCAGCCTCTGGGGCGTGGATTGATGCGCTCGGGGTTGATAGTCAGTGCCATGACCATGCTGTCGCGGGTCATGGGGCTGGTGCGCGATGTGGTGGTGGCGGCGCTGCTGGGCGCGGGCGACGGGGCCGATGCGTTTTTCGTAGCCTTCAAGATCCCCAATTTTCTGCGCCGTCTGTTTGCCGAAGGGGCGTTCAACCAGGCCTTTGTGCCGGTGCTTTCCGAGTACTCGACCCAGCGCGACAAGCAGGAAATTCGCGAGCTGCTCAATGCCGTGGCGGGCAGTTTGACGGCGATTCTGGCGCTGATTACCGCGCTTGCCATGCTGGGGGCGCCCTGGTTGATCTGGCTGTTTGCACCAGGGTTTGGGCGCGACCCGGAAAAGCTCGCCATGACCGCGGACATGCTGCGCTTAACCTTCCCGTATTTGCTGCTGATTTCGCTCACCGCCTTTGCCGGTAGCGTTCTGAACACCTGGAACCGCTTTGCGGTCCCGGCGTTTACTCCAGTGCTGCTGAACCTGTCGCTGATCGGGGCGGCCTTGTTGCTCACCCCGCTGATGACAGAGCCCGCGATGGCGCTGGCCTGGGGCGTGCTGATTGCCGGGGTGGCGCAACTGGTGTTCCAGGTGCCGTTTTTGCTGCGCCTGGGGTTGATGCCCATCCCGTGGCCCAACCTGGCTCATGAAGGCGTCCGGCGAATATTGAAGCTCATGGGGCCAGCGCTGTTCGGCGTCTCGGTCTCGCAGATCAACCTGCTGCTGGATACCGTGCTGGCCTCGCTGTTGGCGGCAGGCAGTGTGTCGTGGCTGTATTATTCCGATAGGCTGGTGGAGCTGCCGCTGGGCGTTTTTGGCGTGGCGATTGGTACGGTGATCTTGCCCGCGCTTTCCAAGCGCCACGCTGACCAGTCAAACGCGCACTTTGCCGCCATGCTCGACTGGGCAATCCGCATGGTGCTGCTGCTGGGGCTGCCCGCCGCGCTGGCGCTGGTGGTATTGGCGGAGCCGCTATTGATCACGCTGTTCCATTACGGCGCGATGACCGATACCGATATCCAGATGGCGGCGATGAGCCTGCGCGCCTACGCCGTCGGGCTGGTGGCCTTTATGCTGATCAAAGTGCTCGCACCGGGCTTTTTTGCCCGCCAGAACACCAAGACCCCGGTGAAGGTGGCCATCTTTGCCATGGTCGCCAATATGGTCTTCAACCTGATGCTGGTTTGGTCGCTGGCCCACGCCGGTCTGGCGTTGGCCACGGCGCTGTCGGCGTTTTTGAATGCCGGGCTGCTCGGTTACCTGCTGCGTAAGGAAGGCGTGCTGGTGTTTCAGCCGGGCTGGGGGCGCTTTGCGGTGCAGCTTTTAGGCGGCTGTGCGTTGATGAGCATTGCGCTGTACGCCATCGCCCCCGAGTGGACAACCTGGCTTGCCATGGGCCTGTGGCAGCGAGTCGCCTGGGTGTCGGGGCTGGTGGTGCTGGGCGCAGGGCTGTATTTTGCCTGGCTGGGTGCGCTGGGGTTGCGGGTGCGGCATTTGAAAATGCGCGCCTGACGCTGCACGACGGCGGCCAGGTTCGTTATAATCGGTGGCTTTGCTGCCTGCTTCTTGAGCGGGTGAGCGGGCTAGCAACGGCTGAGGTGCCATGCGGGTCATTCGAGGTTTGCACAATTTAACGGCGTCATCGCGGGGCTGCGTGGCAACCATCGGCAATTTCGATGGCGTGCACCGCGGCCATCAGGCGATCTTGCAGCAGTGCCGCGAGCACGCCGCGCGCTTGGGCGGGCCGCTGACCGTGGTGGTGTTTGAGCCCCAGCCGCGGGAGTTTTTTGCCGGTGACCAGGCACCTCCCCGCCTGACAAGGCTGCGTGAAAAGGTCCGCCTGCTGGGGCAGCACGGTGCCGAACAGGTGCTGTGCCTGCCGTTTAACGATGCGCTACGCAGCCTCACCGGCCGTGAGTTTATCGATCAGGTACTGGTTGACGGGCTGAATGTAAAGCACCTGGTGGTCGGCGACGACTTTCGCTTCGGCTGCGACCGCCGCGGTGACTTCACCCTGCTGGAAGCCGTGGGCCGCGAACAGGGCTTTGGCGTTGAGCATACCCGCACCTTTACGGTAGACGATGAACGCGTTTCCAGCTCGCGGGTACGTACACTGCTGGCCAGCGGCAACTTCACCGCCGCCGCCCGCCTGCTGGGGCGGCCCTATTCGGTGGATGGCCGGGTGGTGCGCGACCAGCAGTTGGGCCGCACTATTGGTGTGCCCACTGCCAATCTGCCCATGCTGCCCCAGCCGCTTACGCTGCGCGGTGTATACGCCGTTATTGGCGAACTGGAAAACGGCCAGCGTCATTTGGGCGTGGCCAACGTTGGCTTTCGGCCCACGGTGGGCGCCACGCGGCCGACCCTGGAGGTTCACCTGTTCGACTTCTCAGGTGATCTCTATGGCCAGCGCATGACGGTGGTGCCTTGCGCGCGGCTGCGGGGCGAGGTCAAGTTTGACGATATCGAGGCGTTGAAAGCGCAGATTGGGCGCGATCAGCGTCAGGCGCGGCGCTACTTTGCGGCCGCCGCTGCTGGCAACAACGCAACATTCCCGCTGGCCTCGGCCCCGCTCGGGCGAGAGACCGCATCTTCTGATTCCTCCTTGGCGGGCGATTCCGCCGAAGATAACGACGGCTGACCGGACTATGGATTATAAGCACACGCTAAACTTGCCAGAAACCGACTTTCCCATGCGCGGTATGCTGCCCAAGCAGGAGCCGGGGCGGGTGTCCACATGGCAGGACATGAACCTCTACCAGCGCCTGCGCGAAGCCCGTGCTGGGGCGCCGCTGTTCGTGCTCCACGATGGCCCTCCCTATGCCAACGGCAGCATTCATATCGGTCATGCCGTCAACAAGATCCTTAAAGATATTATCGTCAAGTCGAAGAACCTGGCAGGCTTTGACGCGCCCTATGTACCGGGTTGGGACTGCCATGGCCTGCCCATCGAGCACAAGGTGGAAACCACCCACGGCAAGCACCTGGCTCCGGATACTGCTCGTGAGCTTTGCCGCGAGTACGCCGCTGCGCAAATTGAAACCCAACTGACCGATTTCGTACGGCTGGGCGTGGTGGGCGACTGGGATCACCCCTATCGCTCGATGGATTTCGCCAACGAAGCGGGCGAGATTCGTGCGCTGGCCGATATGGTCGAGGCGGGCTATGTGTTCAAGGGCCTGAAGCCGGTGAACTGGTGCTTCGACTGCGGCTCGGCGCTGGCCGAGGCGGAAGTCGAGTATGCCGACAAGAAGTCCGACGCTATCGACGTTGCCTTCCCCGTTGAAGACGCCGACAAGCTGGCGGCCGCATTCGGTTTAGACACGCTGCCCAAGCCCACTGCCGTGGTGATCTGGACGACGACCCCCTGGACCATCCCCGCCAACCAGGCGTTGAACGTCCACCCCGAGTTCACCTACGCGCTGGTCGATACCGGCGAGCGTCTGCTGCTGCTGGTGGAAGACCTGGTCGAAAGCTGCCTGGAACGCTATGCACTGAGCGGTGAGGTAATTGCCACTGCCAAAGGCGCGGCGCTGGATCTGATCAATTTCCGTCACCCTTTCTATGACCGCCTGTCGCCGGTGTACCTTGCCGATTACGTCGAGGCCGAAGTCGGCAGCACGGGTATTGTCCACTCCGCACCGTCCTACGGCATGGATGACTTCATTACCTGCCGCGAGCACGGTATGGAATTTGACGACATGCTCAACCCGGTGCAGGGCAACGGCGTTTATGCGGACGACCTGCCGTTCTTCGGCGGCCAGATGATCTGGAAGGCCAATCCGCATATCGTCGAAAAGTTGCGCGAGGTGAACGCGCTGATGGCCCACACGCCGATCACCCACAGCTACATGCACTGCTGGCGGCATAAAACGCCGGTGATCTACCGTGCCACCGCCCAGTGGTTTGTGGGCATGGATATCCAGGGCAAGGACGGCAAAACCCTGCGCGAGCGCGCCCTGGAAGGCATTGAGGCGACCAGGTTTACCCCTGCCTGGGGGCAGGCGCGCCTGCACAGCATGATCGCCAACCGCCCGGACTGGTGTATTTCCCGCCAGCGCAACTGGGGCGTGCCGATTCCGTTCTTCCTGCACAAGCAGACCGGCGAGCTGCACCCGCGCACCGTTGAACTGATGGAAGAAGCCGCCAAGCGCGTCGAGAAGGAAGGTATCGACGCCTGGTTCAAGCTCGACCCGGCGGAACTGCTGGGTGCCGAAGCCGCCGATTACGACAAGGTGACCGACACCCTGGACGTATGGTTCGACTCCGGCACCACCCACCGCCATGTGCTGCGCGGCTCGCACCCGCATGGCCATGAAAGCGGCCCGCGTGCGGACCTCTATCTGGAAGGCTCCGACCAGCACCGAGGCTGGTTTCACTCGTCGCTGCTGACCGGCTCGGCCATCGACGGCCACGCGCCGTACCGCCAGCTGCTGACCCACGGCTTCACCGTGGATGCCCAGGGCCGCAAGATGTCCAAGTCCATCGGTAACGTGGTCGTCCCGCAAACGGTCATGGACAAGCTCGGCGCTGACATTCTGCGCCTGTGGGTCGCCTCGACCGATTACTCCGGCGAAATGGCGGTCTCGGACGAGATCCTCAAGCGCACCGCGGACGTCTACCGGCGTATTCGCAACACCGCACGCTTCCTGCTTTCCAACCTCAACGGCTTTGACCCGGCGACGGATAAGGTGGCGTTTGGCGACATGCTGGCGCTGGACCGGTGGGTGGTCGACCGTGCCGCGCAATTGCAGGGGCGTATCGACACCGCCTACGACGAGTACCGTTTCCTGGATGTCTACCAGCAGGTGCATGGCTTCTGCGCCCGTGAGCTGGGTGGCTTCTATCTGGATGTGATCAAGGATCGCCAGTACACCACCCAGGCGGATTCGCTGGCCCGGCGCAGCGCGCAAACCGCGCTTTACCACGTGGTCGAGGCGCTGAGTCGCTGGGTCGCCCCGATCCTGTCGTTCACTGCCGAAGAGATTTTTGAGCACATTCCCGGTGAGCGTGGCGACAGCGTCCTGCTGGAAACCTATTACACCGGCCTTGAAACGCTGGATGATAACGCCGCGATGGGGCGTGATTTCTGGGAGCAGGTGCTGGAAGTCAAGCACGCGGTCAACAAGTGCCTGGAAGATGCCCGTAATGCCAAGGTGATCAAGGGAAGCCTGGCCGCCGAGGTGACGCTTTACGTGAGCGACGCGCTCAACGCGACGCTGACCAAGCTGGGCGACGAGCTGCGCTTTGTAATGCTGACCAGCGAGGTAACGCTTAAACCGCTGGCTGAGGCCGAGAATGCTGAAGCCACCGAGCTTGAAAGCCTGAAGGTCGCGGTGGCGCAAAGCGAGCACACCAAGTGCGAGCGCTGCTGGCATCACCGCCCGGACGTAGGCACCCATGAGGCATATCCCGATCTATGCGGCCGCTGTATCAGCAACCTCCCCGAAGGCAGCGGCGAGATTCGTTACTATGCCTAACGCGACCCATACGCCTGATACCCCTTCGCAGCGGCCGCCGATGCACCGGCCGCTGCGCTGGCTGTGGCTGGCGGCAGCGGTGGTCGTGCTGGACCTGGCCACCAAGTACCTGGCCAGCAGCCAGTTGAGCTACGCCCAGCCGGTGGAAGTACTGCCGTTTTTCAACCTGACGCTGTTGCATAACCCGGGAGCGGCGTTCAGCTTTTTGGCCGACCATCCCGGCTGGCAGCGCTGGTTCTTTGCGATAATCGCGATTGGCGCAAGCATCGGACTGAGCATTTGGCTCGCGCGGATCAAGGCCGACGAAAAGCTGCTGGCCGTGGCGCTGCCGCTGATCATCGGCGGGGCGCTTGGCAACCTTTTTGACCGGCTCGTCCACGGCTATGTGGTCGACTTTCTGTCCTTTCACGCGGCGGGCTGGTACTACCCGGCATTTAACGTGGCGGATATTGGCATTACCCTGGGAGCTGCCGGGCTAATCTGGGAGTCGGTAATGGGCGAACGGCGACGCAAAAAAGCCCAGCGGTCCTAACCTCCCTCAACAGCGAGTAACGCAATGAGCGAT
Organism: Halomonas sp. G11; assembly: GCF_001663515.1. Taxonomy (NCBI): domain Bacteria; kingdom Pseudomonadati; phylum Pseudomonadota; class Gammaproteobacteria; order Oceanospirillales; family Halomonadaceae; genus Halomonas; species Halomonas sp. G11. The sequence continues at coordinate 48,598 of NZ_LYXG01000007.1, forward strand.
TATTTAATTGATGACGGTATGGAAGTGTCCTTGCACTTCACGCTCAAGCTGGAAGACGGCACGGTGGTCGACTCGACCAAAGAGAAAGTGCCCGCTACCTTTCAGTATGGCGACGGCAATCTGCCCCCCGGCTTTGAACACCCGATCAAGGGCATGGCGGCTGGGCAGGAAGGCAGTTTCGAGATTACCCCTGAACATGCTTTCGGCCAGCATAACCCGCAGAATATTCAAACGCTGAAGCGTGACGACTTCGGTGATGAAGTCCCCGAGATTGGTATGGTGATGTCGTTTGCCGATAAAGCGGGAACGGAATTGCCGGGCGTGGTCAAAACGATCGAGGGAGACCGGATCGAGGTCGACTTTAATCATCCTCTGGCGGGGCGTACCCTGACGTTTGAGGTGGAAGTGCTCGACGTGAAGCCGGTCACGACACACTGAGACCCCACCTATCTGCAGGGGCGATATTCATCCAACGGTGTTCAGCATCAAGGCGCGACTTATGCAATCACAGCAGCAAACACACCCCATCGAGATCAAACTGGCCAACCCGCGAGGGTTTTGCGCGGGGGTTGACCGTGCCATCGATATCGTCAACCGGGCGCTGGATGTGTTTGGGCCGCCGATCTATGTGCGCCACGAAGTGGTCCATAACCGCTTCGTGGTGGAAACGCTGCGTGAGCGCGGCGCGGTGTTCGTCGAGGAACTGCACGAAGTACCCGACGATGTGATCGTGATTTTCTCCGCCCACGGCGTCTCCCGTGCGGTACAGCAGGAAGCCGAAGAGCGCGGCTTGAAAGTCTTTGACGCCACCTGCCCGCTGGTCACCAAGGTGCATCTTGAAGTGCTGCGCTATGCCAAGCGGGGCCAGGAGTGCATCTTGATCGGCCACCAGGGCCACCCGGAGGTCGAGGGCACTATGGGGCGTTACGATACGGCCAGCGGTGGGCGCATTTATTTGGTGGAAGACGAGCACGATGTCGCCAACCTGGAAGTTAAAGACCCAAGCCAGTTGGCCTTTGTGACGCAAACGACCCTGTCGATGGATGACACCGCCAAGGTGATCGACGCGCTGCGCGACAAGTTCCCCGAGATTCAGGGGCCGCGCAAGGATGACATCTGCTACGCCACGCAGAATCGTCAGGACGCGGTGCGTGAACTGGCCGCCGATAGCGATCTATTGCTGGTAGTGGGGAGCCCCAACAGCTCCAACTCGAATCGCCTGCGCGAGCTGTCCGAGCGTATGGGCACGCCCGCTTACTTGATCGACAATGCCGAGCAGATCGAGCCCCAGTGGTTGAAAGGCATCAACCGTATCGGCGTAACCGCCGGGGCGAGCGCGCCGGAAGTGCTGGTCAAGGGGGTCATCGAACGTCTGCAGACCATGGGCGCCACCGCGCCCCAGGAACTGCTCGGCCGGGAAGAGACGATCACCTTCTCGATGCCTCGTGAACTGCGCGAGCAGGTGATCGCCAGCAGCTAATACCTGGCAGCCAATCCAAGCCTGCGTAATGCAATGCGTATGGGTTTGCGACATACTGAAATGGTATGAGTCAACCAATACAGGAGCAACGCCGCTTGCATTACGTCTCTCATCGCCCCTTGTTACGTCACGGCCAGCGCGGCTTTACCCTTATTGAGTTAATGATCGTGCTGGCCATCATCGGCATCGTGGCGGCCATTGCCTACCCCAGCTATACCCGCTATGCACAAAAATCGCTGCGCACCGACGCCCATGCAGGGCTCATGCAGGCGGCGTCCGAGCTGGAGCGATGCTATACGCGCACTTATGCCTATGCCGCGAGCTGCCTGGAAACGACACAGTCACCTGAGCAAAACTATGACATTGGGTTTGCCAGTGAGGATGGAGACGGCGGTTATACATTGACGGCAACGATCAGGAACGGCCAGGACGATGGCTGCGATGAGCCGCTGACCCTGGATGCCAAGGGCACGCAAGCACCCGATGAGTGCTGGTAGGCCTATGCCTCAACGCGGCTTTACCCTCATTGAGCTGATGATCGTGCTGGCTATCGCAGCATTGTTGCTGCTACTCGCGGCGCCCGCTTTCACTACGTTCATGGCCCGCCAACAGCTGGCCGGTGATGTAAACCAGCTGCAATCGGTGCTGACCTTTGCCCGCAGCGAAGCGATCAAGCAGCGTCAGCCCATCACGGTGGAATTTTCCCCGCCCGACGAACTCAACGCTACGCGCCGCCCTGAAGCGTGCAACGACGCCCCGTGGTGCTACTGGGCGGAAAGTGTTCAAGACGGCGGAGAGGCGAACGTCATGCGGGTAGGACAAGCCGCCAAGATTACCCAGCCCGAAGGCAATTTCTCGTTGGTGTTTGAAAGCCTGGGCGATGCGGATATCAGCGACTGTGATGACGGTGATGGCCAGTGCGAGATTACGCTCTCGGGAGACGCTATCGACCCTGTGACGATCCGGGTTCGTGAAACCGGCAGCCTGCGCAAGGTGCCCTTATGATGTCACAGCGTGGCTTCAGTCTAGTGGAAGCGCTGATTGCACTGCTGGTGTTGTCGCTGGGTCTGGTGGGCGTGGCCGCCATGCAACTAAAAGCACTGCAAAGTGCGACCCAGGGTTACCAGCGCTCGGTGGCAAGCGTCGCCGCCGTTGATGCTCAAGAGCGTCTTTGGGCAACGCTTGAGCCCGGACAAGGCTGTGATGCCATCGATGTCGGGGCGGTTCAAACCGTCTGGCAAGACCATTGGTTTCAGGATGAGGACCATTCGCCACTGCGCAACGCCGTTGAATCGCAAAGCGATATTACGCGGGAGAGTGGAGGTAACAGTTGCCAGTTCACGGTCACCCTGGTGCTGGGCAGCGGTGATAACGACAAGTTGGATTACCGCTTTCGCTTGCCTAGCCTGGAGGACCTGGAATGAGGCACGCTCAGCGCGGGTTTACCCTGGTAGAGCTGATGGTAGCGATGGTGATCGGTACCATCATCATCCTGGGGGCAGGGCAACTGTTTCTCACTACTTTTCAAACCTTTCAAAACGTCGACAAGATCAGCCGCAAGCAGGAGAACCTGGTATTTATCGCCCAGCGCGTTACCCGCGAGATCCGTCAGAACGGCCCGGGGCGCTTCACGCTTGAATGCGAGTCAGAGCAGGTGCAGGAAAAAGACCAGTGCACCTGCACCGTGGCAGATACCGACGAGGGCAACCAGCCGTTGGTCAGTTTCCGCAAAGACCTTGCCAGTGATGCTATGGCCAGCCAGTGCGAAGAGCCGGTACGTGATCTCGGCGAGCCCGTAGAGAGTAATGATGCTCTTTATCGCGTGGCATTACCTATCGAAAATAATGGTGAGTCGCTCATCTTCCATGTCGCTCATCGCGCAGCGGTGCTGGATATTGAAAATGCTGGGAATGGCGGGAATGATGGCAACAACAACGGCAACAACGGCAACAATGGCAACAACGGCAACAACGGTAATAACGGCAATAACGGTAATGGCAATGGTGGAAACGCAAATGCGGGCGGACGTGGTAACCCTAATAACTAGGTAAATGCATATGAAACAACAAGGAGCGGCATTAGTGATCGTCATGGCTCTGCTTGCCGGCGCCATGACACTTGGTCTCTCAGGTATGCAAACTGCCTTGGTAGATGAGCGGCTGGCGGGCAATTATCGTGCTGCCACCTTGGCACAAATGGCGGCAGAGTCCGGGGCGATTGTCAGAGGCAAGAAAAACTCAGCAAATGACAGTGATGTGAGCTGTGAAGCGCTGAAAGAATCAGTTCAACGTAATGCCGCCGCGTCTGCAAATTTTTCAAAATTCAATGCCATTGAGTCGGCGGCTGGAAATAGCGATGTAGTGGCAGGGTATTATTTTGCCGAATGTCAAAATGCCGGAAAAAGCTCAGAGCTCATAGTTGGGCAAGTTAAACGTAATGCAGATGTTTCGGTGAATGAGTTCATCGCTGTCGATTATTATGTGCTTTACCCAAATGCCAGTGGAGGTTCTTCTCCTGGTGAAGGAGGCGGCGGTAATAATAGTTTCGGTAGCGGAGCGGTCGTGGCAGGCAAGGGGGGCGTTAGATTAACGGGAAGTGCCCGAGTAAGTGGAGGGATAACGACAAGCGGTGACGTGGAAATTAAAGGCGGTGCTTCGGTGCCAGACTCAATTGATGCGGCTGGGGTGATTGATTCGCCAAACTACTGGGATGAAGATGACACACAAAATTTCCGGGAAAATGTTTCTTTTGACTCTGTTAAGCAAGATCCTCTGAGTATTGAAGACGTATATGCCTCTTTAGATAGAGAAACAGAGGCGCTGACAGAAGGCCCTTATGAATATGGCGATGTTCGCGTTGGGCAATATCCTTTAGTTGATGCCACAATAAGCGGTAATGGGCTTATTGGTTTTAATGAGTCTAAAAAACCCGGTGAAAATCAAGTCATGGTAGAGGCTGAAAATTACGACGTATCAGAAGTTCCTATGATAACGGGTGATTATCCTGTAATGAGAACGAGGGACTTTAACCAAACAAACGGCAGCCTAACAGTAACAGGGGATGCCGTGCTTATTGTGGATGGCGACTTAACCCTTGGAGGCGGTGGCGATGAAGGGCTTATATTTGCAGGGGATAGTTCCTTAACAGTTCTGGTGACAGGTGATGTGGATCTAAAAAGTTCGTTGCAGATGCAAAATTTATCTGTGAAGACGGAAAGCGGGAAGCCAAGGTTCGCTATTTACTCATTGGGTGAAAACGTCAAAATTGCTGGAAGCTCCCAGGCGATGGCCATGATTTATGCGCCCTTTGCCTCTGTTGATATTCTCGGCAGTGGTGGTTTGAGGGGCGCTTTATGGGGAGAAAGCGTGGATGTAAGGGGTGCTGGCCGCATTATCGGTGAAGGAAGTTTTATTGATAGCTCTAGTAGCGCAACTGACGGATCGGGAAGCAGCACCTGGGCTCCATTTTAGTAAAGGCTATTAAGGGGTTGAGGACGCCCTCCTTGCATTATCCGGCGTGGTAGACTCCAATGTTCAATCCGTCCAGCTTTTGAAGTGATAGGTTAATTTCCAATGAGTCAGACCCGTGTCCTAACCGGTATCACCACGACCGGCACGCCCCACCTGGGCAACTACGTCGGGGCGATCAAACCCGCCATCGAGGCGAGCCAGGACCCCAGCGTGCAGTCGTTCTACTTTCTGGCCGACTACCATGCGTTGATCAAGTGTCAGGATCCCAAACGCGTGCAGCAGTCGCGGCTGGAAATCGCTGCCACCTGGCTGGCGCTGGGGTTGGATACCGACAACGCCATTTTCTATCGCCAGTCGGATATCCCGGAGATCCCCGAGCTTACCTGGATGCTTTCCTGCGTGTGCGCCAAGGGATTGATGAACCGTGCCCACGCCTACAAGGCCGCTGTGGCCGAGAACGAAGAGGCGGGTAACCAGGATCCGGATAAGGGCATCACCATGGGGCTGTTCGGCTACCCGGTATTGATGGCGGCGGATATTCTGATGTTCAACGCCAACAAGGTGCCGGTCGGCCGCGATCAGATCCAGCATATCGAGATGGCGCGGGATATCGCGGGGCGTTTCAACCATCTGTACAAAGGCGACTATTTCACGCTGCCTAGTGCGGTGGTGGACGAAAAGAGCCAGGTGCTCGGTGGGCTGGACGGACGCAAGATGTCCAAGAGCTACAACAACACCATTCCGCTCTTTGTCGCCGAGAAAAAGCTGCAGAAGCTGGTGCGCAAGATCAAGACCAACTCGCTGGAACCCGGCGAGCCGAAAGACCCGGATACCTGTACGCTGTTCCAGATATACGCCGCCTTTGCCTCAACCGAGGAAACGGCGGCCATGCGCCAGCAGTATGCCGACGGCATTGGCTGGGGGGATGCCAAGAACCAGGTGTTTGAGTATCTCAACGCTCATCTGGAAAAACCCCGCGAGCGCTATCACGCCCTCATGGAAGACCCCGGTCATATTGAAGCGGTCTTGCAGAAAGGAGCTGAAAGAGCGCGGCAAGAAACGGCGGTGACCATGGACAGGCTGCGAGCCGCCGTGGGGCTTGGCCGTTTCCACTAAAACGAGGTGATGGCGTGCGTCTGCAACGCGATAAAAGCTTACTGCTGATGGTCGATTTTCAAGCCGGCTTGGTGCCGGTGATTGACGGCGGTGACCAGGCCATTGCCGAGGCTCATTGGCTGTATGGCGTGGCGGATGCCCTGGGCATCCCCGTATGGCTGACCGAACAGATGCCCGAGAAGCTGGGCGGCACGGCGCCGGCGCTGCTGGAAGCACGACAAGCGCCAACGATTTGGCAGAAGCAGCACTTCGGAGCGATGGAAGAGACGGCGTTTCGTGAAGCGCTGAGCGCCTCGGGCAGGCAGCAGGTGGTTCTGTGTGGCACCGAGGCGCATATCTGTGTCCTGCAAACGGCGCTGGGGCTGCTGGAAGAGGGCTATGCGGTCTACTGGCTGACGGAAGCAACGGCCAGCCGTCGGGCCGAGGAGGCCGTCTTGGCGCGCGAGCGAGCCTGCGCCCTGGGGGCGCAGGCGGTCTCGGCGGATATGGTGGCTTATGAGTGGCTTCACCGTTGCGATACCGCGTCTTTCAGCGCCGTGCATCGCCAGTTCCTGAAACCGCGTGCCGATAGAACCGTCCGCTTTTTCTAGCGGGAACCTTAACGGTCCGATTCGCGGCGGGTGAAGACAAAGGTATCGCCCTGGGACGCGGCGGCATCGAAACGGTAACCTGCCACGTCAAAATCTTTCAGCGCCTCGGGGTCGTTCACCTGTTGGCGAATGATCCAGGCACTCATCAGGCCACGCGCCTTCTTGGCGTAGAAGCTGATGATCTTGAAGGTGCCGTTTTTCTCGTCTTTAAACACCGGCGTAATGATCCGGGCATCAAGCTTGTCGGCATCCACGGCTTTGAAATACTCGTTGGAAGCCAGATTCACCAGTACCTTGGAACCGCTGTCGGCAATCGCCGCATCAAGCGCTGAGGTGAGCGTGGGCTTCCAATAGGCATACAGATCCTTACCCGCCGGGTTGGGCAGCTTGGTGCCCATCTCCAGCCGGTAGGGCTGAATCAAATCCAGTGGGCGCAACAGGCCATAGAGCCCCGAGAGGATGCGCAGGTGCTGCTGGGCATAGCGGTTTTCAGCGTCGCTGAAGGTATCGGCTTCAAGCCCGGTGTAAACATCGCCCTGGAAGGCCTGTGCCGCCGGTTTGGCGTTTTCCAGCGAAAACGGTGGCTGCCATTCGGCAAAGCGTGCCGCGTTCAGCCCCGCCAATTTATCGCTGACGCCCATCAGGTCGCTGATTTGCTGCGGCGAATAGTCGCGCAGTATATCGATGAGAGTTTGGCTGTCGGTCAGAAAATCCGGCTGGCTGACGTCGTGGGTGGTTGAAGGGGTTTCAAAATCCAGTGTCTTGGCCGGCGAAATAACGCTCAACATGGCAGATTCCTTGGGACGTCGCAGAAATAATGATCCGTATTATACCAAGCCTCGGCGATGGCCGAGGCTATAAGGTCGATAGCGTTGTCTGCCCTCAAGGGCAGGGGTTGGGCATACGGCGATGGATATCGTCGATCGCTTCCAGCAGTTCGTCGTCGAGCTTGAGGCTTTCGCTGGCCAGGTTGCTTTCCAGCTGTTCCATGGTGGTGGCGCCGATGATATTGCTGGTCAGGAAGCTGCGCGAATTGACGAACGCCAGCGCCATCTGCGCGGGGTCGAGGCCGTAGTCCTGTGCTAACGATACATAGGCCTTGGTGGCCGCTTCGGCTTCCGGCGAGGTGTAGCGCTTGAAGCGTTCATAGAGGGTAAGGCGGCCTTTGGGTGGTTGGGCACCATTCAGGTATTTACCCGAGAGCACGCCAAAGCCCAGCGGCGAATAGGCCAAAAGCCCGACATCTTCGCGGTGGGCGATTTCGGCCAGGCCCACCTCGAAAGAACGGTTGAGCAGATTGTAGGGATTTTGAATCGAGGCCACGCGGGGCAGGTCAAGCTGGTCGGAGAGCTGCAGGGCGCGCATGGTGCCCCAGGGGGTGTCGTTCGACAGGCCAATGGCGCGGATCTTGCCAGCGTCGACCAGCTCCTTGAGCGCACTCAAGGTCTCCTCGAGCGGTGTGGCATCTTCTTCTTCGTTATGTGTATAGCCGAGCTTGCCGAAAAAGTTGGTGCTGCGGTCGGGCCAGTGCAGCTGGTAAAGGTCCACATAGTCGGTCTGTAGCCGCTCAAGGCTTGCGTCGACCGCCTTGAAGAGGTGGTCGCGGGTCAGGCGCGGCCCGCCGCGTATGTGGTCCAGCCCGGGGCCTGCGGCCTTGGTGGCCAGGATGACATCGTCGCGTTCGCCGCGCTGCTTGAGCCAGCTTCCCACATAGCGCTCTGTCAGCCCTTGGGTGTCGGCCTTGGGGGGCACCGGGTACATTTCGGCGGTATCAATAAAGTTGATGCCAAAGGCGACGGCGCGATCAAGCTGTTCGTGGGCCTCGGCCTCGGTGTTCTGTTCGCCAAATGTCATGGTGCCCAGGCAAAGTCGGCTGACGTGCATCCCGGTTCTGCCCAGTGGTCGCGTTTGCATGGTGGGTCTCCTAGTATGAACACAATGACCTGCGGAATGCGCGGTAATTCCAGCGCATCGCGTCGGGGTTGTTGGGCATGTTAGCGAGGCGTTCGCCAGGCAGCAAATAAGAGGGGTTGAGTCGTCGCCATGGCAGGCGTATGCTTGCCAGCCCATTGACCGGCCAAGGGCCGGTTTGTCGCGTGGTTGGTTGTCTCAGAGAGAGTGACGGCTGGCCCAAGGTTTCACAAACAGGCAGGGTGGTTGGCCATGCCACAGGCATCATCTTTGTTCATTCGGCTCGAGTTTCGTCTGGCCGAAAGGCTGTTTCAAAATCGTTGGCTGTTGCCACGCTCACCGCGTACTCAGCGGTTGACGCTGAACTTGTTCAAGCGCTGCGCCGAGGCGGGCCATCCCGACGCGCTTTCTGTTTATGGCAACATGCTGTTACAGCGAAGCCTGTCGCCCCACGATAAAGCACGCGGGGCGCGCTATGTCATGGAAGCTGCCCATGCAGGCGATGTAAAGTCGCAATACCAGGCGGCGAAAATTTATGAGACCGGCTGCGCACAGTACCCGAGTCGTGATGATTACGCGGTGACCTGGTATGCGCGGGCGGCACAATCCGGCCACTCATTAGCGGCTGAACGCCTGGCGCATGCCTACCGGGTCGGCGAGCTGGGCCTGGCGGTGGATGCCGATCAGGCCGCCTATTGGCAGAGCCTGGTCTCTGATCCGTCTGACCCTGTTGCGGCATGATGTGCCGCCCCTTTTTTCGCAAGTGAGGTCGTCCGTGTCCGAGACGCTACCGACGGTGTTGGATATTGAGGCGTCCGGTTTCGGGCGCGGTAGCTACCCGATCGAGGTGGGCATTGCCCGTCCCGACGGGACGACCTGTGCGTTTCTTATTCAACCGCTCGATGAATGGACGCACTGGGACCCCAAGGCTGAGTTGCTGCACGGCATCTCCCGGGAGCGCTTGCACCGCGAGGGTTTTCCTGTGCGTCAGGTGGCACGCTGGCTGAACGACGAATTAAGCGAGGAAGGCAAGGCGTATAGCGATAGCTGGGGGTACGACAATACCTGGCTATCGCTGTTGTTTCATCACGCGGGCATGTTGCCAGGCTTTCGCCTGGAAGCGCTGAGAATCCTGCTTAGCGAAGACCAGCAGGCGCTATGGAGCGATACCAAAGAGGCGGTCATCGCCGAGCGCGGTATTCACCGCCACCGCGCCGGTGAAGATGCGCGGTTACTGCAACTGACTTACCTGCGTACCCAGCAGCTTTGCCAGTAAGTATCGGGCTTTTTCTAACGATCCCCTGAGCTTTCCAGCGCCTCTAGCAGCGCAGCGGGCGTTTCGGCGTCAAGCAGCATGTCTCGCGTCGCTTGTGCCATGAATCCCTGCTTGACGGTGCTGTTCAAAAACGTCAGCAGCGGCGAGTAGAAACCCTCGACATTGAGCAGCCCAAGCGGCTTTTCATGCAGGCCCAGATACCCCCAGGTCCAGATTTCAAACAGCTCTTCAAAGGTGCCGATGCCGCCGGGCAGCGCGATGAAGGCGTCGGCATTGGCGGCCATGGTGGCCTTGCGTTCGTGCATGTTGGGCACGCGGATCAGCTCGCTCAGGCCAAAGTGGGCCTGCTCGCGTTCGACCAGATGATCCGGCATCACGCCGATCACCTCGCCCCCGGCGTCAAGTGCGGCATTGGCCAGTACACCCATCAAACCGACCCGGGCGCCGCCGTAGACCAGTGTATGACCGCAAGCCGCCAGGGTGTAGCCCAGTTCATGGGTGGCGTGACGAAAGGCAGGGCTATTGCCTTCCCGTGAGCCAAGATAAACGCAGATTCGGGACATCTTGCTTCCTTGTGCTGATGGGGCCGAGATGAAGGTTCAAGGCAGACAGGCGTCGACCTGGTAGTGAGCATCCAGCCATTGGCCAATCACATTGTTGCCGCAAAGGTGGTGGGCGTACTGGGTGTGCAGGCAGCGAACCTGCTGCCAGTTGCTGATGCCACCAATACCGCGCTGGGTCAGTACCTCGGTGTAGCCGCGCTCGGCGACCTCGGCACGCTGAGCATCGCTCATCAGTGCCCAGCGCGTTTCAACGTAGTCGCGGTGGCTTTGCTGGTAAGCGGCGAGAAAGTCGGGGTCGTCCTGTAGCTGCTGCTCCAGCGACTTGATAACGCCGACGGCTTCAATGCGCGATATCTCGATTTTGAGCACGTCGGAGCACAGCCAGTAGAGCGTCGGGAAAGGCTTGCCCTCGACAACCGGGGCCATGCGCAGCACAAGTGGGGTGCCATGGCTGTCGGTAGCCGTCACGGCCTCGATGCCCTTGGGTGGGCGACCGAGTTGCTGGGTAATAATCGCCAGTTGGCGTTCGTCGGGTGCTTGATTGGTGCGAATCACCATGGGCGAGTCTCTTGCAGGCAGTCATCAGGTGTAAGGGAAATCGTGGTGCGCAGGGTTATTCCCGAACAAACTTGGTGGATCGGCCAACGGCGCGAAAAAAGCAGCGATTGAGCTGTTCCGGAGAGGCGACATAATGCCAGGTACGCTCACAGTATTCAGCCGCTCGCGCCATCAGTACATCGTACAGGCGGTTGAACGGCGCATCATAATCGTAGGGGTCGGCGCCGAACAAGCGGATATGTGGGTAATCGGCAAAGCGTTCCATGAAGTAGCGCTCAAGGTCGGCCTCGACGGCGCGGTGCTGGGCGGTGTTGTCCGGGTCTAGCCATAGATTGTAGCGGATCGCCATGGGGGCACTCCTGGCCGCCCCGTTGCCGGGGCGTCGCGGTTCAGGCGGGGGCGGGCGCGTCCTGTAGATGGGCGGAGAGCGCTTCCCGCAACTCGCCTTCGATGGGCACGGTGCATTTAGCCTGATGATCGTACTGCACTAGAATGGTGTGCCCTACATTGGTTAACTTGCCATGCTGGCGCGCTTCCTGGGTGACAGTAAAGGAGCTGTTGCCCAGGCGCGTCAGGTAGGTACGTAATTCGATATCGTGACCATAAAACAGTTCAGCACGGTAGTCGACCTCCATCCTCGCCATGATCAGCCGCCAAGCGTTCGGGTTCAGGTCGGGGGTGAATAACCTGAACAGGTCGTTACGGGCCAATTCAAACCAGGCGGGAAGGCGTGTGTTGTTGATATGGCCCAGCGCATCAGTATCGTAAAAAGCCGGCTCGATGGTGCGGGTAAACATGGCGCTATCCTTTATGCTTGTTGTAGGTAACGGGTTGTTAGGTAACAGGTTGTCAGTAACAGATCATTTAACTGGTGTTCGTTGTCAGTGGCGTGGAAAAGCCAACCGTTGATCGATGACAGGCTTCAGGATTACCCCAAGCAAGCGCTTGGTCAAGTACGCATGGCACGGCATTACACCAGGCGAAGCCCTTGCTGGTCCCGCCAGGCCGCTGCCAGCGCGTTTTGCAACGGGGCCTGTAAATGAGCGGGCAGCGCTTGGTGTGCGTCTTCCAGGTGGTCAAAATGGCGGTTGCGCAACCAGCAGTAAGCCCAGGCGCAGGCTTCGGCTTCGCTCTTGGGCACGGGGCGTGCGGGCATCTGGTTAAGCAGGAATACCGCCGTGCGCGGCGCCCATAATGGAATGTCGGTGTTCTGGGCCTGGCTCCAGGCATCCAGCGTGTCGCCTGATGGCGTCTCGCTGGGTTCGCCGAGCTTGGCGACCCGTGCCGTCTCGGCAAGAATCAGTGCGAGCCGGTCAGCATCAGCCTGGCCCAGCGAGCGCCATTGGCGCAAAAGTGCCGGGCACCCTTCGCGAACCTTGGTATAGAAGTCATCTTGCGGCATGCTTTATAGCACCCCCCGATTAGATAAGTGAGAGCAATGATGGCATTTGATTTTGCCACGCCCATTGAGCGACGCCACCCCGACGAGGGGTGGGCATCGCAAAAATGGCACCGGTACGCCGATGATGTGCTACCCCTGTGGGTTGCGGACATGGACTTTCGCTCACCGCCCGCGGTGATAGAGGCCCTCCACGCAAGGGTGGCGCACGGCGTTTATGGCTACGGTGAAGTGCCTGATACGTTAACAGAAACCCTATGCGAGTGGAGCGCTAACCATTATCAGTGGCCCATTCAACCCGAGTGGCAACAGTGGTTGCCGGGTGTCGTGCCAGCGCTGCATCTGGCGGCCCTGGCGCTGACGGCACCGGGTGATGGCGTGTTGACCGTGACCCCGATTTACCCGCCATTTCTGGCAGTGGCCGAGCGTACCGGCCGGTTGCCCCAGCAGGCGGCACTGGCCACGCCGGTCAGCGCCGACGATAACTGGCGGCTGGATATCGGCGCGCTGGAAGCCGCCGTCACCCCGCAAACGCGTCTGCTGCTCTGGTGTCACCCGCACAACCCCACCGGCCGCGTATGGTCGCATGGCGAGCTGGCCGCATTGGCGGCGTTTGTCGAACGCCACGACCTTTGGGTGGTGTCGGATGAGCTGCATTGCGATTTGCTGCTTGACGAAGGGGCGCACCACCAGCCGCTGGTGGCCGCTTTCCCGGCACTTGCCCAGCGCACCATTACGCTTTGGGCGCCGTCGAAGACGTTCAACCTGGCAGGCTTGACCACTGCCTGCGCGGTGATACCCGACCCCCACTTGAGGAAGCGTTTTGCCCAGGCCGCCAAAGGCTTGTTGCCGGATGGCAACGTGCTGGGGTTGGTAGCAGCGGAGGCGGCTTATCGCCACGGCGATCCCTGGCGTCAGGCCTTGTTGGGGGTTCTACGCGAGCATCGTGCGACGCTCAAGGCGCGGGTCGCGACCTGGCCGGGGGTCGAGATGAACCCGCCTGCGTCGACCTTCCTGGCGTGGCTGGATATGCGCCAGGCGGGCCTGGGTGAATCGCCGCAGGCGACACTGCTCAAGCAGGCGGGCGTGGCGCTCTCAGACGGGGCGGCATTTGGCCACCCTGGGTTTGTGCGGCTCAACTTTGGCACTACCGCCTCACAGCTGGAGGCGGCGTTAACCCGCATGGATGCATTGCTAGCCCGTTAAACGATCAGTAAAGCAGGGCAAACAGCTTGCGACGGTAGGTGACCGTCAGCGGGTGATCAGCCCCCAGGGCGTCGAAGACCTGCAGCAGGGTCTTGCGCGCGGCATCGTCGTTATAGGCACGGTCCTGCTTCATCAGCGTCAGCAGCGCCTCCAGTCCGGCTTCGTACTGACCGTCCGCTACCTGGCGAAGGGCACGCTGGTACTGGGCTTCGCTATCGGTGCGATCGCCCAGGGCGGCAATTTCCTCGCTGGACAGCGCCTGTTCGCCGAACTCGATGCTCGCCCGAACGCCGCGGGCAGCCGGGGCATCGCGTTCTTCCGGGGGCAGGTTGTCCAGCAGGTTGCGGGCTTCATCGCGGCGCCCTTCGCTGACCAGCGCTCGGGCAAGACCTACCTGGTAGGGGTAGTGGTCCGGGTACTGGCTGACCAGGTTTTGGTAAATGTCCCGTGCCCCGGCCGGGTCGCCCTCGTTGAGCGCCGCTTCGGCCTGCTCTTCCGGGCTGGGTGGCGCGTCTTCCGGGGCCGGGAAATAGCGATTCAGCCACTCACGAACCTGTTTTTCAGGGAGCGCCCCCTGGAAGCCGTCGACCAGGCCGCCCTGGCTGATCAGCTTGACATCGGGTACTGATTGCACGCCCAGCTGGCTGGCAATCTCAGGGTTGGCCTGGGTATCCAGCTTGGCGAGCAGGAAGGCCCCACCGTACTCGACCGCAAGTCGCTCCAATACCGCCATGAGCTGTTTGGACGGCTCGGAGTCCGGCGCCCAGCAGTCCATCAGTACCGGGACTTTCATCGAGGCTTCGAGGACTTGCTGGATATTACCGGCGTTGAGGTCAATGATGACGTCTTCGGGGCGAACCGGTGGCTGGTCGGCACTGGCCTGGCTGTCCTGACCCGTATCAGGACTGGTCAATGCTTCACCGGTGCGAGGATCAATGATGGATGACATAAACGGACTCGCGATATAAGGAAATTTGACTCTTTATATGCAGCCGTACCGGCGAGGATTCAAGGTGAATCGGCTAAAAAAGCGTACCTGTCGCCGGATGCTGCGTTTATATTCTTTAATGATATAGAAAATGCTGGATAAAGCATTTTACGCTATCGTTAGCGATCGGTAAGCTCGTCATTATTACTCATATCAACCAAAAGCGCCGGTTTCGCGACTGGCGCTTTTGGTGTTGCTGAAGGTGATTGTATGTCGACAACGACTGAAACCCCCGCCGCTCCGTATCGCGTGCCACTTATCGCCACAGCGGCGATTGTGCTCGGCGCGCTGATCATCGGTGTGGTCTTTGAAGCCAATACCGGCCTGCTGATGATTGTCGGTGGGCTATTCGGCATGGTGCTTTATCATGCCGCGTTTGGCTTTACGTCTGCATGGCGGGTGTTCATCACAGAGCGGCGTGGGCGTGGGCTGCGGGCGCAGATGGTGATGCTCGCACTGGCCGTTATCCTGTTTTTCCCGGCATTGGGCGCGGGCACCCTGTTTGGTCAAGAGGTGTACGGCTTTGTGGCCCCCATAGGTATTTCGGTGCTGGTCGGCGCTTTCCTGTTTGGTGTGGGCATGCAATTGGGGGGTGGCTGCGCTTCGGGCACCCTGTTCACGGCCGGTGGTGGTAATGCCCGCATGGTCATCACGCTGATCTTTTTCGTCGTTGGATCGGTGATCGGCACCGCGCACTTTACCTGGTGGCAAAGCCTGCCCGCCTTTCAGCCCGTTTCCCTGGTGAACGTGGCAGGCGCCGGTGGCGGTATCGCCATTAGCCTGGTGCTGTTTGCCGCCATTGCGGCGTTTACCGTGGTGATGGAAAAAGGCCGCCATGGCAAGCTCGAACAAGCCGCGCCGGTAGACAAGCAGGGCTATCAGCGCTGGCTAACGGGCCCGTGGCCGCTGGTGGCAGGCGCCATTGGCCTGGCGGTCTTGAACTTTGCCACCCTGGCGTTGGCGGGGCGTCCGTGGGGGATTACCTCGGCGTTCGCGCTGTGGGGCGCTAAAGGCTTCGAACTGCTGGGCGGCGATGTATCCCAGTGGGGCTATTGGCAGTCACCGGGTAATGCGGCAGCGCTGGGCGCAAGCGTATGGGGCGATGTGACCACGGTAATGAACGTGGGCATCATGCTGGGGGCGTTAGCGGCGGCCAGCCTTGCCGGGCGTTTCGCACCGAACTTCAGGATACCGCTGCGCTCGATACTGGCGGCGGTCATCGGTGGCCTGCTGCTGGGCTATGGCGCCCGTCTGGCCTTTGGTTGCAATATCGGCGCCTATTTCAGTGGCATCGCGTCCGGTAGCCTGCATGGCTGGCTCTGGTTAGTGGCGGCATTTGTCGGCAACATGGCAGGCGTCAAACTGCGCCCGTTATTTTTCACCGGTGAAGCCGCACGCAAGCCGACGGCCAAAACAAGTTGAGAAGCCATTAGATAACGCCACTTTCAGCCTGTTTTTCTATCTGACGCCTCAACCTCGATTGGGGCGTTTTTGTCGCTTTAAAACGCCTGTTTGCTACCTTTGTAGGGTGGGCATGTTACATTACGCTCAACGGCTGCAGACGCGCTATGTTGCTGCATTGCAATAGAAATTTGCTAAAAAACGAGAGTGCTTATGACCACCGCGAGCAAACGCCCCTTATACCTTCCTTACGCCGGTCCTTCCCTACTTGAAATGCCGCTATTGAATAAAGGCAGTGCGTTTACTCAGGAGGAGCGGTTGGCGTTCAACCTGATCGGCCTGTTACCGCAGAAAGTCGAAACCATCGATGACCAGCTTGAACGTGTCTATCGACAATACCAGCAGTGCCATAGTGACCTGGAGCGCCACATTCACCTGCGCGCCATTCAGGACGATAACGAAACGCTGTATTTTCGCCTGGTGTCGCAGCACCTCGAAGAAATGCTGCCGATCATCTACACGCCGACGGTGGGCAAGGCGTGCCAGGAATTTTCCAATATCTACCGCAACCACCGCGGGCTGTTTATCAGCTACCCGGACCGCGGGCACATGGATGACATCCTGCGCAGCGCCACCAAGGACAACGTCAAGGTCATCGTTGTGACTGACGGTGAGCGGATTCTTGGTCTGGGCGACCAGGGCATCGGCGGGATGGGCATTCCCATCGGCAAGCTGGCGCTGTATACGGCCTGTGGCGGCATCAGCCCCGCGTACACGCTGCCGATCATGCTGGATGTGGGGACCAACAATAAGTCGCTGCTGGATGACCCGATGTACATGGGCTGGCGGCACGAGCGGATCGGCCAGGAAGAATACAACGAGTTCATGGCGATGTTCATTGCGGCCGTCAAACGCCGTTGGCCCAATGTGCTGCTCCAGTTTGAGGATTTCGCCCAGGCCAACGCCGTGCCTTTGCTGGAGCAGTACCGTGACCAGCTGTGCTGCTTCAATGACGACGTTCAGGGGACCGCCTCGGTAGTGGTGGGGACGCTCCTGGCGGCGTGCCAGGCCCGCGGGCAAACCATCGCCGACCAGCGGGTGGTCTTCGTCGGCGGCGGCTCTGCCGGTTGCGGTATCGCCGAACAGGTGGTGGTGGCCATGCAGACAGAGGGCTTGCCCGAAAGCGAAGCCCGGGCGCGCATCTACATGGTGGACCGCGAAGGCCTGATGACCGACGACCAGCCGTGGCAGCGCGATTTTCAACGCCGCCTGGCCCACAAGGCAGACCTGGTAGCCAACTGGAACGGGCAAGGGCTTGAAGAGACGATTGCGCAGATCAAGCCGACGGTACTGATTGGCGTCTGTGGCCAGCGCGGGATTTTTACAGAGCAGGTGGTGCGCACCATGCACGCGGGCTGTGAGCATCCGGTGATCATGCCGTTATCCAACCCGACATCCCAGGCGGAAGCACTGCCCGAGGACGTTATCCGTTGGACGGAAGGCCAGGCGCTGGTGGCAACCGGCAGCCCGTTTCCTCCGGTGGTCTTTAACGGCCGTACCTATCCGATTGCGCAGTGTAACAACGCCTATATTTTCCCGGGCATTGGGCTTGGGGTCGTGGCCGCCAGGGCATCGCGGGTCACCGATGAAATGTTGATGAGTGCTTCGCGGGCCTTGGCGCGGGAGGCACCGTTGGTCAAGGAGGGCAAGGGCGCGCTGCTGCCACCACTGTCACGAATCCGCGATATCAGCCAGTCGATTGCCTTTGAAGTGGCGGCCCAGGCGCAACAGAACGGGGTCGCCCTCAAGACCGGCGGCACCGAGCTGCGCGCTGCCATCGATCGCGCTTCATGGGATCCGGAATACCGCACCTACCGTCGCCGCGCTTTCTAGACCTTCATGCAAAAAAAAGCCCCCATAGGGTGGGGGCCAGCAAGCATTGGTCGGTTTCCCGATTAGGCTGCGCCAATCATGTTACGCAGCACGTAATGTAGGATACCACCATGACGGAAGTACGCCAGTTCGTTTTCCGTATCAATCCGGCACTTGGCATCAACGGTTTTTTCGCCATCGGCATTTTTGATGGTCACCTTGACGCTGCCGCCCGGGGTTAAATCGCTGAGCCCGGCGATCGATACTTCTTCATCACCGGTAAGCCCCAGCGTCTTGCGGCTCTCGCCTTCGGGGAACTGCAGCGGCACCACGCCCATGCCGATCAGGTTGGAACGGTGGATGCGTTCGTAAGACTCGGCGAGTACGGCGCGAACGCCCAGCAGGCGGGTACCTTTGGCGGCCCAGTCACGCGAGGAGCCGGTGCCGTACTCTTTGCCAGCGATAACGACGAGCGGCTTGCCCTCTTCCTTGTACTTCATCGCGGCGTCGTAGATCGCCATCTGCTCGCCGCTCGGCACATGACGGGTTTCGCCGCCCACCACGCCGTCGAGCATTTCGTTTTGGATCCGCACGTTGGCGAAGGTGCCACGCATCATGACTTCGTGGTTACCGCGGCGCGAGCCGTAAGAGTTGAAGTCCACCGGCTTGACGCCTTTCTCCTGAAGGTAGCGCCCGGCGGGGCTATCGGGTTTGATGGCACCGGCCGGGGAGATATGGTCGGTGGTCACCGAGTCGCCCAGCATGGCGAGTACGCGGGCGTTGTGGACGTCCTCGATGGCGTCCGGCTCGCGGCCCATGCCCTCGAAAAACGGCGGATGCTGGATGTAGGTCGACTCAGGCCACTGATAGACCTTGCTTTCGGGTACCTTGATGGCCTTCCAGATATCGTCGCCTTCAAACACCTCGCCGTATTCTTTATGGAACATCGCGGTATTGACCTGCTCGACGGCGGTGGCGATTTCCGCCTGGCTCGGCCAGATATCCTTGAGATAAACCGGATTGCCGTCGCGGTCCTCGCCGAGCGGGTCATTGCTAAGGTCGCACTGCACGTTGCCCGCCAGCGCGTAAGCGACGACCAAGGGGGGCGATGCCAGCCAGTTGGTTTTCACCAGCGGATGCACGCGGCCTTCAAAGTTACGGTTACCCGACAGCACCGAGGCAACGGCCATGTCGCCGTCGGAGATGGCCTTTTCGATCTCATCGGCCAGCGGACCGGAGTTGCCGATACAGGTGGTGCAGCCGTAACCCACCAGGTTGAAGCCCAGCGCGTCCAGGTCATAATTCAGGTCGGCAGCTTCCAGGTAATCGGTGACGACCTTGGAACCCGGCGCCAGCGATGTCTTGACCCAGGGTTTGGTGGTGAGGCCTTTTTCCCGCGCTTTGCGGGCGAGCAGACCGGCTGCCATCATCACGCTGGGGTTGGACGTGTTGGTGCACGACGTAATGGCCGCAATCACCACTGCGCCTGGGTTGAGGTTGAAGTCCTGATCATCGAGCTTCACCGCCTGACTGGTGTCATGCTCAAAGCTGCGCTCTACCCCCACGGCGGTCTGGCCGCCTTCAGAGGACAGTTTTCCGTTGGCGGTCGGCTCTGCTTTGGTATCTTCCTGCATGAATTTTTCAAAGGCTGACGCCATGTCTTTAAGGGCCACCCGGTCTTGGGGACGCTTGGGCCCTGCAAGGCTTGCTTCGACCTCGGTCATATCGAGATGCAGGCTGTCAGTGAAGATAGGCTCGTCGCCCGGTTCGCGCCACAGGCCCTGGGCCTTCGAGTAGGCTTCGACCAGGTCGACCTGCTCGTCTTCGCGGCCGGTCAGGCGCATGTAGTTAAGCGTTTCGTCGTCAACCGGGAAGAAACCACAGGTGGCGCCGTACTCGGGGGCCATGTTGGCAATGGTCGCCCGGTCGGCCAGCGGCAGGTCTTTCAGGCCGTCGCCGTAGAATTCGACAAATTTACCCACGACGCCTTTCTTGCGCAGCATCTCGGTCACGGTCAGCACCAGGTCGGTGGCCGTGATGCCTTCGCGCAGCTTGCCGGTGAGCTTGAAGCCGACCACTTCGGGGATCAGCATGGAGACGGGCTGGCCGAGCATGGCCGCTTCGGCTTCGATGCCGCCGACACCCCAGCCAAGGACGCCAAGCCCGTTGATCATGGTGGTGTGGGAGTCCGTGCCGACCAGGGTATCGGGGTAGGCCAGGGTGCGGCCGTCTTCCTGCTTGGTCCACACGGTTTTGCCCAGGTATTCCAGGTTGACCTGGTGGCAAATGCCGGTGCCGGGGGGTACCACGCGGAAATTATCGAAGGCTTGCTGACCCCAGCGCAGGAACTCGTAACGTTCCCGGTTGCGCTGCATTTCAATGTCGACGTTTTCCTGGAAAGCGGCTGGGTTGCCGAATTTGTCGACCATCACCGAGTGGTCAATGACCAGATCCACCGGTGACAGCGGGTTGATCTTGGCGGGATCCTCGCCGAGCTTCTCAACGGCGGCGCGCATGGACGCCAGGTCAACCACGCCCGGCACGCCGGTAAAATCCTGCATCAGCACGCGGGCGGGGCGATAGCCGATTTCACGACTGGACTTGCCTTCTTTTTGCCAGTCGACCAGGGCCTGCATGTCCTCCTGGGAAACGCTCTCGTCGTCGGCAAAACGTAGCTGGTTTTCGAGCAGGATTTTGAGTGTCTTGGGTAGCCGGTCGATGTTGCCAAGGGCGTCTGCTGCGTCTGGCAGACTGAAATAATGGTAGGACGTATTGCCTACCGTTAATGTTTTTTCCGTGTCAGAAAGCTTGCTCATGCGATTCTCCTCTCTATTGCTTGGCGTTGCGCGATGCGCGCCGGTCACTGTCTTCCTTTCCTCTGGCTGATCTGGATATGACGACTATCAGTATGGCTCATCCGGGTCGTTACACCCGAACATCATGGCCCTTGGTTGTTATTAGAGGTGGGTCTGTACGCCTGCGGTTTCAAGTCGCAGCGACCTTTTTGCGCCATGCTGGCCTTGCAATCCCTTGTACTTGACGCCATTTCAGGCAGACTCTGTGCAAAATTATCAGCCGACTCTTTACAAGGTGGTGTCATGCAAACACGTCACGAGCGCTTAATCATTCTGGGATCTGGCCCGGCGGGCTATACGGCAGCCGTCTATGCGGCGCGCGCCAATTTGAAGCCGCTGCTGATTACCGGACTGCAGGCAGGTGGTCAGTTAACGACCACCACCGACGTGGATAACTGGCCCGGTGATGCGCAGGGCGTACAAGGTCCTGAACTCATGGAGCGCATGAAGCTGCACGCCGAGCGTTTCAATACCG
Source organism: Halomonas sp. G11 (assembly GCF_001663515.1). NCBI lineage: Bacteria > Pseudomonadati > Pseudomonadota > Gammaproteobacteria > Oceanospirillales > Halomonadaceae > Halomonas > Halomonas sp. G11. Next base: position 69,758 of record NZ_LYXG01000007.1, read on the forward strand.
AAGTGCTTTTCGATCATATCCATGAGGTTAGCGTAAGCGATAAACCCTTTACCTTGAAAGGCGACAATGGTGTATATACCTGCGATGCGCTGATCGTGGCGACGGGGGCCAGCGCACGTTACCTTGGCCTGCCCAGTGAACAGCAGTTCATGGGACAGGGCGTGTCGGCCTGCGCCACCTGTGACGGGTTCTTCTATCGTAGTCAAGAAGTCGTGGTGGTCGGCGGCGGCAACACCGCGGTCGAGGAGGCGCTTTACCTGTCGAACATCGCCTCTAAAGTGACCCTGGTGCATCGCCGTGACACCTTGCGCGCGGAGAAAATCCTCCAGGACAAGCTGTTTGAGAAAGTCGACGCGGGCAAGATCGTGCTGGAGTGGTTTCAGCAGGTGGAGGAAGTGCTCGGTGATAACACCGGGGTGACCGGCGTGCGGGTGAAATCGACAAAAGACGGCACCCTCAAGGATATTCACGCGCCGGGGCTGTTCATCGCCATTGGGCATAGCCCGAATACCGGTATTTTCGACGGCCAGCTGGATATGAGCGGTGGCTATATCAAGGTGAAGTCCGGCCTGGAAGGCAATGCCACGGCGACCAGCGTGCCTGGTGTCTTTGCCTGCGGCGATGTCATGGATCATGTCTACCGCCAGGCGATCACTTCTGCGGGCAGCGGCTGCATGGCGGCGTTGGACGCCGAGCGTTACCTGGACGGCATTACAGGCTGATCGACCCGCCTTGCCCGGCTAGTCGGGGCATTCGGTCGGTGCGGGCGCCATCCGCCAGCGTCCAAGTTGACTCAGAATCAGGGTGCTGCCCCTGGCGCGGGATTTCCCGCCCTGGGGGCAAAGGAAAAATCGCCCGTTATAGCCGCTGCTGTGGCCCAGCGCATCGTAGCGTATTCGCCGCCAGCCCCGGCTGTAGCGAACCTCGACGCGTTCGCTGGCAGGGAAGGCGCGCAGCACATCGGTCGACGCAATATCCGCCGTTTGATCCCCGCGAACCACCATCAGTGCCTTGCTCCAGTTCTCGCCGCAGTGCGATGTATCCTGCGAGTCGGCAATGGGGCATAGCGTGATCGGCTGGTGCTGGGTAATGGCCGTCTGGCGGGCAAAGCCCAGCGCCGTTTGCAGTCGATTGACTGCGCCGGTGCGCGCCGTTCGTTCACCCAACGCCTGAAAGCTGGGAATGCCCCAGACAGCGATGATTCCCATGATCAGCAGGGTGACCAATAGCTCCAGCAGGGTAAATCCCCGCGCCTTGGCACCGCTCATGCGGCATATGGATGGTTGATGCATATAGCCTCCTTGCGCTTGACCCTTGGACGCCCGCCGTTATGCTCGTGACTGAGCGGCAGGTATTGAAACCCTTACCTTAGGCGTTACCGATACTTTTTTATGTAAGCCAAAGTGGACAAAGCGTGTGAGCGATTTCTTAATTGTGGGCGGCGGCGTCATGGGCATGATGACCGCACTCCAGCTAGCCGATGCCGGGCAGCAAGTCAGTCTGGTCGAACGTGGCGACTGTGGCCGGGAAGCCTCGTGGGCCGGTGGCGGCATTGTCTCGCCGCTGTACCCCTGGCGTTACGCTCAAGCCATTTCCCGACTGTCCCGCTGGTCGGAAGGCGCCTACCCAAGCCTCTCCCTGCGCTTGCTGGAAGAAACCGGCATCGACCCGGAGTACCGGCAAAAAGGGCTTTTGTACCTGAGTGTGGATGATCCAGAGGCTGCGCTTTCCTGGGCGCGGCAGATGGGTAAGCCGCTAGAGCGCGTGAGCGCCGATATGGTGCGGGCCAAGGAGAGCTGCCTGCCGCCAACCGAGGGAGCGCTGTGGATGCCAACGCTGGGCAGCGTGCGTAACCCGCGCCTTGGCAAGGCGCTGCGTGCCCGGTTATCGGCGATGCCCAATGTGACGCTGCATGAGCAGTGTGAGGTGAAGGATTTTGTACGCCACGGCGAGCGCATCGAGGGCGTAAGCACTGCCCAGCGGACGCTGACCGCGGCGCATACGATTGTCTGCGGCGGCGCCTGGGCCGGGACGCTACTCAAGACGCTTGATGTGTCGCTGCCCGTGAGGCCGGTAAAAGGCCAGATGCTTGCCTACCAGACGCCACCTGGTCTGGTAAAGCGCGTGGTGCTCAAGGACGGACGCTATGTGATTCCGCGAGCCGATGGTCTGCTGTTGGTCGGCTCGACGCTTGAGGCGTGTGGTTTCGACAAGACCACTGACCAGGAGGCACTGATGTCGCTCCGCCAGAGTGCAGAGGACATTGTGCCAGCGCTTGCCGATTATCCGGTGGCGTATCATTGGGCGGGGTTGAGGCCGGGCTCGCCGGATGGCGTACCCTTTATCGGCGAACTGCCGGGATGGAAGAACATATCGGTGAACGCGGGGCATTACCGCAATGGTCTGGTACTCGCTCCGGCATCAACACACCTGCTGGTGGATCAGTTGCTCGGGCGCCCGCCGTTGATCGATCCGGCGCCGTATCGGATGACGCCAGAGCGATTAACCGCCGGGTAGGCTATGGGTCGGTGTCGTTATCACGCTGGCTCCGTTGCTCCTGCAGGAAGCGGTCGCGGTGGGCGCTGGAGCAAAACCACTGTTCGGCTTCACGCAGCGCTTCCTCTTCGGGCAAATGCACGTCGCACCACCGGCAGCGTACCATATGGCCGCCGTCGTGCTGTTGGTCCTGATGCTGCTGGGTAAGGCGTTCGCGCTGCCATTGCCGGTACATGCTGAAAAGCTTGAGACCGGCATAGAACAATACCGCGAAAATGAGTATCCGAATAATCAAAAGGTTCATCCTGTTAGCGCCCTCATGCAATTTGCAAGCGCGGCCTTTGCCTGCGAGCGGCCCTTGCGGGACAATGCGTATTGATGGTGTGTCTCCATTCTAAAAGATTCTCAAGAGATTTTATCGCCCATGCAAGATTTAACGCTGGTCATGGCTCAACTCGACCCCTTGGTGGGGGATATTCCCGGCAATGCCGCCCGCGCCATTGAAGCCGTGCGCGAAGCGCGCATCGAGCACGGTGCCGACATTGTCGTGTTTCCCGAGTTGTTTTTGTCAGGTTATCCGCCGGAAGATTTGCTGTTGCGTCCCTCCATGGAAACGCGCCTGCGTGAGGCGCGTGCCCGCATGGCCGAGAAGATGTCACGGGACGTGCTGGTGATCATGGGGTATCCCGGCGTACGGGAAGGCCACTGTTACAACCTGGCGGGGCTGTTGTACAACGGCCAATGGGAGGCTGAGTACGCCAAGCAGGCGTTGCCCAACTATCAGGTGTTCGACGAGCAGCGCTACTTCACGCCGGGCACCGAGACGCTGGTGCACGAGCACAAAGGAGTGAAGCTGGGCATCGCCATCTGTGAGGACTTGTGGGATGGCACGCCGATCAAGGCGGCGGCAACGGCCGGTGCTGAGGTGCTGATTACCCTGCATGCCTCGCCTTACCACCAGGATAAGCCCAGTGAACGCCTTCGCCTGCTCGAGCAGCGTGCTCAGGATGTCGAGCGGCCCATTGTCTACGTCAATACCATTGGCGGCCAGGACGAACTGGTCTTTGACGGCGGTTCCTGCTGTGTCGATGCCCAGGGGCAGCTACAGGTGCTGGCGCCTTACTGGGAGGTCGGCTTGATGCCGGTGCAGTTACTGCAAACCAGTGCCGCGACCTGGGAGCCGCAACCCGGGGAGATAGAGCCTGAGGTCGAGCCCGAGGAAAGCCTTTACTGTGCCCTGGTGACCGGCGTGCGCGATTACGTCAATAAAAGCGGTTTTGACGGCGTGGTGCTGGGCCTTTCCGGCGGTATTGATTCGGGGCTCTCTTTGGCGATTGCCGTGGATGCACTGGGGCCGCAGCGGGTCCAGGCAGTGATGATGCCCTATCACTATACTGCCGATATTTCCAAGCAGGATGCCGCCGAGCAGGCCAGATTACTGGGCGTGCACTACGACATCATGCCCATCGAGCCAATGGTGGAAGCGTTCATGGGTACGCTGGCGGAAAGCTTTGCCGGTACCGAGCGGGATACCACCGAGGAAAATCTTCAGTCGCGCTGCCGTGGCGTACTGCTGATGGCGATTTCCAATAAAAAGGGCTTGATGGTCCTGACCACCGGCAATAAAAGCGAGATGGCGGTGGGCTACGCCACGCTCTACGGTGATATGGTGGGCGGCTACAACGCCATCAAGGATGTGTACAAGACCTGGGTGTACCGATTGGCCCGCTGGCGCAATACGCAGTCACCGGCGATACCCGAGCGAGTCATTGAACGCCCGCCCAGCGCCGAGCTGGCACCTGATCAGCAGGATAGCGACTCCTTGCCCGACTATGACGTGCTCGACGCCATCCTGGCGCGCTATATCGAAGGCGACATGAGTGCCGAAGCCATCATTGAGGCAGGCTTTGCCCGGGAGGATGTCTATCAGGTCGTCAAGCTGGTCGACCGCTGCGAATACAAGCGGCGCCAGGCACCGGTGGGCGTGCGGGTCACCCCGCGCGGGTTCGGCCGCGACCGGCGCTACCCGATCGTCAACGGCTGGCAGCCCGGCGAGTAGTCGGGCACTACGGGGCCTAGTCGAGCATCGGTGGCGGTGCCAGGCTTCGCTTTACCATCTCGACAGCGGAAACGGGTTTGCTGAAATAATAGCCCTGATAGGCGTGGCATTGGCGGTCATTCAGGTGGCGCCAATGTTCCTGGGTTTCCACGCCTTCCGCGATCACGTTCAGTCCCAGTGCCTGCCCCATGGCAATGATGGTTTGCACGATCGCCATGTCGTCCGCGTCCTTATGCAGGTCGCGGACAAACGACTGATCGATTTTGATCTGATCCAGCGGCAGCCGCTTCAGGTACTGAAGCGATGAATACCCGGTACCAAAATCATCTATGGCGAAACTGATCCCCAGCGCTTTCAGCTGATGCATGCGGGCAATGGTATCGTCTACATTACCAATCACCGTGCTTTCCGTGATTTCCAGCTTTAACCGTTGTGGCAGGGCGCCGCTCCTGGCGAGAACGCAGCGTACGCTATCGACAAAATCGGGCTGCTGAAACTGTTTAGCGCTGACGTTGACCGCGAGTGTCAGGTGCGCTGTGCTGTCATCGTCGGCCCAGGCAACCAACTGCTTGCATGCGGCTTCAAGCACCCACTGACCGATCGGCACGATCAGCCCGGTTTCTTCGGCCAGGGGGATAAAGGTGCCTGGCGAGACAAAGCCTTGTTGCGGATGTTGCCACCGAATCAACGCCTCTGCGCCAATCGCCCGCCCGGTGCTATCGACCTGCGTTTGATAAACGAGTACGAATTCCTGACGTTCAATGGCCAGGCGCAGGTCACGCTCCAGCTCGGTCCTGGCTTCAAGTTCAGCTTGCACCGCCGGGTCGTAAAACCTCAGGCCGTTGGGAGCTGACTGCTTGGCAAGGTGGGCAGCCGCGTTGGCATATTGAAAAAGATTGTCGACGCTATACGCAGCGTCGCCAAACAGGACAACGCCAATGCTCGTGCTCAGGAAATGCTCTCTTTCTTCCCACAGATACGGCTGGCCGAGAGCGTGGTGGAGCTTCTCGGTGAGCAGCTCGGTTTTCTCTGCGGCCTTCAGTTGATCTGCCGGTAATCCATCGATAATCATGACAAACTCATCGCCGCCTATGCGTCCAATGGTTGTCCCCTCGATGCCAAGGGCCGATAACCGCCGGGAAATTTCTTGAAGCAGGCTATCACCTGCCCGGTGACCGCAGCTGTCATTGATGCGTTTGAAGTCGTCCACGTCCAGGTATAGCAGCGCGCCGTAGGTCTCCGTCCGCTGGTTGGTATCCAGTGAATGGTGAAGGTGCTCTTTCATTAACTGCCAGTTGGGCAGTTGGGTAAGGCTGTCGTAGTAGGCCAGCCGGTGTACCTTGCGCTCGGCCTCGCGACGCTGCTGCTCGGTTTTTCGAAACGATAGCAGTGCGGATGCAATACGCTTCAGTGGCCCTCGATGACGTTGGCTGAGGCGTTGAATATCGGCAAAGTCAGGCAGTGCCTGGCGAGTGTTGGAGAGTGCCAGGATGGCATCGCCAACCATCACCAGTCGGCGGTTGATACGCCAGGCGGCAAAGACGGCGGCGACGACCAGTATGCCCAATAACCCCAACCCTACCCAGACAAGGGTATTGATAGACCGGCTCAGGGTATGGAAGGTTTGTTGATGACGCTCACTCGCGCGCTCGGTGAGTGCTTCAAAGGTACTTTGGGTGAGAATCATGAAATGGTTGAAGTTGGTTTCAGCTTCCTGCATGAAAAAACTGATGTCGGTCTGATTCAGCGTGGCAGCTTCGTTAGCCATTTCGATGAAACGCCGATATTTTTGAAAAGCGGACAGTAGCGTTTCAGCACTGTCGGCTTGCAGGCCATCAACCAGGCCCGACGACGCCAAATGCTCGATACGCTCGCCCATTTCGTTCAGCTTGAGGTGAATCTGGCTGTATTCGCTATAGCTATCGAATGCGCTGAGCTGGTCGTTGTCGGCTTCCGCGAGAACTTGGCTGAGGCGTTCGTGAAGGGCGCCGAGTCGGCGCTCGAAGGTGGCCATTTCAACCAGGTTGGCAAGGTCTTGGGATTGCGTCTGGTGACTGTCGAGGAACTGTTCTCTGGCAATGTTCAGGGCCAGCATGCCCAGCACGAAGGCAGGAACGACAAACATAAGGACGGGCAGCAGGAAAAACACGATAAGACTTTGGGTGGGCTTCATATCCGCCTCAGCACAGAGGGTCTGAAATAGAGGCTCCCTTCCAATCGGGAGCCTTCCTTTTGGTGAGCGCCTATCCGTGGCAATGAAGACAGCGTTCTTTTGCTTAGAAGCTTTCCCACTCGGGCTGGGGTTTCTGCTGGCGCAATGCGGTTCCCGAGGCGGCTGGCGCAGCGTTAGCGGTGGTCTGAGACGAAGCCAGGGCCATCGCGTGGTCGGAACCGCTAGAGGGCAGCCTGAAGATGGACATGGAGTCGATCAGCTTATGAGCATTCTGGCGCAAGTTGTTGGCCGCCGTGGCGCTTTCATGTACCAGGGACGCGTTTTGCTGGGTGACCTGATCCATCTCGGTAACCGCTTGGCCGACTTCCTGTACTCCGGCACTCTGCTCGGCGCTGGCATGGCTGATTTCTTTCATGATGTCGGTGACCCGGCCAATCGCCGCCACGATCTCTTCGGTTGACTTGTTGGCGTCGGCAGCACGCTCGTTGCCGTGCTTGACGCGCTCCAGATTGCTGGAGATCAAATCATTGATCTCCCGGGCGGCGTCGGCACTACGCTGGGCAAGTTTGCGCACTTCTTCCGCCACCACGGCGAAGCCGCGGCCGTGTTCGCCAGCACGAGCCGCTTCCACGGAAGCGTTCAGCGCCAGGATGTTGGTCTGGAAGGCAATGGCATCGATGGTGGAGATGATTCCGGCGATTTCCTGTGAGCTCTTGTTGAGGTCGTTCATGGTGTCGGCCACCTGACGCACGGCGTCACCGCCCTGTGTCGCTGTGCGGGAAGCGCTGGTCGCTTCCTGGCTGGCCTGCTCGGAGTTGTCGGCGTTGAGTTTGACGGTGCTGTTGAGCTGCTCCATGGCAGAGGCGGTTTCTGCCAGTGCGCTGGCCTGTTGCTCGGTACGTGATGACAGGTCGTTGTTGCCCTCGGCAATTTGCTCGCTGTTGCTGGCGACCGCCTGGGCCGATGCCCGCACTTCGGCGACGATGCCCTGCAGCTGGCGGGCCATCTCCACCTGAGAGGCCATGATGCTGCGCTTGTCGCCCTTCTTCAGACGTCCTTGGCTATCCAGTTCGCCACGCCCAATGGCTTCGGCAAACGCCTTGACTTCGTGGGGCTCGGCGCCCAGCTCACGCATCAGCTGGCGGGTCATGAAGACCGCAATAAAGCCGCCCACAAGCAAGGCGAATACCGTCAGGCCGAGCATCTGCATCTGGAAGCCGGATGCGGTATCGCGAGCGGACGCGGTGGTGGCGTTATTTAGCTGTTCCTGATGATCGATGAACTGGTTGATGCGGTTGAGCCATTCGGCATAAGCAGGCCCGACTTCAGCCAGCAGTAACTGCTCAGCCGCTTGATAATTTCCTTGCGCATGGGCATCCAGTACTTCGTCGGTGAGCGCACGGGTCGACTCTGCCTGCTCTTCAATACGACTGAGCAAGGTTTGCTCTTCGCTATTGTTTTGACCTTGCATGCCAGCGTTCTCGGCGATAACGCTCTGCATGCCCGATGAGGCGCTTGCGTAGTTGTCCTGCAAGCGCTGCATGGTGTCCTGAAGCGCGGTAATATTGCCATCGCCAGTGAGTACAATATCGCGCAGCGCGATGGCGCGGTCGTGGACGCTGCCGCGCCAGTCGATCGCGTGACGCTGCTTTGCGCCGTTGACGTCGTTGATGATCGCGAGGTCACGGTCAATCTGGTTGACCTGGTAGATGCCAATGCCCGTCAATATCACGAGAAGCGCGAGGAGTGCCGAAAATCCCAGGGTAAGACGTGTGCTGATCTTGGTTCCCGTGAACCGTGATTTTGACAAAAGCATTGAGTTTCTCCTTAGGCACCGTTCAGATGCTTGATCATGTTGGTATGAGGATAGTAGTCATTTATATAGCTTTTGTACAATTTTTTACTGGCAGGTTTGGTGGGTTTTCAAGCTAACTCAATGATAAATAAGAGTATTTAAATCAAAAAAAGCCACGCATTTGCGTGGCTTTTAAACGAATTTTTGTCAAAAAACTTGTACAGCGTGTTTGTTAGCTCACGTCAGCGTCTGGCATAGCGAGTACGCGCAGCGCTAATCGATATGTTTGGGTACAAACCGGTTGCCCTCCAACTGGTCGTGGTTGGGCGCATTGTCACGCAGCACCGCGAGCACCTCGTTGGCACGGTCGTCCATTTCCAGGCCCAGGTAGCCTTCTACCATGGTGGCGAGTGCGTCGTGGGTGGCGTTGGATTCAGGGTATTTTTCGACCACCCAGCGACCGCGCTCAACGGCGGCGAGATAGGCGCCGCGGCGCAGGTAGTAGTCGGCCACGTGCAGTTCATGGCGAGCGAGCAATTCACGCAGGTACACGATCCGCTGCTGAGCGTCCGGCGCATACTCGCTTTGGGGGTAGCGTTGGATCAGTTCCCGGAAGTCGCTGTAAGCATCACGCGTGGCCCCCAGGTCGCGCTTGGAGATATCGATCAAGCGCAGGCGCTCCAGGCTGAAGCGCCCCGCCTGCCAAGCAGACAGGCCCCGCAGGTAATACGCATAGTCCACCTGAGGGTGGTCGGGGTGCAGGCGAATGAATCGGCTGGCGGCGGCGCGCGCTTCTTCCCAGTTACCATTCTCGTAATAGGCGTAGATCAACTCCAACTGGGCCTGTTCGGCGTGCTCGCCAAACGGGTAGCGGGTGTCCAGCGCCTCAAGGCGTTCTACCGCGATATTGAAGCGGTTCGCATCGAGAGCGTCGCGCGCCCGTTCATAGAGTTCACGCTCGGCAACGCCAGCGTATTCGTCCTCGTCGTAGGCTGTGTCGTTGTTGCCATTGCTGGCGCACCCAGCAAGTAAAGCAAAGCTTAAAGCAAACACGCCAAAGCGATTGGCAGCGGAAAAAACGCGCATCATCATCCTCGTTGCAAACAAGCCTCAATCACCGAAAAGCGACGATGGCCATGAGTAGAAATGGTAGAATAAGTCACAGTCAGCCCACTATAAATCACCTCGGCAAAAAACGCAGGCTTCGCATGACATTGCCGGGGTGTCGTCAAAGGAAATTATCCCATGCCTCGCAGTGTTGAAGCGACGCAACGCGTGCCAACCTCTTTGGCAGGTGCCCGATTGGACCAAGCAGCGGCCGAGTTGTTCAGTGATTACTCCCGTGAACGGTTGAAAGCGTGGATCAATGCCGGTGAATTGACGGTCGATGGCGAAAAAGCCAAGCCAAAGGCAAAGTTGCACGGTCACGAGACACTCGTGCTGCAAGCGACACTTGAAGAAGATACGCGTTTCGAGCCTCAGGCGATTCCGCTGGATATCGTTTTTGAGGACGAGACGGTGATGGTGGTCAACAAACCAGCCGATATGGTGGTTCACCCGGCGGCGGGCAACCCGGATGGTACCCTGCTGAACGCCCTGTTGTATCATCACCCGGCCCTGGCGGAAGTTCCCCGGGCAGGCATCGTGCATCGACTGGATAAAGATACCACCGGCCTGATGATGGTGGCCAAGACCCTGCCCGCGCAAACCGCCTTGGTTGAGCAGCTACAGGCGCGCAGTGTTTCCCGCCAGTACGATGCCGTGGTGATTGGCAAGCCGATCGCGGGCAGCACGATCGATGCACCGATTGGACGCCATCCCAAAGACCGTAAGCGACAGGCGGTGAACGCTTCAGGCAAACCGGCGGTGACCCATTTTCGTGTGGTAGAGCGTTTTCGTGCACATACGCACGTCCGCTGCCAGTTGGAAACCGGGCGCACCCACCAGATCCGGGTCCACATGGCCCACGCCCGCTACCCGCTGATTGGGGATCAGCTCTACGGCGGGCGCGCCAAGCTGCCGCCTGGCGCTGCGGGGCCATTGAAAGACATACTGCGCGAATTTCCCCGCCAGGCGCTGCACGCACGCAAGCTGAAGTTTGTCCACCCTGTTAGCGGCGAAACACTGACTTTCCACGCAGGCCTGCCCGATGATCTACTAATGTTGTTGGACTACCTGCGCGACGATAGCGAGACCATGCGATGAGCGATGCCATTGACCTCAAGCCCACGCTGTTGGTGCCAGATTGGCCGGCACCGGCTAACGTGGGGGCGTTTGTCACTACCCGGGAGACAGGGCCCAGCCAAGGTGACTTTGCGGCCTTCAATCCGGCCACCCATGTGGGTGATAACGCCGACCATGTCGACCTGTGCCGTCGTTTACTCGGAAAAGAGCTCGGCGATGAGCGTCCATTGCTGTGGCTCAATCAAGTCCATGGCGCGCGCGTTCAGCAGGCTTTTCAGGCCGGGGCGCCAGAGGCTGATGCAGCGATTGCCAATGACCGCGACTACGCCTGCGTGGTGCTGACAGCCGACTGCCTGCCGGTGTTGTTTTGCAACCGGGCGGGTACTCAGGTGGCGGTTGCCCACGCGGGCTGGCGTGGCTTGGCAACGGGCGTTTTGGAAGCCACGGTCTCGGCGATGAACAGTGAGCCGGACGATATTCTGGTGTGGCTGGGGCCGGCGATATCGAACGCGCAGTTTGAAGTGGGTCCCGAAGTCTATGGGGCCTTTGTGGCAGCGCAGCCCGAAACGGCGGATGCGTTCGACCACAGCCCTTATCGTCTGGGGCATCACATGGCCGACCTCTACCGGTTGGCCCGCTTTCGTCTTGAGGCGTTGGGCATTCATCACATCAGCGGTGGTCACTTCTGCACCGCCTGCGAGTCACGCTTTTACTCCTATCGCCGAGATGGTGGCCGTACCGGCAGAATGGCCAGCGTGATCTGGATCAAGTAAATCAGCAGACCGTCACTCTTGCCCTTGAAACCTCCTGGCGCTGACGCCATTTAACCAGTCAAGCTAATCGTGATTAGCACGAATGACGACAGGTTATCGGGATACGCCGCACGTCCAAACGCGCGGCCACCCCCAGGAGGAAATTATGCGATTTGATAAATTTACCGCCAAGCTCCAGGCCGCCATTGCCGAGGCGCAATCGCTGGCTGTGGGTCGCGGGCACAACCAGCTTGAGCCTGCTCACTTGCTGCTGGCGCTGCTGGATACCAAAGATACCGGCATCAAGGCCCTGGTCGAGAAAGCCGAGGGCAGCAGCTCGCGTCTGCGCGATGGCTTGGTTCAGCAACTGGACGATTTGCCCAAGGTCGGCCAGTTCGATGGCGAAGTGCAGCCCTCGCGGGATTTGGTCAAGCTTTTCAACCTGACCGACCGCGAAGCGCAGAAGCGTGACGATCAGTTTATTGCCAGCGAGCTGGTGCTGCTGGCCGCACTGGAAATGAACAGTGCCATCACCAAGTTGATGAAGCAGGTCGGGCTTACCCGCAAAGCGCTTGAAGCGGCCATTGATAGCTTGCGCGGCGGTGCCAAGGTGGACGATCCAAACGCCGAGGACCAGCGTGAGGCGCTCAACAAGTACACCCTGGACCTGACTCAGCGTGCGCTGGGCGGCAAGCTGGATCCGGTGATTGGCCGCGACGACGAAATTCGTCGCACCATTCAGGTGCTACAGCGGCGCACCAAGAACAACCCTGTTCTCATTGGTGAGCCCGGTGTCGGTAAAACCGCCATTGTCGAAGGTCTGGCGCAACGGATCGTTGATGGCGAAGTCCCTGAAGGCCTGAAAGACAAGCGCGTGCTGTCGCTGGATATGGGCGCGCTGCTGGCGGGGGCCAAATTCCGCGGCGATTTCGAAGAGCGCCTGAAAGCGGTGCTCAAGGAGCTCTCCCAGGAAGAGGGCCGAGTGATCCTGTTCATCGATGAGCTGCACACCATGGTCGGCGCAGGCAAGGCCGAGGGCGCCATGGACGCGGGCAATATGCTCAAACCGGCGCTGGCCCGCGGTGAGTTGCATTGCGTGGGCGCCACTACCCTGGACGAGTATCGTCAGAATATTGAAAAAGACGCCGCCCTTGAGCGCCGTTTCCAGAAGGTGCTGGTCGACGAGCCCACGGAAGAAGATACCGTGGCGATTTTGCGCGGCTTGAAGGAGCGTTACGAAGTTCACCACGGCGTGGATATCACCGATTCGGCGATTATTGCCGCGGCGAAACTCTCCACGCGCTACATTACGGACCGTCAACTGCCTGATAAAGCCATCGACCTGATCGACGAAGCGGCCTCGCGTATTCGCATGGAGCTGGATTCCAAGCCCGAGGAGATGGATAAGCTCGACCGCCGCTTGATTCAGCTCAAGATGGAGCGCGAAGCGCTTAAGAAAGAGACCGATGAGGCGACCAAAAAACGCCTGGAAGCGCTCAATAACCAGATTCATGAGCTGGAGCGCGAGTACGCGGACCTGGATGAGATCTGGAAAGCCGAGAAGGCCAGTATTCAGGGGGCGGCGCAGTTCAAGGCCGAGCTGGAGCAGGCCCGTATCGATCTTGAACAGGCACGCCGCCAGGGTGACCTGGGCCGCATGTCGGAGATCCAGTACGGCAAGATCCCTGAGCTGGAGAAGAAAATCGCCGAAAGCGCCGACAGCGAAACGGATACCTCAAGCCATCAGCTGTTGCGCTCCAACGTGACTGAGGAAGAGATTGCCGAGGTGGTTTCCCGCTGGACGGGCATTCCGGTCGCCAAGATGCTGGAAGGCGAGCGGGACAAGCTGCTGCGTATGGAAGAGGCGCTGCACGAGCGGGTGATCGGCCAGGATGAAGCGGTCGAGGCCGTGGCCAATGCCGTGCGCCGGTCGCGGGCTGGTTTGGCTGACCCCAACCGGCCCAACGGTTCCTTCCTGTTCCTCGGTCCCACCGGGGTGGGCAAGACCGAGCTGTGCAAATCGCTGGCCAACTACCTCTTCGACACCGAGGAGGCCATGGTGCGCATCGATATGTCGGAGTTCATGGAGAAACACTCCGTGGCTCGCCTGATCGGTGCGCCGCCCGGCTATGTAGGCTATGAAGAAGGTGGCTACTTGACCGAGGCCGTGCGCCGCAAACCCTATTCGGTGATGCTGCTCGACGAGGTAGAGAAGGCTCACCCCGATGTGTTCAATATCCTGCTCCAGGTGCTGGAAGACGGGCGTTTGACCGACGGTCAGGGCCGCACGGTAGATTTTCGCAATACCGTGATCGTCATGACCTCCAACATGGGCTCTGACATCATCCAGCGCATGGGCGGTGGCGCTGGTGATGACCAGGACAGTAATTATGACGTCATGAAAGACAGCGTCATGGAGGTGGTGGGCAATCACTTCCGGCCTGAACTGATCAACCGCATCGATGAAGTGGTGGTCTTCCACGCGCTGGGTCAGGAGCAAATCCAGGCAATTGCCGGTATCCAGTTGGAACGCCTGAAGGCACGTCTGGCTGAGCATGACTTGAGCCTGGAAATCAGCGACGATGCCTTGGCACAGTTGGCCGTGGTGGGCTTCGACCCGGTCTATGGCGCAAGGCCGCTCAAGCGGGCGATTCAAAGCCGTATTGAGAATCCCTTGTCCCAGGATCTGCTGGCCGGCAAGTTCTCGCCTGGCGACACCATTCATATCAGCGCAGAAGAAGGTAAATTAGTCTTCTCTTAAGATTTACTTCTTTACCTGCCAGCCCCGCTTGACCACGTCTGCGGGGCTTTTTTTACCCTGAATCAGGCTGTTTGTCGGCTTTCGCTGGATCGAAGGTTGACAGGCTGAGGATGCTAATGGAATCTTGTGGGTTCCTGATTTGCGGGCGCGGAACCAACGGGTAACCCCCACTCCCCGCGCGAAGGGTAGGCGAAGGCCTCTACCCGCCGAAGGACTTCCGGGCTTGGGCTAACCGTCCGACCTGGCCAACGCCCCGACACGGCAAACCGCCGTGACAAGAGTGCAGGCCCTAACCGGGCCTTATGCCAGGGTTTGGCATCAGGTGCCAGCAATGGCTGGCAGCGGCATACCGCCGCACTCGACACCGTAGAATCGTCTGCGGATCGCACTCGAGACCTCCAGGGGAGAAACACTGTGGAACTGCTTTCCGGCGCAGATATGATTGCCCGCTTCTTGCAAGATGAGGGCGTCGAATACATTTATGGATATCCCGGCGGTGCGGCGCTGCATATATATGACGCGCTTTTCCGCCAAGACAAGGTGAAGCACATTCTGGTGCGGCATGAACAGGCGGCCACCCATGCAGCGGACGGTTACGCACGCGCATCGGGCAAGCCCGGCTGCGTGCTGGTCACGTCAGGCCCGGGGGCCACTAATGCCGTGACCGGTATTGCCACCGCCTATATGGACTCGATTCCGATGGTGGTGCTATGCGGGCAGGTAATGAGCCACCTGATCGGCGATGATGCTTTCCAGGAGACCGACATCGTCGGTGTGACCCGTCCGATCGTGAAGCACAGCTTTTCGATTCGTCACCCGTCCGAAATCCCGGAAGTGCTCAAGAAAGCCTTCTATCTGGCGGCCACTGGCCGTCCTGGCCCCGTCGTGGTCGATATTCCCAAGGACATGACCGCGCCCACCGAGCGTTACGAGTACGTCTATCCGAAAAAGGTCAAGATGCGCTCGTACAACCCGGTCACCCGGGGCCATACCGGCCAGATCAAGAAAGCCGTTGACATGATGCTCAAGGCCAAGCGACCGGTATTTTATACGGGTGGCGGCGTCGTGCTTGATAAAGCGAGTGAGGGCTTGACCGATCTGGTCAAGCAACTGGGCTTTCCCATTACCACGACGCTGATGGGGATTGGTTCGTACCCGCAAAGTGACCGGCAGTGTTTGGGTTGGCTTGGGATGCACGGCTCCTATGAGTCCAACATGGCCATGCACCATGCGGACCTGATCATCGCCATCGGCGCGCGTTTCGACGACCGCGTCACCAACAACACATCGAAATTCTGCCCAACGGCGAAGATTGTTCACGTTGATGTCGACCCCAGCTCGATCTCCAAGACCGTGCGCGCCGACGTGCCGATCGTGGGCCCGGCGTCAAGCGTCATCAATGAGATGATCAGCCTGGTGCAGGGCCGGGAAGTTGCGCATCCGGAAGCGCTCACCGACTGGTGGCAGAAAATTGATGATTGGCGTGCTGAGCGTGAGGGCAAGCTCTATGAGCCGTCCACTCCAGGCGAAGCGCTCAAGCCTCAAGAGGTGATTGAGGCGCTGTGCCGGGTGACACGCGGTGAAGCCTATGTCACCACCGACGTCGGTCAGCACCAGATGTTTGCGGCACAGTACTACAAGTTCGATAAACCCAACCGACTGATTACCTCAGGCGGACTTGGCACCATGGGGTTTGGCTTTCCCGCCGCCATGGGCATCAAGCAGAACTTCCCGGATGATGACGTGGTATGCGTCACCGGTGAAGGCAGTTTTCAGATGATGATGCAGGAGCTATCGACCTGTAAGCAGTACGGTGTCGGCGTCAAGATTGTCAACCTCAACAATGCTTCGCTTGGCATGGTGCGCCAATGGCAGGACTTGAACTACAAGTCACGCCACGCCCATTCCTACATGGAGTCGCTGCCCGATTTTCATATGCTGATTGAGGCTTATGGGTTTACTGCGATCACCGTGACCACCCTTGAGGAGTTGGAACCAGCGCTGGAGCGTGCGTTTGCCGACAAGCATGAACTGGTGTTTCTGGACGTGAAGGTCGACCCTTTCGAGCACGTCTATCCGATGCAGGTGCCGTTAGGCGCCATGCGCGACATGCTGCTGTCTAAAACGGAGCGTACCTGATGCGTCATATCATCTCGATTCTGATGGAAAACGAACCGGGTGCGCTGTCACGTGTGGTCGGGCTGTTTTCCCAGCGAAACTTCAACATTGAAACGCTTAACGTGGCTCCCACGGAAGACCCGTCGCTCTCCCGCCTGACGGTCACCACGGTGGGCGATGACAGGGTGATCGAACAGATCACCAAGCACCTCAACAAGCTGATTGATGTGGTGAAACTGGTGGACCTCACCGAAGGCAACCATATTGAGCGCGAGTTGATGCTGGTGAAGGTGAAAGCGCTAGGCGCGGCCCGTGACGAAGTGAAGCGCACGGTGGATATCTTCCGCGCGCAGGTCGTCGACGTGACGCCGAGCCTCTACACCGTGCAGATCACCGGCGATGCCGCCAAGCTGGATGCCTTCCTGCAGGCCATGGCGCCGGTGGGTATTCTGGAAGTGGCACGTACCGGGGTGTCGGGCATTGCCCGTGGTGACAAGGTGCTGTCGCTTTAAATTGCTAGTCGTTAATGCTGTTCAAGAAGGCCGCCCCTGTGAAGGGGCGGCTTTTTTTACAAGTGACGTTTTTTAGCGAGCGCTGACGGTGGCCCAGAAGGCGTCGATCATGGGGTTTTTCAAGCGCCGGTTGAGTACGCATAATCCAACATCGTAGTGAGGTAGCTCAGGCTTCACGTTCAGCACCTGGACCCGCCCGGCCAGTGGGCTGTTATCCAGTACGATTTTCGGCACGACACCCACGCCAAACCCCAGGCCTACCATGCTGACGATGGCTTCATGCCCGGCCACCTGGGCATAAATCCGCGGCGCAATGCCCAATGCCTTGAACCAGGTGTTGGTGTGCTCCCTGGAAAGCCCCGCTTCAGACAGAATCATGGGCACCCGTTGCCACTGCGCGGCGGTCGAGCTTTCGGGTTCGAGCGGTAGCCAGTCCTGTGTCTCGTTGGGCGCAATGAACACTAACGGCGAGCGTGTGAGCGATTTAAAGGCCAATGCGCCAGGCGGAATGCGCGGGCGCGGCGTAATCGCCATATCGTCAGCGCCATCCAGCACGCGGGTCATGGCGTTGGCGGGGTCGCCGGTGTGCAGCTTGAGCTCAATGCCCGGGTGACGCGTGCGGACATCGCTTAACAACTCATACAGGAAGCTGTAGCTGGCGGTGACCGAGCAGTAAATACTGATTTCGCCGCGCAGTTGTTCGGTGGTGGCCGCGAGCGTCCGCTTTTGCGTTTCCCACTGTTCCAGCGTGTCTTTCGCATAGTGGTGAAACGCCAAGCCTTGCGAGGTCAGGGTGACATGGCGATTGTCGCGCTCAAACAGGCGAGTGCCCAGTTCCGCTTCAACCTGTTGGATCGAACGGCTTAGCGTGGACGGGCTGATATGGCACAGTTCACTGGCGCGACCAAAATGTAGCGTCTCGGCCAGAGTGGCCACGTGTTTGAGTAAGCGGAAGTCCATGGCAGGCCTGCATCCTCGAGAATATTTCATAAAGTGAAATAGTATGTTGCAAACATAGCGTTTTACGCAACGGTGATGCTGTCGTAGAGTGATCTCAATGCCATATCCCAGTGCCGCGAGAGACGGCACGGGTGGCCATCAACGCTGAACCACACGCTATTCAACTTTCTGATTCAACCTGCTTTTGGAGTTTCGCCATGCGCGTTTATTACGATAAAGACTGTGACCTGTCCCTTATTCAGGCCAAAAAAGTCACCATCGTTGGTTATGGTTCTCAGGGCCATGCCCACGCGAACAACCTTAAAGAATCAGGTGTCGATGTCACCGTTGCATTGCGCAAAGGTTCTTCGTCGGCGGCCAAGGCAGAAAGTGCTGGCCTGAAAGTGGCCACTGTTCCAGAGGCATGCCAAACCGCTGATGTGGTGATGATTCTGGCGCCGGATGAAAACCAAAAGGCGATTTACGAGCAGGAAGTCGAGCCAAACCTGAAAGAAGGCGCGACGCTGGCATTCGCTCACGGTTTCAACATCCACTATAACCAGATCGAGCCGCGCAAAGACCTCGACGTCATCATGATCGCCCCCAAGGCGCCGGGTCACACGGTCCGTTCCGAGTTCGTCAAGGGCGGTGGTATTCCCGATCTTATTGCCATTCATCAGGATGCGTCGGGCAACGCCAAAGAACTGGCGCTTTCCTACGCGGCAGGCGTAGGCGGTGGCCGCAGCGGGATCATCGAAACCACGTTCAAAGATGAAACCGAAACCGACCTGTTCGGTGAGCAGGCAGTGTTGTGCGGTGGCGCCGTTGAGCTGGTAAAAGCAGGCTTCGAAACCCTGACGGAAGCTGGCTATGCACCGGAAATGGCCTACTTTGAGTGTCTGCACGAGCTCAAGCTGATCGTCGACCTGATGTACGAAGGCGGCATCGCCAACATGAACTACTCCATCTCCAATAACGCGGAGTATGGCGAGTACGTGACCGGCACCGAGGTCATCAATGAGCAGTCTCGTGCTGCTATGCGCAATGCGTTGAAGCGCATTCAAACCGGTGAATACGCCAAGATGTTCATCAATGAAGGTAACAGCAACTATCCTTCAATGACCGCGCGTCGCCGCCTCAATGCCGAGCACGACATTGAGCAGGTAGGTGCCAAGCTGCGTGGCATGATGCCGTGGATCGCTGCTAACCAACTGGTTGATAAGTCTAAAAACTGATGGTGGTAAGCAGTTAACGCCACAGGGGTGACTGACGGGGTGCGCATTGGCGCGCCCCGTTTTGCATGGTGCGATTGTTTATGAGCGCTCGGGCGCATTTGGCTGGCTGATAAGTCTTCAGCGTGTAGAATGAAAGTGGTCACTGCTGTTCCCGTGATTTACTTTTAATGGATGAGACCTATGACCCAGGACGCTCGCGATCAAGAGCAACCAAGTTCAGATCATTCTGGCGAAAACCAGGCAGGCAATACTCGACAAGATACCGCTGACCAATCAGAAATAGGCGGCAATGAGGACTTGGCAGCAGCCTTTTTGCGCGACACGGAAGTGGTTGAAGAAGCGGTCGAAGATGGCAAAAAGGTTCGCCGCAAGGGTATCTACCTGCTGCCTAACTTGTTTACTACGTCGGCGCTGTTTTCAGGGTTCTTTGCCGTCGTGGCGGGTATCAATGGTGATTTTACAGCGGCGGCCGTCGCCATCTTTATTGCCATGGTGCTTGACGGCCTGGATGGCCGAGTTGCACGTATGACCAATACAGAAAGCGCTTTTGGTGCCGAGTACGACAGTCTGGCCGATATGATTTCTTTTGGCATGGCGCCTGCGCTCGTTGCTTTTACCTGGATTCTGCAAGACATTGGCAAAACCGGCTGGGTGGTGGCATTTCTCTACGTTGCTTGCGCGGCACTGCGTCTGGCGCGCTTCAATGTGCAGATCGGCAGTGTGGACAAGAAATGGTTTATCGGCTTGCCCAGTCCCTCGGCGGCGGCCCTGGTGGCGGCGAGTGTATGGACATTCCATAGCTTCGATGCGGATGCCTTTGGTTTCAAGCTGCTGATGCTGGTGGTTGTGGCGGCGGCTGGCGTACTGATGGTCAGCAACATTCGTTATTACAGCTTCAAAGACCTCGACTTCAAAAAACCAGTGCCTTTCGTGGTTCTGCTGGCCGTGGTGCTGGGCTTTGTGATGATCTCCGTTGAGCCGTCTGTCATGCTGCTTTTACTATTTGGTGCCTATGTGCTCTCTGGTCCTGTGTTGGCCGTCATGCGCAAGGCAAAACCGAAAAGTTAAAAAATTCCGCACACCCCTTGCGTCCTCGTCAGCAAAGCCGTAAAGTACGCATCCGCTGCCGGGGACGCCCAGCGTTGCCAGCGGTGGATGAGGTGTAAAACCTCAGGTTTGTCAGCAGGTTAGGCAAGCGAGCGTGGTTACTGTGTCATGTCACGCCGTCTCGATTTTCGCCAATCAGTCATTGACAATCCTTCGGAAGTGCGTAGAATACGTCTTCCTCGCTGAGGCCAAGCAGTTCAACGGTTGGCCGAGCTTTTCACTGACGTTTTCGGGTCAGTCAAACAGCAAAGCGAAACGCTCTTTAATAATGTGATCAGGTAATTCATGTGGGCGCTTGCCGATGAG
>NZ_LYXG01000008.1:0-97999 GCF_001663515.1 Halomonas sp. G11
GTTGGCCATGATGGCCTGAGGTCTACTTTTGAACCCCGTTAAAAATGGGGGGATTACCCGTTCACCTGTTGTTTTGTTCTGGCATCCGATACCGAATGCCGACTCCCTGATACTTTGCACCAACAGAACCCACGGCGCCACGAACCAGAACACTGAACGTGCGGATTTACCTGGGGGACTCGCCGGATGGCATGATGGAGTGCCTGACCATCAACCGCCCTCCCACTTCGCTTTCTACCGGCTCGCTTTCCGGCGGTCCATCGCCGCGGCAATGTCCTCTTCGTGCTCTTCGCCCCAGCCACAAAGCGGCTCCATGGCCCGTACCAGACTCGTCCCGAAAGGCGTCAGCGAGTATTCGACGCGCAGCGGGATCTCCCCATAGTCCGTTCGCTGGACGATGCCGTCTGACTCGAGCTCTTTTAGCTGCTGGATCAACATTTTGTCGCTCACGCCCCGGACGCTTCGCCTGAGCTCGCCGTAACGCGTCGGGCCCTTGTTTAAAAAGAACAGAATCAACGGCTTCCATTTCCCGGAGATCACTTGCAGCGTCGCATGCAGGCCGCAAATGAAACGTGGGATTTCTGAGTTTTCTTTCGCCATAACGGGTACTTACCAAAAGGTGCATACTTGAACATTTGTAAGCGGTTTATATATCGTGAAGGCGAATCAAGTCAACACACACGGAGACCCAACCATGAGTCGGCTAAACGGTAAAATCGCACTAATCACAGGCGGAGCCAGCGGCATCGGCCTGGCCTCGGCCCAACGCCTCATCGACGAAGGCGCCTTCGTCTTCATTACCGGGCGGCGCCAGGATGTCCTCGACAACGCGGCTGAGGCACTGGGATCCAACGCCCGGAGCATCCAGGCGGATGTGACGAAGTCGGAGGATCTCGACCGCGTCTTCGAAACAATCCAGAAAGAAAAAGGCCATCTGGACGTCCTGGTGGCCAACGCGGGCGTCGGCGAATTCGCCAGCCTGGGACAGATCACCGAGGCGCACTACCACTACATCTTCGACATCAACGTCAAAGGCACCCTCTTCACCGTCCAGAAGGCCCTGCCCCTGATGAAGCACGGCGGCTCCATCATCCTCACCGGGTCCACGGTTGGCAGCATGGGCACCCCCGCGATGAGTATCTACAGCGCCTCCAAGGCGGCCGTCCGAAACCTGGCGCGCAGCTGGGCCCATGATCTCAGGGGCACCGGCATTCGCGTGAACGTCATGTCTCCTGGCCCAACCCAAACAGACAAACTGATGGAACTGCTCCCATCCGAAGCTCTGAGCGAGATGAACCGGACCGTACCGCTTGAGCGTCTGGGCGACCCTAAAGAAACCGCGGGCGCAGTAGCATTCCTGGCATCCGACGACAGCAGCTTTATGACAGGGAGCGAGGTGTTCGTTGACGGGGGCTACGCGCAGGTTTAGATGGCTGTCCTACTATTCCCTCTATGGAAGGAAAGAATATGAAGGCTGCCTATTATGATGTTCCAGGCGGACCGGAGGTCCTGAGCTACACAGACGTCGAGGCTCCGGTTTGTCCCGAGGATGGCGTGCTCCTCCGGGTGGAGGCAATCTCGATCGAGGGGGGCGATCTCATCAATCGGGCGACGGCGACCCCTCAGGTGGCAGGCCACGTTCCTGGCTATGCGGCCTCGGGCGAGATCGTCGAGGTTGGCGTGAAGGTTCGCGGCCGCTTCATCGGGCAAAAGGTGACGTCATTCGACATGGGCGGGTCCCATGCCGAATTGCGCGCTGTGAAGGCCACGCGAACATGGATCGTACCGGAGGGGTTGAAGATGGCGGCTGCGGCCGCCTTGCCCATCTCGTTTGGAACCGCCCATCACAGCCTGTTCGCGCGCGGCAACCTGGTCGACGGCGAGACCCTGCTCGTGCAGGGCGGAGCGGGCAGCGTCGGGGTCGCGGCGATCCAACTGGCACATCGCGCCGGTTCGAGGGTATTGGCAACCGTCTCGGGCGCGGATCGCGCTGCGCGACTGCGGTCTTATGGGCTGGACGCCGCGATCGACCACCGCTCAGAGGATGTCACCGCGGCCGTCATGCGGCTGACCGATGACAACGGCGTGGATCTGGTCGTCGACCCCGTCGGGTCCACGCTCGCGGGATCGCTTGCCGCACTCCGGCCCGAGGGCCGTCTGGTCTTCGTCGGCAATGCAGGGCGCGCGTCGCTGGACCTGGACCTCTGGCCCGCCTTGCAGGCCAACCAGACGCTTCTGGGTGTGTTCATGGGCAGCCAGCTCGAAAAACCCGAAGTCCACAGGACGGTCGACGACATGTTGCGCCTGGCCGTCACCGGTGAGCTGGAGGTTCCCATCAATCGACGGTTTTCGCTTTGCGATGTCGCGGCGGCCCATGCCTATGCCGAGGAAAATTCCATTCTGGGCCGGGTCGTCCTTATCCCTTGACCTGCAAGACCTGGGGCCACTGAGAAGGCATGTGCCCGGGTCGCTGCATCGGGGACCGTTGCCGTAGATGGGAACTGCAACCTTGATCTTGCGCTGACCATGCCTGGCTGTTTGCTACCATCGATGACGATTCGGCAAGGGCGGCGGAAACTGCGTCATGGACAGGATCGCGCGTCGAGAAGACGGTATCTCCGCCCTTCAGCAACTTTCGCGGGACACCCATTCGCGGAAATTCATCCGGGTGTCCTGTAGACACTTTTTTCCGACTCAAGGGAGAAGCAAGACTCATCGGCCCCAACCGCCGGATGGAGTTGATTGACGAGAGTAAACACTGCCGCCTGATCGATTAGCGATGCAGACCATATATGGCGCTATCCATTTTGCCTCATCAGTAGCGCATAATGTCCGCATTTGTGGCTGGTTTCGTAGGAAAGCGGTTTGAAAATGATGTTGGCCTCGTAACACCATTACATCTCGCGGCTGGAGGTGATGCCTTTTGAGTAAGCAAACAGGATGATCTTGAGCAGGATGGCCGGATCATAGGCCAGTCGACCGGTCGCGTCGTTGCGATACTTGGGATGGAAAACGGATAAGTCGAGCTTGTGCTCAATCAGGTAGTGTACGGCGTGTTCAAAGGTGCCTGGCTGGAGTTGATCTTGGTAGTTGATCACCACCATGGCGTTATGATCGTAGTTATAAGGCTTGAAGCGCGGCATGCTGACCACTCCTCGTCTATTTTCCCGATCCTACCAAACCCAGCCATGAAAGGGGTTTTTCTACAGCCTCAACGCCCGCAATAAACGGCGCGAGGAAAGAGCACCACTCAGATAAAATGACACCGCCCATTAAAAGCTCTTGATCAAGCGGAACTATGTGGTTCCAGCGCTCTTTTTCATTCATATGGCTAACGCCCTCATTTGCGGCAGGTTTTGGAGCGCAGCGGGAGACCACTCAGGCAACATGTGCTTGTTATCTAATTTACTATTGACTAGCCAAACACTATTTGATATAAAAATCGCTAATCAATAGGCCGGATGCGGGTCAGCAGCTTACGAGCTGTGAGAAGGTTCGATTCCTTCATGGCCGGCCCTTAGCATTGCTTTGATATTTCATATCGGGGCGTAGCTTAAGTAAATCGTGCTTTATTGCTTCTGAGATTTTTACATAATCCAAATTTTTGGCTTTGGCCAGTATCTCTGCTGTTAGATAAGCAGAATCTTGGAAAACAGCATGCTTTAGATTTGCACCTTCAAATTTTACTTCGCGTACGTTACATTGATTAAAGATTGAACTTTGCAAATCTGCATTCGTAAAATCAGCCCTTTCCAAGCACGATCCCGTAAAATCAACTCCCCTGCATTTCGCATTTATATATTTACTTTTCAACAAATCACAATTTTTAAATTTTGTATTTTTTAGCGTACTCCCCTCAAAATTAGAAGATCGCATTTTCATTTTTTTAAAGCTAGACCCTACGAGGAAGCCATTCATAATTTTGAGACCAATAAGTCGCGCACCCTCAACCTCAACACCTTTAACATTCAAATTATTTAATACTAGATTTTGGATATCTATATCTATAACACCATAACCATTAAGCCTCTTAATATGGCCAAGCTTCTTAACGTTTATCTCAGGAAAATCTAGTGACGAATAATCGTCTAAATCCTCTTTAAGGCGTTCTATATCATTATTTTTATTCCTTTTAGCATCAAGCCAGATAACAAGAAGGGCTATTATTGACAACTCAAATATAATGCCATGCATCCCTACAAGAAAGCTTTCCCAGAACTCCCTACCATAAAGACCCAGCTTCGTATTCGGAAACACTAACCCGCTAACTTTTTCCCAAAATGCAGTAATAAAGAAAACGGATGTCGATAACACGGCCGAAATTATTGCCAGCGTCTTTACTGGACTTTTAATTACTCGTCTCACTTATTACCTCATAAGTAGTTAACGTTAAGCGCACCGGAAGATTTTTTAGAGCGAAGCGAAGAAAAGGCCATCCGCGTGCCGTATGCTGTTAGCCGCAATCAGACTGCCAGCGATTTCGATAGTTATAAATAACATTATCCAGCTTTCCGCCTCCAACCGCTTGGGCATATCTGTAGGCCGATTGCCAAAATCATCGTTCGCTGGCCAGTAAAGTCCGAAGCCGAGCTTCGAGCCGCAGGAAGCCTTTATTCGTCACCATTTTGGTACTTAAAGGAATAGTGATCACGGCTATGATCCTTATTTAGCCTTTTGATTTCAGTGCTAGCGAGAACCTCCAGATTGGCGCTTGCACGGTCTCCAAAAATGGTTGGCTCTAGTTTCGCTAATAAGAACATAACATCTTCGATGTAGAAATTTATATCGCTACCACGCAATCTATAAATAGCATCCACGAGGCCATCGCCCTATATCATCGCATCCCGCCACTCCTCATGAAACTCTTTTCCGTCACATTCAATACCAACTCGGAATCCCGTTTCATCTTGAACCAGAAAATCCAAAATGAATCGTCCATAGATAGGTGTCAACCTTCTTTTTAGGAAAAAGCTCAACCGAAGGCCTATCTTACCTATCATAATGACGCACGAAAAGGTCTTCGATAGGGCCTTCATAGGGAGGGTTATAAAATATGGACATAAAGTCTCATATAACGCCGCCAGCACGAGCGAACTT
Organism: Halomonas sp. G11; assembly: GCF_001663515.1. Lineage (NCBI taxonomy): Bacteria > Pseudomonadati > Pseudomonadota > Gammaproteobacteria > Oceanospirillales > Halomonadaceae > Halomonas > Halomonas sp. G11. Next base: position 5,098 of record NZ_LYXG01000008.1, read on the forward strand.
TTAGTGAAGGCAAAGTCGTAACGAAAAAGCCCTAGCTGTGACTGCGATTGTTAAAGCATTTAATCAGGAGTGTATTCACACAAACCTATCCTAGAATCAAGTTTTTTATTATTAAAGTCATAAAGATATCCAATGCTATCTTTATCCAATTCGACATGCCTAAATATTCGAGAACGCTTACCATTTACTTTTGAGATAATATCATTTGGAAGCGCTGAATCTACCAACTCATAGACACTAATATTTCCTTGGATGATAACTGGCTCCTTCTTTACTCGACAGAAAAAACTGTAAAATTGTACAGATTGAATACTTGCAAACATACATTCCACCCTTTAAATCAGCCACTTACGATAGACTTTCGTTAAATGCAGCCCTAAAGCTCCCAGTAACCAGCATCGCCCCGAACGTTCCACCAAACTCTCGAAGAATTCTTCTGGCGTCAGGTTTACCAGTTTGCATATATTCATAGAATCTCCCAAATCCGCGAAACAAATCGCATGTTATTAGCTGCCGATCGCGAATCGTCCACTAACTTGGTTTTAAAGTGCTCCGGAATGGATAACTCTGAATAAGCTTCCAGCCATATTTTCTTTTGCTTATCGATTAGGCGTTGATGGTCGCGATTATCCGAAAGGCTAAAGCTCTTTTTTCGCTGGCTACCGGCAATCAACGGAGACTGCGTACCCTGCCGGAACAGCTTTGCATTAAATGGCTTATCAATATCCTCACGCTTACCTGCAAGAAGAAAGTAGGTTCCACATTCGTGGTCGACTGAGTCCTTTAGTGCTTTCAGGCGAACGAGATCCCAGAGAATGTTTTCCGCAGTACAGTGAGAGCTACCCGCCCACTTCGCTTCCACTGCAAGCATAACCTGCTTGTTAGCTAGATACTCAACTACATAGTCAATCTCCGGTTTTCGACCCTTTTTCGTCGATGAAAGCACCGGATGAGCAAAATTGTTTCTGGCCCTGCAGGCAGTCTGATCGAAGAACGAGGCAAGAATCTCCGAAATGCTGTGCCCGAGATATGCTTCTCCCATTATTGATCCGCGAAAACACAGAAAATCATAATTCATTTTCGCGGACACAGCCTCGGCCATTCGCCTTTGTACAGAGATTTGGCTATTCGGGATCATTTTATTGCTGTCATTCATCTTGGGCTCATAGATAGCACCACATTTTTGAAAATCATAACACCTCCATCATTCGCGGCTAAGAAATGGAGGCTAAGCCACACTGCATTTGTCATGGATAGGATTTCAGTACTCGATATCGCTATCTAATTCCCGCATCGTCTTCCATATTGTATATTTATATGCAGTCGCAACAAGCATAAGTATTATTGCACCTACGCATGATGAAATAGTCAAAACATCCGTAATTGAAACCACTTTTGTTTTTATGACGATACTAGCTATGAGCAGTGCAAAAAATACAATAGCTAATAGGTAAAACCTCACCCATTTCAATAAAATTCGGTAGCCATAGCGGGTTGGACTGCTGTTTCTCTTTTCCGGCTTATCATTTGACGACTTTTCTTTTCCTTTCAACAAAGAGATAATCCCACAGATTATCCCAATCCATGAAGCCGCTATAACAGATATACTTTCGAGCGTCTCTAGAGTCATAATCTCTCGTTGAAGCCTAACTTTGATTATACTCCTCGATGTATAACCTCAAGGAATGTGAGAGTGCATTGAGGTTATACAGCAGCCATAATTAACTCTACCCTATCGACTCTTCTGGTGGCAAAGCCAATTTGGCAGCTTATGCGACTTTCCTCCTCTAATCATCGCCCCTTGCATCTCCCCCACCCGCCTCCTACACTCCACCAACGAACAGCTTGACGGGGTGCCGGTGATATCCGGCTGAGATGGCGCAGGGTCTGTCCTTTTAAGGATGCCAAGCGCTGGTCCCGCTGAACCTGATCCGGCTAATGCACTGCTCATATAACGAGCAGCACGGGTACCGGCGTAGGGATCAAGCGATGGCCATGGCTAGCTTTCTCCCACGATCGCACGCCACCTCTCCGAGCCATTTCCTCGATCTCTCGCCTGCCCTCCGGATCATTACCACCGGAGGCATTATGGGCTACTGCTTTACCGATCTCACCAACGCTTGTCACGATGAATGGCGCGCCTATATCGAGCACGATTTCGTGCGTCAGTTGGGCACGGCGACGCTGCCCGAGGCGTCGTTTCGCCATTATTTAAAGCAGGACTACCTGTTTCTGATCCACTTCGCTCGCGCCTATGCGCTGGCTGCCTACAAAAGCCCCACCCTTGCGGATCTTCGTCAGGCCCATGAAGGCATGAAAGCCATCGTGGATGTGGAGCTGGGTCTGCATGTGGGCTTTTGCCAGGAGTGGGGAATTTCCGAGCAGGAGCTGGCGGAGCTTCCCGAAGCCAGAGCCACGCTTGCCTACACCCGCTATGTGCTGGATACCGGCAGCCGGGGCGACCTGCTCGATTTGCACGTGGCGCTGGCCCCCTGCCTGGTCGGCTACGGGGAAATTGCCAACTGGCTTAACGACCAGCCCACCACGGTGCGCGGCGCGCAAAACCCCTTTGACGCCTGGATTGGCATGTACGAGAGCGAAGAGTTTCAGTCCGCCATGCGGGCGGAGCTCGAATGGCTCAATGCCCGCCTTGCCGACGTTACCCCCGCCCGTTTTGCCGAACTGAGCAAGATCTTCCGCGATGCCACCCGCTTGGAAATCGACTTCTGGCAGATGGGCCTCGACCTCACCAACTAATTCAGCAAAACAACATAAGGAAGCGACCGTTATGAGCAAGACTAGCCACTTTTTAGCCGAAACCGCCCAAGTAGATGCCGCCGCCATTGCCCCGCTGCCGGGCTCGCGCAAGGTGTACGTGGAAGGCTCGCGGCCGGATATTCGCGTGCCGTTTCGCGAGATCACACTCTCGCCCACCAAGACGTCTGCCGACGACGAGCAGAACCCGCCACTGCTGGTCTACGACACCTCCGGCCCCTACACCGACCCCGACGCCCAGATCGACTTGCGTCGCGGGCTCCCGGCACTGCGTCGTGCCTGGATTGAAGCGCGGGACGATACCGAGTTCTTGACCGGCCCCACCAGCGAGTACGGCCATCGCCGCGCCAACGACCCGACACTTGCCCAGCTGCGCTTTGATCTAACCCGTACACCACGCCGTGCAAAAGCGGGCAAGAACGTAACCCAGCTGTACTACGCCCGCCAGGGCATCATCACACCGGAAATGGAGTTTATCGCCCTGCGGGAAAACCAGCGCCGTCAGGCGTTGGGTAATGAGGAAGTGGAGCGCATTCTGGGCCATCAGCACAAAGGCCAGAGCTTTGGCGCCAGCCTGCCCGAAGAGATCACCCCGGAGTTTGTGCGCGATGAAGTCGCCCGTGGGCGGGCGATCATTCCCAACAACATCAACCACCCGGAAAGCGAGCCGATGATCATTGGCCGCAACTTCCTGGTAAAGATCAACGGCAACCTGGGCAACTCGGCGGTGACGTCTTCTATTGAAGAAGAGGTGGATAAGATGACCTGGGGGATCCGCTGGGGCGCGGACACCATCATGGACCTCTCCACGGGGCAGAACATCCACGAAACCCGCGAGTGGATCCTGCGCAACTCGCCGGTGCCCATTGGTACGGTGCCGATCTATCAGGCGCTGGAAAAGGTCAACGGCGTGGCGGAAGACCTCACCTGGGAAGTCTTCCGCGATACGCTGATCGAGCAGGCCGAACAGGGCGTGGACTACTTCACCATTCACGCGGGCGTACTGCTGCGCTATGTGCCGCTCACCGCCAAGCGCGTCACCGGCATTGTCAGCCGCGGCGGCTCGATCATGGCCAAGTGGTGCTTGTACCATCACCAGGAGAGCTTCCTGTACACCCACTTCGAAGACATCTGCGAGATCTGCAAGCAGTACGACGTGGCGTTCTCCCTCGGCGATGGCCTGCGCCCTGGCTCGGTGGCGGATGCCAACGACGAAGCACAAATGGCGGAACTCAAGACCCTGGGCGAGCTGACCCATATCGCCTGGAAGCACGATGTGCAGGTGATGATCGAAGGCCCCGGCCACGTGCCCATGCATCTGGTGAAAGAGAACATGGACAAGCAGCTGGAGTACTGCGACGAGGCACCCTTCTACACCCTCGGCCCGCTGGTGACCGATATCGCCCCCGGCTACGACCACATTACCTCGGGCATTGGGGCGGCGATGATCGGCTGGTTTGGCTGCGCCATGCTCTGCTACGTCACGCCCAAGGAGCATCTGGGCCTGCCCAATAAAGACGACGTCAAAACCGGCATCATCACCTACAAGATTGCCGCCCACGCGGCGGACTTGGCCAAGGGCCACCCGGCGGCACAGCGGCGCGACAATGCCCTTTCCAAGGCGCGCTTCGAGTTCCGTTGGGAAGACCAGTTCAACCTGGGGCTAGACCCGGATACCGCTCGCGAATACCACGACGAAACTCTGCCCAAGGACTCCGCCAAGGTGGCCCACTTCTGCTCCATGTGCGGGCCGAAGTTCTGCTCCATGAAGATCAGCCACGAAGTACGCGAGTACGCTGCCGAACACGGTTTAGAAGGCGATCAGGAGGCCATCATGAAAGGCATGGAGGAACAGGCGGAGAAGTTTCGCGATAAAGGCAGCGAGCTGTATCAAGAAGTGTGACATGCCGCTTTAACGATCAGTGCCCGCCAATAAGGCGGGCACTTAAGAAGCGTCATTTAAAGCAAGCTTTCACTCACATACGCCATACGTCCTGAGTGGGCAGTAGCAGTATGATCCCGAGACAGCATACGGCAGTCACCTGGAATACGCCTGTCATTTGCCAAAGCTCTGCACCTACACCAGCCAGGGTGGGCGATATCAGCTGACCAGCGGAAATCAGAAAGAACGTTAAACCAAACCCTGTAGAAGGTGCTTCAGGAAAACAACTGACACTCCAGATCCCATACAGGGCAGTTATCAATATAAAGGTAGCACCAAAAACTACTGCGGATAGGGTGATCATCAGCAGCCCGTCACTCGCAACGGTAAGAATAGCCATTGAGGCTGCAATGGCTAACGTTGCCCACTTCAATACCTTAACCAGCCCAAAGCGGGTTACCAGTTCTCCTGCCAGCCCACCTGCTACACCGGCAATACCCACTACCATCCAGAATATCACCCGATCTGTCGCAGAAAGCCGATTTTCTCCTGCAATCAATTCAACAGAAAAAGTCCAGTAAACAGACGTTACCAGCCCGAACAACAGTGCGCCCAACAGTAAACGGCGAACCGAAGCATTTTTCAACTTGCGCCTCAGAAGCGCCAATATCGGCTCCTGATAACCGCTCAATATAACTGAGTCTGCATCATCATTAGCCGTTTCACGCCTATAGCCCGGCATGATCAACACATTCCATAACGTGGCCATCAGTGCAATAAAGGCAAAACATAGCCAAGCCAGTTGCCAACGGGGGCCCGCGATGAGCGCCAAGGGGCCAGACACCATCACCCCAAAACTGGTACCCGAATTAATGATGGCATAGTAACGACTCTGCTTATTAGCGTGACACAACTGCTTAATGGCATCGGATAGCGGTGGATAAGCGAGGCCTGGACTACAGCCAGCAAGCGTCACACCAAGTGCTAGCCACAACGGGTTACCCGCCAGTCCGACCAACAACATCCCCAGTGTTGCTGTCATTCCGCCCACTATAATCGGCAGACGAGGACTGAAACGACGCACCAGTAGTGGGCTGGCAAGCGTTGCCACTAGATACCCCAGGTAGGACGCACTGCCAATGGCACCGACTGTTGCTTGATCCAAATTAAAATCGTGTCTAATAGCAGGCACAAACAGGCCATAGGTATAGCGCGACAGTCCGTAAGTAGACGCCACTATCAAAAGACCTGCGCCAACGACATTAAAGGCCGAGTTGCGTTTAAAAGCGACGGGGAAGTACATGGTTTCAGGCCTATCCATTTTGTCGCGCTAATTGCTTGAATTCAGGATTGAAAGTCAGCCACTTGCGCGCCGCTTAACAAGAGCATGATTAACCACATCATTAGATTGCCTCCCCGCGGGATTGGGGAAGCATTTTAAGCGAGGTATTCAACGCAGAATCGATGGGCCAAACGTGCATAACATTCTGCGTCTGAATGATAGCGCCATCGAAAAGTAGGTAGATGGCGTTAACCAACTCACCAAAGTCATCTGGTTTCATCACCGGTCGATAGTCACTCAGCACATCAGTGGCAACGATTTGCCTTACACGCTCCTTGTGGTCACGCACAAGCGCTCTAATCGGGCTTTCCTCATCACTGAACTCCCCTGCCATATTGATAAAACCACAGCCACGATAGCCCTCTTCGCGGATCTGGTCGTACCACATGGAATACATGCCGGTGATACGCTTATCAGCCGATTCATGCTGAGCAATGCGTTCCTTGAATTGCATTAACCATCGCTCTTCACGTTGTCCCAGCCAAGCAAGCGCAAGTAACTCCTTGCTAGGAAAATGGCTATAAAAGCTCGCCTTGGCGACGCCCGACTCGCTAATAATTTGGTTAATACCCGTCGAGCAATACCCCTGGCGAAAAAACAAACGGCTGGCCGTTTCAATAATTCGTTCGCGAGGCTTGGAGAGCGAAGATGGATCGAGCGTCATGATAGAGCACAACCATACAGACAAGTCTGTCTATAAATTTAGCAACGAACCTTTACCCCGTCAAGGTCTAAAAGGGATTAGGATTAGTGCTAATAACCATTTGCCGAATTGACTCTAAAAAAGCTCTCTTAAGCAGAGACTAATTATACATCGATAATGTATGATTCTCATTTGCATGACTTTCAATGCGCGACGCTCACTTTAAAACTAACATCCCACGAGGAACGGATACCCGATGAAAACCCAACTTTCCCTGGCGGTTACCCTGATCAGCGCTGGCCTGCTCAGCGGCTGCAGTGATGACAAGACCTCAACCGACGCAGCGACGATGCTGGATTATATTCCGGCTGATGCGCCCTACTTCATGGCCTCCAGTGAGGCAATGCCTGAGCAGGAGGCCTTCGACCTCTACCAGCGCATGCAGCCCATGGCGAGCCTTGAGTCTGATCTGGATGAACTGCGCGCTACGCTGCCCGATATTGACGATGAAGCGTCACGGTCAATGATGAAGCTGCTGATCGCCATGGGTGAAGAGCTCGATGGTGTTGAATCCCTGGATGATTTCCATGCGCTGGGCTTGAAGGTGAGCCCTCGCGCCGCCTTGTATGGACTGGGTGTTTTGCCTGTATTGCGCATGCAACTGCAGGATGAAGAGGCGTTTCGCGAGACGCTCAAGCGTCTCCTGACCAAGGCGGAGATTACCCCCAACACGGTCACCACCAACGGCACCGAGTACTGGGTCCTGACGCCCGAGGCGCCCGTCCAGGCGATCCTTGTCATTGAAGATCAGCAGTTGCTGATGTCGGTAGTGCCGCAGGATGCCAGTGACGAATTAATGGCGCAGGTATTGGGTAGCGATTTGCCTGACAGCAGCCTCGAAGATTCTGGCGCGCTGGCAGAACTTGAGCAGCGCCATGACTTTACCCCTTACGGCGCCGGGGAAATCGACTTTTCACGCCTGCTCAATGAACTGAGCTCCCCCACGCATGCGGGGACTCAAGCATTGATGGACGCCGTTGAGGCAGAGCAGTTGGATCTATCGGCCTGTCAGGCCGATATTGACCGCATCACCAGCCGCTTCCCCGGCCTTGTGATGGGCATGCGCGAGTACAACCAGGATCGCATGGAGATGAATGTCATCCTGGAAACCGATGAAGCGATTGTCAGTGACCTGCGCGCCCTGACCACTCAGGTGCCAGGTCTTGGCAGCACAGAGGGTATGGCCAGTTTCGGCATGGGCCTGAACTTACCCTTACTGCTTCAGACAGCCCAGAAATATGCCCAGGAAGTGCGTCAGAACCCCTTCAGCTGTGATGAATTGCAGGATTTGAATAGCGCCTGGAGCGAGATCAACGTGGCGATGAACAACCCGGCCACCATGATGATCGGGTCAGCGCTATCCGGCTTGAGAGCGCGCATCGACAGTCTGACAATGACCGATGGCGAACCCAGCGGCAGCGGTATCCTGACCCTTGCCTCCCCAAACCCGATGGGGCTGGTGACGACCGCAGCCACCTTCTTGCCTGAACTGGGCGCGCTTGGGCTTGAGCCAGGCGGAGACGCCAAGCAAATCGAAAGCATGATGCTGCCGCCCGAAACACCACCGCTGTATGCCGCCATGTCTGACACGGCCATTGCCCTGGGCGCAGACATCAGCGACCCAGCGTCACTACAGGAAGCCCTGCAAGCCCCTGCGTCAGAGCGTGACCTACTGCTTCATGGTCATCTGACCGGTGAGTTTTATCATTCCCTGGCCGATGTCATGGAGCAGGTGCCTTCCGCTGAGCTGGAAACGTCCGATATTGACATGTTCCGGCAGTATGGGGATATCTACAAGAACATGGCGTACGGGGTCAGAGTGGACGATGCAGGCGTTGAGATGAACTTCTCGCTGGAACTGGACTGATACCTGGCGGCTATTGCCGCCTGCAATAAAACCCGCTGACGGCTGTATAGCGACCGTTAGCGGGTTTTTCATTTTTGGCTCATTGTTGAACTTGGCGACTGAAAATCAGGAGACCTCGAGCGCCACTTTCAAGACGCCGTCGCGCTGGTGGGAGAAAAGATCGTAGGCATCGACGATGCTCTCCAGCGCGAAGCGGTGGGTGACCATAGGGCCAAGGTCCAACCGACCGGCGGCAATGATGCTCATCAGCCTGCGCATGCGCTCCTTGCCGCCGGGGCACAGCGAGGTAATGATCTTGTGGTCGCCCAGGCCCGCGCAGAACGCCCCCAGCGGAATCGTCAGGTCTTCGGAGTAGACGCCGAGACTGGAGAGTGTTCCGCCGGGTTTGAGGACGCGCAGGGCTGACTCGAAGGTCTGCTGCAAGCCGAGGGCTTCGATAGCCACGTCCACGCCGCGCCCGCCGGTGAGTTTGAGGATCTCATCCACCACGTCGACCTTGCGGAAATCCAGGGTGACGTCGGCGCCCATCTGCTTGGCCATGGTCAGGCGCTCGTCCACGCCGTCAACGGCAATGATCATGCCCGCCCCGCGCAGCCTTGCGCCCGCCGTGGCGCACAGGCCAATCGGCCCCTGGGCAAATACCACTACGCTGTCGCCGATCTTGATCCCGCCCGCTTCGGCACCGGCAAAGCCGGTGGACATGATGTCGGGGCACATCAGCACCTGTTCGTCGGTCAGGCCATCGGGCACCGGCGAGAGGTTGGCCTGGGCATCCGGCACCAACAGGTATTCCGCCTGGGCGCCGTCGATGGTATTACCGAAGCGCCAGCCGCCCATGGGTTTGTAGCCATGGCTGTGGTGGCCGCCATCCTGGGATGAACAGCCGTCCTGGCAGCCATAGGAGGTAAAGCTCGGACAGATCGCCCCGGCGATCACTCGCTGGCCCTCCTGGTAACCTTTAACGTTGGCGCCGAGTTTTTCGATAACACCCACGGGTTCGTGGCCAATGGTCAAGCCACGCTCCACCGGGTACTCGCCTTTCAGGATATGCACATCGGTGCCGCAGATGGTCGTGGTGGTCACGCGCATCAAGGCATCGTTGGGGCCAATCTCGGGGATCGGTTTGTCGTCAATTTCAATACGGCCAGGCTCAACAAAAATGGCCGCTTTCATCATGGTCGGCATGGGACGTCTCCTCAGTCGGAAAGTCGAATCACCTGACCATTACGGCACACAAGACGCCGCGCCATATTGCGCTGGATCAAACTTACCGCGCTTAAACGCCAACAGGGGGCCGAAGCCCCCTGTTGGTCGTCAGTATCATGTGGCTAGCGTTGTTTTTTCTGATTCTCCCTCAAATGACCTACGCCTTTCTGCATGCCGCCCTTTGCCTGTTGGGCTTTGCCTTTGGCTTCGGTTTTGCCGCTTCCGGTCACCTTGCCCGCCGCTTCTTTCAATTTACCGACGGTCTGACTGGCAGCCCCTTTCGCCTTGTCTTTTTTGCCACTTGCCATGATGAACACCTCTAGTCCGTTAGTGGAGAATAGTGCTGGAGACAGCGCTGGAGATAGATCTGGAGACAGCGCCTAAAAAGTAAATACTTACTTCGTGCAAGGCGCTGTCATCATCATAGTCGGTATCAGAAAAATCACCGCAATTTCTTTTAGTCCGCCGTATCGGGTAAGCGCGTGGGCGCCCAACAATTCAGTGCGACATGCAGGCAGGCCATCACCAGCAGCGTTGCCAGCAGCGCCACGCTCATCGACGAAAAACGGTATAGCGCGCTGTAAACGAGGTCCTGCTCAGGCCCCAACGACTGACCAAATAAAATGCCCAGCGTTGTCAGCCCACCAAAACCGATGCCCGAACCGCCGCCTTCCAGAATATGCTCCCTTGCGAACAGCATGAGACCCAGCCAGTAGAGCAGGATGACCAGCATAAAATGGTGGCTTTGGGTATACAGTACCAGTTGCATGGCAAGCGCGAGGTTGCAACCCAGAAGTGTCCCCACGGCCCGCTTACCCGCCGACACTTTGGCGCCGCCATAGCCCAGTGAGAACAGCACCAGAATGGTTGCCATCTGCGCCGAGAGCGACCCTTGCAGATCAAATACTTGAAACACAACAAACGATAGCGTTGCGGTGATGCCGCCCATCAGGGTTTCGTGGCGAATTTGTTCAGCGGGTTTTATGCCTTTGGGCGGCGGCTGACGTGGCTCAACATCGGGAAATAGCGTGTACATCAGCATGGCGATGAACACCGCAAGCCCGCTGGCCACCATGTTACTGGCCAGCAAGTCGCTCAAATCAACACTTGGGTAACTGGCAAAGTGCAGCAGAATGCTGAGCGTCAACACGCCGTTGGCCCCGAACAAGAACAGCGGGCCTTTGGCCATGAGATAAAAGCGAAAGGAGAACATCGCCAGCACTACCAGCGTCATCACTATGGGCATATGCTTGAGCAGGCCGACGACCAAGCTGACTTCGATTACATTGATCGAAACGTTGCCCAGAAACTGGCGCACGATATGGCCGTTCAGGATGGGCACCATCCCCAGCAAGAACATTGGAAAAACGGTGAAGAAGACGCCGTAGTTCCAATCCATCAGTTGGCTGACCACAAACCCCAGCAGGCCACCGCCGGCCACCCGCAAACATTGGCGCAGGCCGTTCTCCGTTAATCCGACAGGGTGCTTATCCGCTGGCGGGCGGCTGGGCTTCAATAGCCGTAGGATTGCCATGCTCAATACACCGCGTGAAGCCAACTGATTAAACGCGCCTGAAGCGCGGCGAATGGCTTGGCCAACAGGTGATCCCCCGGCACCAGTTGAACAGAGGCCCGAGCACCGCTGGCCGGTAACGAGGGGACCGGCTCATCGAGTGCCACGTGGATCCGAAGCCGCTGGGCATCGCGCACCCAGCGATCCGTCGTGGGAATATCGGCCAGTTGGCCATCGGCAGCCAGTTGGCCGTTACGCACGCCCGCATCAAAGGCACTGACCTGGCCTTCAAACACCTTCCCTGGCCAACTGTCGAAGACAACCTTTGCCTGATCGCCGAGGTGCACGTGACGCAGGCTCTTCTCGCGGAAATCGGCAATGATATCCATCTGATTGGCCACCAGCGCCAATGCAGGCTGCCCGGCCTGCACATAGTCACCCGCCTGCAGTTGAAGATTGGTGACGATCCCCGGCTGCGCAGCTCGAACTTGGGTATGCGCCATGTCCAGCTGCGCTTTTTCCAGGGCATTTTCCGCCTGGCGCAAACGCAAATTGGCTTCGCCTTCCTCACCCAGCTGTACTTCAAGGCTTTCAATTTCGGCCTGGGCAGAGGCGACGGCGGACGCCGCCGTTTGCTCGGCGGCAACCTGCTGGTCGTACTGCTGACGAGAAAGGCTGTGCTGTGCGAGCAACGCTTCCCCACGACGGCGCTCGCCACGACGTTCCTGGGCCGTGGCCTCCGCCGATGCCAGGGTGGCACGGGCGGCCGCAAGCTCTGCCCTCAAGCGGGCATTGTCTTGCAGGGCTTGTTCACGATTGAGCCGAGCTTCGGCGAGCGCTAGCTGAAACGGCGCTGGATCCAGGCGGAACAGCACATCACCTTTGGCCACCTGCTGATGGTCGTCTACCGTCACTTCTTTAACGGGCGCACTCAATTCAGGCGCAATGCGCGTCACCGGGCGCATCACCCGCGCTTCCGGGGTGATGGGCATGAAACTATCGGCGATAAGAAAATACACAAACAAAAGCATAAAGGCAGCAACCGCCACCTTTACCCAACGGGCAAAACGTTGTTCGGGGGACATGCAGGACTCATTAGCGTGTTAATGACAGCGTCAGCTTATCATTTAATTAGCGCGCTAACAATATTACCGCTGTCTAGAGAGACTCAGCACTATAATCCCCCCAACAACCACGGCCCCACCGACCAGTTGGCTGGGGCTGAGCATTTGGCCCAGGACGAAGTAACCAATCACTAACGAAGCGACGGGTTCGATATTCATTACCGGTGCGTTGCGCGCCATATTCAGTCGAGGCACAAAGATAAACAGGGTCGAAAATGCCGAGCCGTACAACAACCCCAAAAGCGCTAACCCAATCCAGCCCTGGTTGGTTTCCGGCAAGCTCATACCTCCGGGCACAATGCCGGTAAGGCCACCGATGATCATGGCGATAAACACCGTTTGCATGGTGAGCAGGCTGCGCAGGGTACTCCCCACCCTCGCGAGCCGGTGTTCAGTGGTCCAGAGAGCGCAGGCGAAGGCAAACGCCGCCGTCAAACCGAAGCCGATACCCGCCAGCCAACCGGGGCCCATATCGTCTATATTGGCGTACCAGGCGGGAATATCGAGCACCACCAGCAAGCCGATCAGAATCGTGCCCATGATCAGACAGCTGCGCAGCGTGGGTCGCGGCCCACCTAACGCCCAACTCAGCAATGCCAACTGGATCGGAAAGGTATTCACCAGTAACAGGGCAATGACCACGGGCAAGCGCGCCACGGCCGAGTACAAACAGAGGCTTTGCACCGTGATACAGAGCCCGACCGCAAGCTGCCACGGCCAGGTGCCCGGCGGCAGCCAGAGACGCTTTTTTTGCGCAACGACCAGGCAAACCAGAATCAAGCATGCCACACCTGAGCGGGTAAGCACCGCCAGCAAAAGCCCTGTGCCATTATCGAACGCCAGTCGCGCCGAGACGTGGTTGGCCGCGAACATCGTCGCCACCGTCATTAACAGCAGGATGGCCAAGTGACGGGGTAAAACAGACGGAAGCGAGGGGGATTGCATGTTGGAAGCGGGCTCTTTTTATGATGAAACGAAGTGGTGATAATACCCAGCATGCCGGGATTTTAGCTAGAAGGCTAACGACATAGATACACTGACCGTCAACCTCCCATAATGTTATACTAACGTCTAATCAACTCCGTTGTCTCTCTTTTGACAGAAGGCCCCTATGAACGCGTCGGTACTGGTCATTAATTGCGGTTCCTCTTCCATTAAATATGCATTGATTGAGACAGACCCCCAAGCACCACGTCTTGATGGCATTGCCGAACGCTTGGGCAGTGCTGAGGCACAGCTAAAGGGTAACGATAGCGCCGGTGAGCGTTTTATCAAATCACTGCCTGGCGCTGACCATGCCGAAGCAATCAGCGCTATTCTGGATAGCCTTGAGGGCCGACGCCCATCAGCCGTGGGCCACCGCATCGTCCATGGCGGGGAGCATTTCACAGAAGCGGCGCTGATTGATGAGCGTGTCATCGCCGCCATTGAAACCACCGCCGCCCTGGCGCCCCTGCATAATCCGGCTAACCTGATCGGTGTTGCCGCAACTCAAAAAGTCTTTCCATCGCTTCCCCAGGTCGCCGTGTTTGACACCGCCTTTCATCAGACCCTGCCGCCCCGCGCCTACCGCTATGCCCTGCCTGAAGCGCTGTACCGCGATCACGGCATTCGCCGCTACGGCTTTCACGGCACCAGCCATGCCTTCGTTAGCCAGCGCGCCGGAGAGTTGAGCGACCGGGGGGCTGGCGGCTGGCTGACAGCACACCTGGGCAACGGCTGCTCGACCAGCGCCGTGTGGCAACATCAAAGCCTGGACACCAGCATGGGGTTAACGCCACTGGAAGGCCTGGTAATGGGGACCCGCAGCGGCGACGTTGACCCTGGTCTTCACGCCCACCTGCACCGCCAGCTTGGCTGGTCGCTGGATGAGATTGACCAGGTATTGAATAAACAAAGCGGTCTACTGGGGCTCTCGGGCCTGACCAACGACATGCGCGAAATCGAACAGGCCGCCGAACAGGGCCACGCGGGGGCGTCGCTGGCGGTGGAGGTTTTCTGCTACCGTATCGCCAAATCACTGGCCGGCCTGTCCTGCGCGCTGCCCACCCTCGATGGCGTGATCTTCACCGGCGGCATCGGCGAAAACTCGCCCCAGGTGCGTCGCCGGGTGATTCAACTGATGCCCCACTTCGGCTTTGCGCTGGACGACGCGGCTAACGACGCCACGGTTCGCGGCCGGGAAGGCGCGCTGGATCGCGACGGTCATCGCGGCCCAGAAGTGTGGGTCATCCCCACCGATGAGGAAGCCCGTATCGCTCTGGAAACCCGCCACTGCCTGGAGACCCAAGCATGAATACGCCCGCCGATACTCCCCAGGCCATTTTGCTGGTACCCACCAGCGAAGGGGCCGGGTTAACCTCCGCCTGTCTCGGCCTGATTCAGGCGCTGGATACCATTGGCCTAAAGGCGGGCTTCCTAAAACCGTTCATGCAGAACGAGCTTAACGGCCCGGGCCTTGATCGTTCGACGGCACTGGTGTCACGGGCGCTGAACCAACGTCCGCCCTCGCCTATTTCCCAGGCCCGCCTGGAGCGTTTACTGCGCGACGATCAAACCGACGAGCTGATGGAAAACGTCATCGAGCTCTACGACCAGGTCACCCAGCAGGCGTATCGCGACGGCAGCGCACTGGACCTGGTGGTGGTCGAAGGCGTGGTGCCGACTCAGCACACCACCTACGCCACCCAAACCAATGCTCAGCTCGCTCACGCACTCAACGCACGGATCATTCTCGTCGGCACCGGCGACCTGGATGACCCGCAGCGGCTCGCCGAAGAGTTGGATATGCACGCCAGAAGCTTCGGCGGTGTCAGCTCAAGCCGTACCCTGGGCGGCATTTTGATGCGTATGAAAAACTTACCCTATGCCCAGGACGACGATCTTTCTGCAGCGCCCGGTACCTTTAAGCCTCAGTTGGAAGAATCGGTGCTTGCTGAACTCCGGCAGTATTCGCCTGCCCTGGCGACTGACAAGTTTCATCTGATCGGCGTTGTGCCTTTCAGCAACGCCCTCAGCGCACCGCGCACCCTGGATGTCGCAAGGGCATTGAATGCAACGCTGCTGAACGAAGGCGAGGCCCTCAGTCGCAGGGTGCTTTCCACCAGCCTTTGCGCCCGAAGTGCCGCCAATGCATTGCATATTTTCACGCCGGGCAGCCTGGTGGTGGCCTCTGGCGACCGCGACGATGTGATACTGGCCTCTGCGCTTGCCACCATGAACGGCACACGGCTGGCCGGCGTACTGCTCACCAATGGCTTTATGCCCAACGACAACATGATTGAAATGTGTCGGCCAGCGCTGAAAACTGGCCTGCCGGTGCTCGCCGTCGATACCGACAGCCTGACCACCGCCCAGAACTTGAGCCAGTTGAGCAGCGAAATCCCCATGGACGATTTCGAGCGCGCCGAGCAGGTGGCCCGTTATGTTGCAGCCCATATCGACCTGGAATGGCTAAAGACCCATCTCAGTCGCGGCTACACGCATCGTCTTTCGCCCTCCGCGTTTCGCCACCAGCTGGTCAAGCTCGCCCAGCACGCCAAGAAACGTATCGTGCTGCCGGAAGGCGACGAGCCACGCACCATCGAAGCGGCGATCATCTGTCAGCGCCGCGGCATCGCCAACTGTGTGCTGCTGGGCAAGCGCGATGACATTGACAACATCGCCCGCAACCGCGGCCTGACGCTGCCAGACGAGCTGACCATCATCGACCCGGAAAGCACCCGGGCGCATTATATCGCGCCCATGGTGGACCGCCGACGCGGCAAGCTCAACGAGTTAACCGCCGAGGCCCAGTTGCAGGACAATGTCGTGCTCGGCACCATGATGCTGCAACTGGGTGAAGTCGATGGATTGGTATCAGGGGCGGTACACACCACGGCCAACACCGTACGACCCGCGTTTCAACTGATTAAAACCGCGCCAGAATATCACCAGGTCTCATCGATCTTCTTCATGCTGCTGCCCGAGCAGGTCGTGGTCTATGGTGATTGTGCCGTGAACCCGGACCCCGACGCTGAAACCCTGGCCGAGATCGCCCTGCAAAGCGCCCGATCTGCCGAGGCCTTCGGCATCGAACCACGCGTCGCGATGATCAGCTACTCAACCGGCGACTCTGGTACCGGCGCCGATGTCGACAAGGTACGCGAAGCGACGCGCATTGCCCGACAGCGCGCACCGCACTTACTCATTGATGGCCCGCTACAATACGATGCGGCCGCGATCGAAAGCGTTGGCAAACAGAAAGCGCCCGACTCGCCGGTAGCAGGCAAGGCCACGGTATTCGTATTCCCGGATCTCAATACCGGCAACACGACTTACAAAGCCGTTCAACGTAGCGCACGGGTGGTCAGCGTTGGCCCCATGCTGCAAGGCCTGAACAAACCGGTGAACGACCTGTCACGCGGCGCGCTGGTCGATGACATCGTTTACACCATTGCCCTCACCGCCATTCAGGCCAGTCAGCAACTTACCTGACTCAAAAAGGCAACCTGCCCCCTTATCATTGACGATGAGGGGGCAGGCATTTGATGGCTAAAGACATAAAGAAGACAAGCCAGCACTGGCTATTGCAGGAGGCTCAGGATTATCCGCTCACCGTAGCCCCACAGCAGTACCGTCGCGGCCAGCAGCATCTCCAGTACCAGCACCCCAATGGCCAGCGTCGCACTGGAGACGATAAACCCCTGCTCATCAGAGATATCCAGGAAGTTGGGGATCCCCACGTAGAGCAGATAACCCGACCAGCAAAGTCCTATCACACCAGCCAGCAGACAGAGCCATACGATGGGATAAAGCGCCACGACACCGCTGAGCAGCATGGGGGTCGCGACATAACCCGCAAACTTTACGCAGCGGCGACGATTCGGGGGGTCAACAAAGCGTTGGGCCATCCAGTGGATGACGTTGCCCATGAATAGCACGGCCGCCAGAATGACCAGGTAGAAAACGATGCCCGCATAAAAGGCGTCCAGCAACCCCAACTGAATGGTACGCTCAGCGCCGAGCCCCCAGCCAAACTGCGTGGTGCCAATGAAGGAACAAACAACCGGTACGGCGCTTAGAATCAACACATGGTGAGCATAAAGGTGAAACACCGTTTCATGCTCGTCGTGCATCTGTTTCCATTCGCGCTGAGGATGGGCCATTAAGCCCCAGACGTGTGTCAACATGGTACGTCTCCTACTGTCCTTTTTATTCTAACCGACGAAATAGCCGGTCAAACCCGAATCGGGCTTACAGACAGTATAGACAGGAGCATTGCACTCCTGCCTAATTTCTGACGTACTTCATAGCCAACGGTCTAACAACGGAGGTAATGAAAGCAGGCTGGCATCCAGCGACATGGCGACACTAAGTGCCGTAATGGCCAGAATCGATACGCCAAACACGCGCCTGGCCCAGCGGATGTCATCGCTTCCGTTATAGCCCTGCACGGCTTGGTAAAGCCAATAGCTTCCCATCACCAATGCCACGATCAGGTAGCCAACGCCCGCATAGCCAGCCAGGGCTAGTGCCAATGACGCGGCAATGAACGCCACAATGTAGCCAAGGATATAGCGACGAGCCGAGGCAATACCGCGTACGACCGGCAGGACAGGAATTGAGGCGGCGCGATAATCATCCATCCGGAAAATAGCGATCGCATAGGAATGCGGCATTTGCCAAAGACAGAAAATCAACAGCAGCGTCAGCGCGCCTGCGTCCAGTTGGTTCGTCACGGCGCAGTAACCCACCACCGGCGGTATTGCGCCCGAAAGACTGCCAACCAGAGTTCCAAACTCTGAGTGACGCTTCATGTAAAGGCTGTAGGCCCCTACATAAATGGCATAGCCAAAGCCTGCCAGGGCAACCGTCAAACCATTGGTGCCCAGTGCCAACACAGTAAAACCGGCAATACCCAGCAACGTCGCAAAGCAAAGTGCCGCAAACGGCGTGATACGGCCCTGAACCAGAGCCCGTGTACGTGTGCGGCTCATCACCGCATCAATATCGCGATCGATCACGTTATTGAAGGCACAGCCCGACGCAATCACCAGCGCCAGGCCCACCACCGCGCTCATGAATAGCAGCAGGTCAAAATCGCCGCGGGCGGCTAAAAAATAGCCGCCCATCACCGAAATGGTATTGCCACCAATGATACCCGGTTTGGTGAGGGCGAAATAATCGCCCATCTTTGCCATAAACGTTACCCGATGTGCAGATTGAGGTGCAGGTGATGCATGATCCACAACGAACCTCCAACAACCAGGCCGAGAATAATCAAGGTAAAGACGAAAGACATGAAATTCCAGCCTTCCTCCTGCTTGGTGTCCATGTGCATGAACATCACAAGCTGCACCAATATCTGGGCGACGGCGGTGATCACGATCGTCCAGACGGTGGCATTCATGCTCAGCGCGCCGCTCATTACCGCCGCGAACGGGATAATGGTCAGCACGATGGAGAGAATCAGCCCCGTCACATAAGACTTAACGCTGCCGTGTGCAGTGGGTGAGTCCTTCATATTACAGAGCCCCCATCAGGTAGACGAACGAAAATACGCAAATCCACACGATATCCAGGAAGTGCCAGAACAAGCTTAGGCACAAAATACGCGGACGTGTCATATCATTCAGACCCTTGGTACGCAGCTGATAGAGTACCACCAGGATCCAGACCAGCCCGAAGGTTACGTGCAGACCGTGTGTGCCAACCAGTGTAAAGAAGGCAGATAAAAAGGCGCTGCGATCAGGGCCGTAGCCGAGATGAATGAGATGCTGGAACTCATAAATCTCCATGGCAATAAAGGCTGCCCCCAGCACGAAGGTGATCCAAAGCCATTTCTTGACCTTGTCGACCTTCTCGGCGGTCATTGCCAGCACCGCCATCCCATAGGTAAAACTACTGATCAACAGAGCAAATGTACCGGCCAGAATCAGCGGTAGATCAAAGATCTCGGAGCCGTCGGGTCCACCGGCCGTGCCCCGAAGGAGCACGGCAAAGGTAGCGAATAGTGTTCCAAAGATCACTAAGTCGCTCATCAGGTAAACCCAGAAACCGAACACCTTGATGCTGCCGGTATCGTGGTGATCGTGCGCCTCTGGATGCGCGTGATCGTCGTGGTTAGTTACTGCTTCGCTCGCCATGGTTACCCCTGCATCCGAACCTGTAGATGAGACGCTTCTTCGGGATGCTGCTTCAACCACTCCCGATACTCTTCGAGGCGCTGCTTGTGCTCATTCTCAATACGTTCGACTTCAGCCGCCGGCACGTAGTAATCAATGTCGTCATTGGCTACGCGGGCGATAAAGGCAACAAACATACCGATACCACCGACAATCGCCAGCCACCAGATATGCCATACCAGGGCAAAACCAAAGATCATCGAGAACAGGCTGATCACCGGTCCCGCAATGGTGTTGCGCGGCATATGGATATCTTGGTAAGGCCCAGTGCCAATTGCTTCACGGCCTTCCTGCTTCTGGCGCCAGAAATCATCGATACCGCTGATTTTTGGCAGATGCGCGAAATTATAGAACGGTGCAGGTGAGGACGTTGCCCACTCGAGGGTACGGCCATCCCAGGGGTCACCGCTCATGTCGGCATACTTCATGCTATGACGATTCTTGATGCTGACCGCCACCATGATCAGTGTCGATAAGATACCCATCAGGATAATACATGCACCGATAAAGGCGACGATCATCATTGGCTGCCACTCGGTGGCCTCGTAGGAGGACATGCGACGCACGGCCCCATCGAAGCTGAGCACATAGAGCGGCATAAAGGCCATGAGAAAGCCGATCAACCAGCACCAGAAGCTGCGCTTGCCCCACTTTTCGTCGAGCTTGAAGCCAAACGCCTTCGGGAACCAGTAGTACATGCCCGCCATCATGCCGAAGACCACACCGCCGATAATCACGTTATGGAAGTGGGCGATAACGAACAGGCTGTTATGCAGCACGAAGTTGGCCGCCGGTACCGACAGCATGACACCGGTCATACCACCGATGGTAAAGACGATGATGAAGCCGATGAGCCACAGCATGGGCACAGACAGCTCGATGCTGCCGCGGTACATGGTGAACAGCCAGTTGAAGACCTTCACACCGGTGGGGATGGCGATGATCATCGTCATGATGCCGAAGAAGGCATTGACGTTGGCCCCCGCCCCCATGGTGAAGAAGTGGTGCAGCCATACGACAAACGACAGAATCGTAATCGCGACGGTGGCCCATACCATGGTGTGGTAGCCGAACAGCCGTTTGCGGGCGTACGTCGCCACGACTTCAGAGAACACCCCGAAGGCCGGCAGAATCAGGATGTACACCTCAGGATGGCCCCAGGCCCAGATGAGGTTGACGTACATCATCACGTTACCGCCAAGATCGTTGGTGAAGAAGTTCATCCCCAGGTAACGATCAAGAGTCAGCAGCGCAATCGTCGCGGTCAGGATCGGGAAGGACGCAATGATCAGCACGTTGGCGCATAGCGAGGTCCAGGTGAAGATCGGCATGCGGAACATCTTCATGCCCGGCGCACGCATCTTCAGGATCGTCACGAAGAAGTTGATCCCCGTCAAGGTGGTACCCACCCCGGATATCTGCAACGCCCATATCCAGTAATCGACCCCGACCCCGGGACTGTACTCAATCCCCGAAAGAGGTGCATAGGCCAGCCAGCCGGTCGTACCAAACTCGCCGATGAACAGAGATAGATTGACAATCATCGCACCGGATACAAACAACCAGAAGCTCAGGTTGTTCAGGAACGGGTAGGCGACGTCGCGTGCACCGATCTGTAGCGGCACGACCAGGTTCATCAAACCGATGACCATGGGCATGGCCACGAAGAAGATCATGATGACGCCGTGGGTCGTGAACAGCTGGTCGTAGTGCTCAGGCGGCAGGAAGCCTTCTGCCCCGCCAGAGGCAATCGCCAGCTGGGCACGCATCATCAGCGCTTCACCAATACCGCGGATCAGCATCACCAGTGCCACGATGAAATACATGATCCCAATCTTTTTATGATCGACCGAGGTTACCCACTCACTCCACAGATAGCCCCACTTGCGGAAGTAGGTAACACCCCCTAACACTACCGCTCCGCCCAAGGCGGTCATGATCATGAGCGATACGATGATGGGATCGTAAAAGGGGATCGAGTCTAAACCGAGTTTTCCAAACATAGTTTACTCCGCTGCCTCCGCGTTCATCGCCATATCGCCGTCCTGCTCTTGATGATCGCTATTGGCATGTTTGTATCCGGTCTCATCAGGCAACACTTCAACAGGCTCACCGCTGTGGTAAACGTTGAGGATGTCGTCATAGAGGGTTGGCGATACTTCAGAGAAGTACTCGACCGGATGATTACGGCTTGGCTTCAACAGCTCGTTATAGCCATCGTCGAAGCTTATCGATTTGGAGGACTCTTTGACTTCTGCCACCCACTCATCGAAGCCTTCTTCCGATGTCGCATGCGCGTCAAAGGTCATGCCCGAGAAGCCCGAACCACTGTAGTTGGTAGAGCGACCTGGGTAGGTACCTTCCTCGTCAGCAATCAGATGGACGTCGTTATCCATACCCGCCATGGCATAAATCTGGCTGCCAAGATCAGGGATGAAGAACGAATTCATCACTGACGCGGAGCTGACCCGGAAACGTACTGGTGTGTCCGCAGGAAACGCCACCTCGTTGACCGTGGCAATGCCTTGCTCGGGATAGATGAACAGCCACTTCCAGTCCATGGACACGGCCTGGATTTCAAGCGTCTCTTCACCTTCTTCAGCAATGGACTTGTGCGGGTCCAGGCTGTTCGAGGTGTACCACGTCAACCCCGCGAGGAAGAGAACAATGACGCAAGGAATCAGCCACACCACCACTTCAACCCAGGTGTTGTGCGCCCAGTCAGGCGTGTAGGCGGCCTTGTGGTTACCACGACGGTAACGCCATGCAAAGAACAGCGTCATCCCGATAACGGGAAGCACGACAATCTGCATGATGCCGAAGGCTGTCAGAATCAGGGTGCGTTGCTCGGCGCCAATTTGACCCTTCGGGTCCATCAACGCCGAGCTACAACCACCCAGCAGTAAAAATAAAGAAAGCAACAGTAGAAGACCTGCCGCTTTGGCGTAGAGGTTTTTTCTCATGTTACGACCTCGTCAGGGCTGGGAGGCAAACATTGCAAACAAGCCGCTAAGTAGCAAGCTAACAAAGTCTCTTGAAAAAACGCAGCCGATAAGCAACCGCTTAACGTCGACGTCTGATCGCGAGAGAGGACCGTTTGGCAAGCTAGCGCCAAACACGGTTACTGCAGACGATGGCTATTCTCGCATCAATGACGCAGAAGAGAAGAGACGATTTGCCGCAGGTAAACGCCGCGGATTCTGCCACGATTGGCCTAAGGCTTAAAGGTAACTTGGCTAATTTAATCAAAAAAACCATGCAACGAACTATGGCGCGGTGATCGTCGGTGAAGCGCTGTTTGCGTCGCGCAGCAAGGTCGGGGCGCCCTCCTCGTCGGTGACGATCACGTCAAACTCGTTCACCGACGCAAAGTACGCCGGGCGCACCACACCGAACTTGCTGGCATCTACGACCAATAGACGCTGCATGGCCGCCGCCATTGCCGCCTGCTTGGGCAGCACCTCATGAAAATGGAAGCAGCTTACCCCACGCTGCACATCAACGCCCGCCGCCGAAATAAACGCCTTGTTAATCCCCAGCCGCTCAATGGACTCCGCCATGGTGTCACTGGCGAACGACTGCGACGCCGGATAAAACAAGCCACCCAGCAACACCAGTCGCACGTTCGGCAAGGGTGCCACAGCATTCGCGATGTTGAGGGCATAGGTAATCACCGTCAGATCCTGATAACCACTCAGCTGGTTCATTAGCGGCATCAATGTCGAGCCACAGTCGACAAACAGCGTATCGCCGTCCTCTATGAACCCCTGGGCACGCTGGCAGAGGCGATTTTTCGCCTGGTAGTGGCTGGCCTGCTGCTCGGTCAGGTCGTATACCGGGGTGACACCTGGCGTATGCGCCATGACCAATCGGCCACCGAGCAGGCTAATCACCTGCGGATAGGCGTTAACATCCCGCCGGATGGTCATTTCGGACACACCACACAGTTCGGCCGCATCGCGTAAATGCAGCGTCCCACCGCTGGCGAGTGCCTCCTGCAACGTTGCCAAGCGCAACGCGCTTCGGTCTTTCATTGACAGCTTCTCCTGGTAACGGCCTGTTGTCGTTGAATGGGCCTGGGTTATCGCGGAGGTTACCTCTTGTGAGGGCTTGAGAGCGCTTGCGGGATAGCTTTCTCCACTTGCTGATGGCCTTTCCCATTGACGGGTGGCTCTCCCCCTTTAGTTGAGGTTTCTCCTCCCCATGCTGAGCGAGCGGCCAGAGAATTACCATTAAATCAACGGCCGTTGAAACTTTATGTCAGCCGTTTTTCATTTAACAGCGGATCACGTGATAAAAATTGCAAATCGGCGTTAGAAAAATAACACTAAATGTTATAATTTTAACATTACAACTCAAGAAACCCGCTGATTCGGGTCAACGCCAGCCCTCACGTCCGTCGTCGAGGCGGATCAAAACTGCAACTAACAAACCGGTTGAGGCTACCATGACTGCTCGTACTCGTTTTACCACTGCTATTCCATCACGCGCATCGCTAACAGCGCTTGGCGCTGGCCTACTAATCGCTGGTACCGCCAGCACCGCTAACGCGGACGCCTTTGATCCCATCTGGTCGTTCGCCAATGTGTCGGTCAATTATCTTGACTGGTCTGACGGCACCGAAGACCGCACCGCGAGCAATGCCGCCAAGAGCGATTTCATGTTCCTGGAGATCGAGGGCGGGCTGGGTTACGAATGGGGTGAGTTTTACGGCTTTTTTGATTTTGAAAACCCTACCAACGACCAGTTCGACGAAGCCAGCGGCGGCACCGATAACTTCCGCACGGCGGGCAAGCTGACCTCGCACATTTACCTGGGCGACAGCCCGATGTCGATTTATGCCCACCTCTACGACTTCCGTGATTACGGTTTCAACAGCCGCGAGCAAGACCAGATCCTGGGCCTGGGCTATCTCGCCAACTTTGATAACGGCGTCTGGTTCAAGCCGTTTCTGGGTGCCGCCCGGGTACAAAGTAATAACTATACCGGCTCGAACGGCTTCATGGCTGGCTGGGTCGCGGGCTACGACTTCAATGCCTTCGGCCAGAAGTTTGGTGTTACCAACTGGCATGAGCAGACCTTTGGTCGCGACGACGAGTATCTGGAACAGAACTATGTGGGCGATAAGGCCGACAGCGTGGGCACCAATGGCGCAGTCAGTCTCTGGTGGCATCCTTCCGAGTTGATCACGACCGGCATCCAGTACCGCTATTCCGATGAAAAACTAGGCACGCCTAGAAATTATCAGAACGCGATGATTTACACTGTGAAGCTCAACCTGCTGTAACACGCACCTGGCCCACGCGAAGGATCTTTTTTATGACACTCCTGATGAGCTTGGTCGGCATGGTCACCCTGGTGGCCATCGCCCTGATCTTTTCTTACGATCGCAAGTCGATCCGCTTACGAACTGTGTTGGGTGCCTTCGGCATTCAAGCGGGCATTGGCGCTTTTGTCCTTTATGTGCCCTTTGGCCAGAGCGTCTTGCAGACGATCTCGGCCGGCGTCAGCCAGATTCTGGTGTATGCCGATGACGGCATCAGCTTCCTGTTTGGCGGCCTGGCAGATACTGACGAGGTCGGCTTCGTATTCGCCATTAAAGTGCTGCCGGTGATTATCTTTTTCTCATCGCTGATCGCGGTGCTCTACTATATCGGGATCATGCAGTGGGTCATCCGCCTTCTGGGGGGCGCCCTCCAGAAAGCACTGGGCACCTCGCGTACCGAGTCGCTTTCCGCTACGGCCAACATCTTCGTCGGCCAGACCGAAGCGCCGCTCGTGGTACGTCCGTTTATTGCCCGCATGACACCTTCCCAGCTGTTCGCCGTCATGTGCGGTGGCCTGGCGTCCGTCGCCGGTTCGGTGCTTGCGGGGTACGCCGCCCTGGGGATCCCCATGGAGTACCTGGTCGCGGCCTCTTTCATGGCAGCCCCGGGTGGTTTGCTGTTTGCCAAGCTGATCATGCCCGAGACCCAGGATCCCAAGGATGCCGACAGCGTTTCCAAGGTCGAGGAAGAGCTTGAAGAGCAGCCGGACAAGCCCAGCAACGTGCTGGACGCGGCCGCTTCTGGCGCGACGTCCGGCTTGATGCTGGCGGCCAATGTGGGCGCCATGCTGCTGGCCTTCATCGCGCTGATCGCCTTGATCAACGGTATTCTCGGTGGCGTGGGCGGCTGGGTCGGCTTTGAATCGTTGAGCCTTGAGTGGATTCTGGGCTGGCTGTTTGCCCCGCTGGCGTTCTTGCTGGGTGTGCCCTGGGAAGAGGCCACCCTTGCCGGTTCGTTCATCGGCCAGAAACTGGTGGTCAATGAGTTTGTCGCCTATATCAACCTCGCGCCCTATATTGAAGGTGAGCAGATGGTCGCGGCCACTGGCCAGGCGATGACGGCACACACCATGGCAATTCTTTCCTTTGCCCTGTGTGGCTTTGCCAATTTATCCTCCATTGCGATTTTGCTCGGTGGCCTGGGTAGCATTGCCCCCTCGCGTCGCCATGAAATCGCCCGCTTTGGCGTCAAGGCGGTATTGGCAGGCACCTTGTCCAACCTGATGTCGGCCTCTATTGCAGGCTTCTTTATCGCCTTGGGCAGCGTTGCTTCTTAACGTAACCTTCAACGATTACGCGGGCGCTGCTGTCGTATACAGTAGTGCCCGTTTTTTTCAGTCGTTCTTAAACCCTAATACTGTGCGAGATGTCCATGACCGCTTCGATTAACATCACCCTTGCTGCGCGCCAGGCGCTTTCACTGATGGACTTGACCAGTCTCAACGATACCGATACCGATGCGTCCATCGAGTCGCTGTGCAAAAAGGCAAAAACGCCCTTCGGCTACCCGGCAGCGGTATGCGTCTATCCCCAGTTCGTCGTGACCGCGCGTCGCGCCCTCACCGCCCATGAGCTCAACGGTGACGTCAAGATTGCCACGGTCACCAACTTTCCCCACGGCGGTGACGACATCATGGGCGCCGCCCGCGAGACCCGTGAAGCCGTCGCTTCCGGGGCAGACGAAGTCGATGTCGTCTTTCCCTATCGCGCCCTCATGGCGGGCGACGAAGAGACCGGCCGTGAGCTGGTGGAAATGTGCCATGCGGCCTGCGGCGGCCAGGCGCTGTTGAAAGTCATCATCGAGTCCGGCGAGCTTAAAGAGCCTGCGCTTATCAAGCGGGCAAGCGAGCTGGCCATTGAAGGGGGCGCCGACTTCATCAAGACCTCAACCGGCAAGGTGGCAGTCAACGCAACGCTGGAAGCCGCCGAGATCATGCTCCAGGCCATCAAGGAAAGCGGCAAGGATGTCGGATTCAAGGCGGCAGGTGGGGTCAAGACAGCCGAAGAGGCCGCCGAATACCTGGCGCTCGCCGCCAAGATCATGGGTGACCAGTGGGTCTCGCCGCGCCACTTCCGGTTTGGCGCGTCCAGCCTGCTGGGGGACTTGCTCAACACCCTGAGCGGCAACCCCCAGACCGCGTCGCTCTCGCGTAATGACGGAGGCTATTAAGATGCTCCCGCAAGAACTGATCCGCCTCAAGCGCGATCACCAGCCGCTACCAGCAGAAGAAATCAAGGCGTTTGTACAGAGCATTGCCGACGACCGTATCAGCGATGCACAAATTGGCGCCTTTACCATGGCGGTGTATCTGAACGGCATGAGCCGTGAGGAAGTCGTCGCGCTGACCACCGCCACCCGTGACTCCGGCCACGTCATGCAGTGGGATTCACTCAACCTGCCCGGCCCGATCGTCGACAAACACTCCACCGGCGGCGTGGGTGATCTGGTCTCGCTGGTACTGGGCCCCTGGGTCGCCGCCTGCGGCGCCTTCGTGCCGATGATTTCCGGCCGCGGCCTGGGCCACACCGGCGGCACGCTGGATAAGCTGGAGTCCATTCCCGGCTACAACCCCTACCCCGCCCCGGAGCGCTTCGGCGACGTGGTGAAATCCACCGGCGTGGCGATTATCGGCCAGACCGGCAACCTTGCCCCGGCAGACAAGCGCATCTACGGCGTGCGCGACGTGACCGCCACGGTGGAGTCCATCCCGCTGATCACCGCCTCGATTCTGGGCAAAAAGCTGGCCTCCGGCCTGGATGCCCTGGTCATGGATGTCAAAGTCGGCAGCGGCGCCTTCATGCCTACGCCGGAAAAATCCCGCGAACTGGCCAAGAGCATTGCCAATGTCGCGACCCAGGCGGGCACACCTACCACCGCGCTGCTCACCGACATGAGCCAGCCACTGGCCCCCTGCGCCGGTAACGCGGTCGAGATTGTCGAAACCCTGGCACTGCTGCGCGGTGAACGCGCCAACAGCCGAGTCATGCAGGTGACCCGCGAACTGGCGGTGGAAATGCTGATGGCGGGCAAGCTGGTCGACAGCCGCGAGGCCGCGCTGACCAAGCTTGAAAAAGCCCTGACATCGGGTGCGGCCGCCGAGGTTTTTGCCCGCATGGTGAGCGAGCTGGGCGGTCCTGCCGACTTCATGGAGCGTTCGGATCACTACCTGGCCAACGCCGACGTCATTAAACCCGTGTATGCCGAACGGTCGGGCATCATCCAGCGCATTGACACCCGGGCCGTGGGCATGAGCGTGGTGGAACTCGGCGGGGGCCGCCTGCGCAATGATGCCAGCGTCGACCACAGCGTCGGCTTCAGCGACATTGCCGAAATCGGCGAGCGTGTCGATGGTCAGCGTCCTATCGCCATGGTTCACGCCAAAAGCGAAGATGCCGCCGCCCTTGCCGCCGCCCAGCTTCGCGCCGCGGTCACCTTGGGTGACGCCCCCGCGACCGCGGACACGCTACTTCAAGACACCTTCAGAGGAGAAGCCTGATGCGCCGCGCGATTGTTGTTGTCCTCGATTCATTTGGCATCGGCAGCGCGCCGGATGCCGACACCTTCGGCGACCAGGGATCTGACACCCTGGGCCATATTGCCGCCGCCTGCGCCCGTGGCGACGCCGATACGGCCGAGCGCTCAGGCCCTTTGAAACTACCCAACATGGCAAAACTCGGTTTGTTTCACGCCCACCGCGATGCCACCGGCACTGTAGCGGAAGGCGTTAACCTGCCGGACACGCTGACAGGCGCTTACGCCCACGCCAAGGAAATTTCCAGCGGCAAGGACACCCCCTCGGGCCACTGGGAAATTGCCGGTGTCCCCGTGCGCTTCGACTGGGGCTACTTTCTCGACAAGACCGATAGCTTCCCGGCGGAGCTGCTCGACAAAATTGTCGATGCCGCCAACCTGCCCGGCGTGATTGGCAACTGCCACGCCTCGGGCACCGAGATCATCGCCCGCCTGGGCGAAGAGCACGTCGCCACGGGCAAGCCGATCGTCTACACCTCTGCGGATTCCGTCTTCCAGATTGCCGCCCACGAAGAGCACTTCGGCCTCGAACGGCTCTATGAACTGTGCGAAACCGTGCGCGGCCTGCTCGAGCCTTACAATATTGGCCGCGTGATTGCGCGCCCCTTTGTTGGCAATAACCGCGACGACTTTGCCCGCACCGGCAACCGCCGCGACTACAGTGTCGAACCGCCGACCCCCACGGTGCTGCAAAAGCTCGCCGAAGCCGGTGGCGAGGTGGTATCGATCGGCAAAATTGCCGATATCTACGCCCACTGTGGGATTACCCACAAGGTCAAGGCCAGCGGCCACGATGCGCTGATGGAGGCCACGCTTGCCGAGGTTGAGCGCACCGCCCGGGAAACCAGAGACCGCCCGACCATGATCATGACCAACTTTGTCGATTTTGACTCGGTCTATGGCCACCGTCGGGACGTGCCGGGCTATGCCGCAGCGCTCGAGCACTTCGATGCCCGCCTGCCCGAGCTGTTCGCCGCCCTAAACGATGATGACCTGCTGCTGCTCACCGCCGACCACGGCTGCGACCCCAGCTGGGAGGGCACCGAGCATACCCGCGAATACGTCCCGGTGATGGTGCGTGGCGCAGGCTTTACCCCCGGCCCCATGGGCGAACGCGGCACCTTCGCCGATATCGGCCAGACACTGGCCGACTACTTCGCGCTCGAGGCCATGGCCGACGGCGAAAGCTTTTTATCCAGCGCCGCTTAAAGGAGAAACCTACAATGGCGACACCACATATTAATGCTGAGAAAGGCGATTTCGCCGATACCGTGCTGATGCCCGGCGACCCGCTACGTGCCAAGTTCATCGCCGAGACCTACCTGGACGATGTCCGCCTGGTCAACGACGTGCGCAGCATGCTGGGCTACACCGGCACCTACAAAGGCCGCGAGATTTCGGTCATGGGCCATGGCATGGGCATCCCCTCGGTCTCGATCTACGCCAAGGAACTGATCACCGACTACGGCGTTAAATCCGTGATACGCGTGGGCTCCTGCGGCGCGGTTCGCGACGACGTCAACGTCCGCGACGTGGTTATCGGCATGGGTGCGTGCACCGATTCCAAGGTCAACCGCATGCGCTTCAACGACCACGACTTCGCCGCGATTGCCGACTTTGACCTGACCCAGCACGCCGTGGCCGCCGCCAACGCGCAAAACGTGCCGGTGAAAGTCGGCAACATCTTCTCGGCGGATCTGTTCTACAACCCGCAAACCGAGATGGCCGAGCTGCTCAAGCGCTACGGTATTGTCGGCGTCGAGATGGAAGCCGCGGGTCTCTACGGCGTGGCAGCGGAATTTGGCGCCCGGGCGCTGACCATCTGCACGGTATCCGACCATATTCTGAAAGGCGACTCGCTCTCAAGCAAAGACCGTCAAACCACCTTCAACGACATGATGACGATTGCGCTCGATACGGTATTACGCGACGACGCAGCGCGCACCTGAAGGCCAACACCAAGGAAATCGCCATGAGCCAAGTCGATTCGGCACTGGTTGAGACACTACTGACAACGCTCGACAATGCCTATGCGCCCTACTCCAACCATCCGGTGGCCGCCGTGATGGAGTGTCCGGATGGCCAGCAGTTCGCCGGCTGCAACGTCGAAGTGGCCCACTACAAGGGGCTGTGTGCCGAAGCCTCGGCCATTTCAGCCATGGCCACGGCCGGGCAGCGTGCGCTTGCCAGGGTCTATGTGATGGGGCCCGGCGAGCACCTGTGTACGCCCTGCGGCGACTGTCGCCAGCGTATCCGCGAGTTTGCCACGCCCGACACGCAGATCATGGTGCTCTCTCGCCAGGGCGAAGTACTGAAAACCTACACCATGGAAACGCTGCTGCCCGACGCCTTCGGCCCCGAGCAACTGCCGCCGCGTTGACCCCACCTGCTTCGCACTGACAACCAGCCCCTCGCGGGCTGGTTTTGTGCGTTTTTTGCTCGTACTCTTAAGACCCCCCCTTGTTCAAGACTAAATGTGTCGATTGAGAGCACATCATACGATTGGAGAACGCCATGGCTGGCCTATTGCCCAACGTCGACCCCGACGGCTTGCTGGAATATTCGGTGGTCTACACCGACCGCTCGCTGAACCATATGTCGCAACAGTTTCAGGGCGTGATGCGGGATATTTCCGCCACGTTGAAAGAGGTCTACAACGCCCATGCAGCGGTGATCGTACCGGGTAGCGGCACCTTCGGTATGGAAGCGGTTGCACGCCAGTTTGCCGCCGACCAGCCGACGCTGGTGATTCGTAACGGCTGGTTCAGCTACCGCTGGACGCAGATTATCGAGATGGGCCGACTGACCGACCAGCACACCGTGCTGAAAGCGCGGCGCGAAGACCCCAGCGACCCGCAGTCGCCCTTTGCGCCGGTCTCCGCCGACGAGGTTGCCGAGCGCATTCGCGCTGAAAAGCCTGCGGTCGTTTTTGCCCCTCAGGTGGAAACATCCGCCGGGATGCTCTTGCCGGACGACTACATCCGCACCGTTGCCCAGGCGACCCGTGATGTGGGCGGCCTGTTCGTGCTCGACGCCATTGCCGCGGGTACACTGTGGGTGGACATGCAGGCGCTGGGGGTAGACGTCGTGGTCAGCGCGCCGCAGAAAGGCTGGAGCGGCTCGCCCTGCTGCGCCATGGTGATGCTCTCAGAGCGTGCCACCCAGCGTTTGAGCGAGACCCAGAGCAACAGCTTTGCCTGCGATTTAGGCAAGTGGCACAGCATCATGCAGGCCTACGAGAACGGCGGGCACGCCTATCACGCGACCATGCCCACCGATGCCCTGCGCCAGCTGCGCGACATCATGCAGGAAACGCGTGACTACGGCTTTGGCAAGGTCAAAGAGGAGCAGCAGGCGATCGGCCGAGAAGTTCGCGCCATGCTCAAGCGCCACGGCTTTGCAAGCGTCGCGGCGGCGGGGTTTGACGCTCCGGGTGTGGTGGTGTGCTACACTGATGACAGCGGCCTGGTCGGCAAGCTTGCCCAGGCAGGCGTACAAGTGGCGGGCGGGGTGCCACTGATGTGCGATGAGGGCGACCACTTCCAGACCTTCCGCATTGGCCTGTTTGGTCTCGATAAGCTGCACCATACCCAGCGCAGCGTGGAAAACCTTGAGCAAGCCATCAAGTCAGTGAGTTAACGCCCTGGGCTAAATCAGGTAATCAACGCCAGAAGCCCGCTACTCAATAGCGGGCATCTTACGCCATCTGCCACTGGTTGCTTACATATAGCCTACGCCGCGGGGCATCATGCCAAGGTTATTTTCAACCTGCGTCACCCCTGGAACGTTCTCTGCCACCACCGTCACGGCCTTTTTCTGTTCAAGGGATTCAACCAGCCCCCAGACTTCCACAACGCCGCCATCGACGATCAGACTGATATTTTCGACGCGCACGTCGGTATGGCGCTCAACGTCGTTGAGGATGGCGTCGCGAATTTGGCGATCATCGGCAGGCGATTGCGTCGGCCCCACGACAGCATTCGCAATGCCTTGCAGTAAATTGGCGCGACTGACAATGCCCACCAATTTGCCATCACGCAGAACAGGCACACGTTTGATGTGGTGCTTTTCCAGCAGGCGAGCAATACTGTGTATTGGCGTGTTTTCCTCGACACTCAGCGGGTCAGGGGTCATGACATCCTGAGCTTTACGGCCATGGGATTTCACATAGTCGCGCGAACTTTTTCCGCCACTCAAAAGCGACAACCACCCTGACTGGGGCTGGCCGTCGTCGTCTTTTAGACGACGCATCAAATCGCCTTCGCTGACGATCCCGACCACCCGATGCTCGTCATCCACCACCGGGACGGCACTAATACGGTGGCTCAGCAGCAATTGTGCTATATCGCGCACATCGGTGTCGGGCGCCACACTCACCACTTTGGGCGTCATGATATCGATAGCTTGCATGGTGCTCCTCCTGGCAACGGGCCCTTTCGACGTTATCGTCGTAGTTTGCAAAGCCCTCTACTTCAGACTAGTTCGCTGCTCTTCAGTTGCCCATGCTGACACCCTTTAGTTGGCGTCTTTTTGATCTAGCGCAGCTTATTCACTGGTCTTTTTCACTGACCTTTGCTGTGCCGCTCTCCCCGACTTTTTCTACATCGACAATCCCAGACCGGCTGACCACGACCTTCCAGCGAGCCAGGTAAGGCTGGTCTTCGCTGCCGGTTTCGCGAATGACCAGATTGAACAGGTGACGACGCTCGACACTTTCGCGCACGGCCTGGCCTTCTTTAAGCCGGTAGATGTCATACTTGCCCTTGCTCATCAGCCGGGTCAGCATGGAGATATCCAGCGTTAAACTTTCCTGGGTATGTTCGTAACCACTCAGGAAGCGGGTCGGTGACATCCTGGAGCGCGAACGGTAATGCAGCACCACCTCCTCACGCTGGGCCACGGTCCGGCGACGCAACCGCTGAATTTCAGGGTCCAGAGACGAATAGCGCTTATAGTCGAACCATTCGAGTTGATGCCCCACCGATACATTGCGGTTGGGGTCGACGTACTGCCGCCGCCACTTAGGCCGCCCACGGCGCAACCAGCGCCATAAGGTGTTACGTAAATCGTCTTTGAACACTTCGCGCATGGCATAAAGTACGGCCATGGCAATCACGAACAACGAAGTGATATCACCGAGGGTATCGCGCAGGCGAAGTACGCCAAACGAAACAAAGGCCATGACCACGGCCGTCGCCAAGGCTTTGACGGCTTTTTGCTCACCGCCACCCAACTCCTGGGGCCGCTGCTTAAGGGTAATGGGATACTCGATCAAGCGACGCAGCAACCGCATTTTATTCGACATCCGGGTAGGGTCAGCCATCACCCGTTCGGCGTTGTATTCCTGCTCGCGCCGGTACGCTTCTTCACGCTGGCAAATCGCCACGAACCGGTGACGGATGGGGGTAAACTCACCGCCCCTGGGCATGTGAGCCACCAGCGCCAATAGCTGCTGTTCGGTAAACCACGACAGGTAATTATCGATATTGGTGAAATACTTGGTCAGTCGTTCATCCCGGGGCGGATGGCGGCGCAGGCGCCTCAGAATACTTTCACTCAAGTCACTGGTTTGCTGCAGCTGGTCACGCAGCCAATGAACACTTTCCTGGTCGACCTGATGCTTATCTTCGCTTCGGCGTATCTCCCGCGCACTTTTCAGCATGGCTTGGGTATTGCGCTCCATCGCGCCCACGTATTGATAAGCATAAAGGCTGAGGCTCAGGCGATAGGAGTCACTGCTCAGCTGATTGCGGCTCGCCAGGCGGCTATGCACCAGGGGCAGATGATATTCGTCGCTGTAGTAGGTACGCGACACTTGAATCGCCGCGTGGTAAAACGCTTCCTCCGAAATCAACTGGGTCGAAAGGCCAAGATCCCCCGGTACAAACAGATAAATATCCAGATTGTGAGAGGTTTCCTCCTTCAAGCGCCGTGAAATACGCAGTTGAAAGCTGTTTTTGCGCTCTACATTAATCAACTCACCAATCTCCTGCTTCCCTGGATACGTCAATGCGATAACATGGCATTATCGCTAACCGGTGAAGGCCTTGCCTTAAGGCACGCCTGACGCCACTATTGCCCGCTGTTCTTTTCACTTTGGGAGCCTTTGGATGTCCATGGCCCGTTTTTCACCCTTTGAGCTGGTGCTGTTAAATAGCCGCAGCCAAGTGGATACGGCAACGCTACTATTGCTGGCTTGGGTACTTGTTAACCGCCAGCACGTGTCGGAAGGCCAGCGACGCCGTCGCCTGGCCCAGGTCACGGCGCAGTTTCGTCATGGGCATGAATTGGGGCCGGTCATGAGCATTGCCCATAATCAGGATCTGCAAGCCATTCAGCTGGCCGCCGAGATTCTACGTAAAGAGTGCTCGCAAGAACGCAGCCTGAGTGTCCTGCATCAGTCGATCACGGTGGCAACCGATGACGGCGACCTGTCGCTGGCCAACCATTATATCCTGCGCTTTCTGGCGGACTTGCTCAATGTGACACCCACAACGCTGAGCACCCTGTTTTATGAGTTAACCGGCAGGCCATTAACGTCCCCCGAGGACCCCAGCCGTCATGCCTATTGGCAACGTCACAATCCGGACTACTTTAACCAAAAGGCACGCGAGGCCGCCGCTGAACAGCAGGCGCGGGATGAAGCCGCACAGCAGGCTGACGAGAAACACCAGCAACGCAAACAGAAAAAACAGCGTAAACAGCAGGAAAAGCAGCGCCAACAGGAAGAGGCCCAGGCGCGTCAGGCGCATGCCCGACAGGAGCGTGAACGCCAACGGCAACGCGATGACCAGAGCCGCCGCGAACAGGCTCAACGGGAGCAGGCGCGGCAAGACCGGTCCCGTTACGAACGCGCCCAGGGAGAACGCCGCCAGTGGCAACGCACCGCGCCTCCTCCGGACCGCACCACGCGTGCCCTGGCGGTACTCGGACTGCCGCCGGGAGCCAGTCGTAGCGACGTGCGCCTCGCCTATCGGCGCATGGCACAGCTTCATCACCCGGACCGCTTTTTCACCGAAAGCGAACACCAGGTGGCCCTGGCATCCGCACGTTTTCAGCGCATCAAAAACGCGTATGATTACCTGATGCAAACCTACTAAAAAGACGCAGCAGCGACCGACGGAACAAGACCATCCTTATGCGCGATTTGTATCAACGCCTATCGCTTTCACCAGAGGCCAGTGAGCACGACATCCAGGATGCCGTGATGCGCTGCCCCAACAGTGCCCTACGCCAGGACGCTGAGAGTGTTCTCGCGGTCAACGAGCACCGTGAGGCCTACGATACGCTGCACCACACGCTCAACGATATTGGCTGCCTGCGTGCGCGGCTCGGCTTGACCCACGGGGCCCACTGGCAAGGTGATGTGGCCAACGATTTTTCACTGCCCCCAGATCATGCCATTTCGCGCCACGATGAACTGGTCGACCGCGTCAGCAACGCGGTCTCACTGTACAACCGCTGGCGTCGCTGGCGAGGCCCCTGGCTACTCGTCGCCGTGTTCGCCACCGGGGCCGGTATCGGCGTCGTAATGGGATTTGCCCTCTGCCTGGGGCTTGCCGCGGGATAGACGACGGTCTTCTTCACTTCCCTTACGCTGCCGCTCATCTTTCCTGATTTCGGCTTTGGTCGGCATGGGGGCAGGTTTGGGGGGCGTTGGTCTTTCCCTCCCTTCTGCTGCCTCTTCAGAATCGCTGGCATTCTGGCTGGACTGGCCGTGGTCAGCCTCACTGCCACCCTCCAGGTTCATCTCCACGCTGCTGTCAGGCGCCATCAGGCCGCCTGCCTGACCTTCCATGCTGACACTCAAACGTGGCACGCCCAGGTCGACACCGTCGGCTTCCATGCGTTGTTTCAGCATCAGGTTAAAGGCGCGGGCCACGTCCCATTGCATTTCGGGTGCGGTACGGAACCGCATGCGCAAAATCGCCCCACCATCGTCGAAACTGTCGATTCCCTGCATCTCCAGCGGCGACCAGATATGGTGGCGCATCATCGGATCCTTGCGCAGTTCCTGGGCGGTTTCCTGCATCAAATGGATGGCATCGTCTATTTTCATGTCGTGGGGAATCCGGATACGCATCAGCGCAATACCGAACTGCCGGGACATATTGTGGATCGATTCGATGCGGCTGAACGTGATGATATGCACGATGCCGTCGAGGTCGCGCAGCCTGACCGTGCGCAGGGTCAGGCCTTCTACCGTGCCCATGTGGCCGTTGATTTCGACGAAATCGTCCACGGCCAGGGAGTCTTCGATGAGGATAAAAATACCCGTGATCAGATCCTGTACCAGCGTTTGCGCCCCGAAGCCGATCGCCAGACCGATGACACCGGCACCCGCCAGCAGCGGGGTCACGTTAACGCCCAGATTGGCAAGTCCGGCAATAATGGCAATAATCAGAATCGTGATAAAAATGACGTTGCGGATCATCGGCGTGATGGTTTGCGCGCGGGCCTGATTGACCCGCTTGCCACGGGAGCGCGTCGATGAGATCAACGCCCGCTGAATGGCCGTATCGGCAAATATCCATACCAGCCACGCCAGCAGCACGGTTCCCCCCAGGCTTACCAGGGCGGGACCAAGCTGTGCACCGGCCAGGCCGCGCTGGCCCAGGCCAAACATCGAGCTACCCCACACCTGCATCGACAGTTCGGCAAAAACCACCCAGGCACAAATATGTGCCAGCACGAACCCAAAACGCTCCAGGCGCTTGCGATACTGACTCTGCCGACGGCGGCGGTGGCGGCGCTTACCCAAGCGTTCGGCTTGACGACGCAGCAGGCCCGTCACGACCAACGTCAGCACCAGCAGGCTCGCCGAAATGATCGATCGGGCAAGTGCCGTACCCACATCGCCAACGGTAATAAAGATCGCCAG
Organism: Halomonas sp. G11; assembly: GCF_001663515.1. Taxonomy (NCBI): domain Bacteria; kingdom Pseudomonadati; phylum Pseudomonadota; class Gammaproteobacteria; order Oceanospirillales; family Halomonadaceae; genus Halomonas; species Halomonas sp. G11. The sequence continues at coordinate 42,415 of NZ_LYXG01000008.1, forward strand.
CAGCGAGCCACCTACCAACAAAAGTGCCGGGATATGCCACAGCCCACCGAGCGCACGAATCATCTCCACAGCAGTGTTGGCATCCCGCCGTTGCCGGTAGGGGCGATTACAGATCAGGTGGCGCACTGGACGCTTGAATTTGATCACGAAACGCGCCGAGATCAACGCTGCCAGCATATTGGCCAGCACGGACACCAGGCTGGAAAGCTCGGTGCCCAGCATTTCGACAATGCGGCTCGAATTCACCGCGTCGCCCAGTGCAATCAGCGCACCAATGACAAACAGGCTGCGCAGAGCACGCTGATGCAGCAATTGCACGGCCGTAAACCGATGCCCACGGCTGAAGAAAGCCACAACGGTTTCAAACACCACCGATAGCAGTCGACCACAAACGCAAATATAGGCCACAACCAGCACCATGGTCCGGCCCGGGCTGTAAGCCATCAACTGGCCGATCCCCAGCGTGATCGCAAACGCCAGTGTCCAGGGCAGGATACGCCGAAAGAAGTGCACGACCATCAGCCAGCCTTTAGGGTCGCGGGGCAAATCCAGCGGCCACTTGCGACGCTTGGCGATCACCCTTCCCGCACCGATCATGGACACCAGCAGCACAATCCAGACCACTGCAAGCACAGCGCCTTCGGCCACCGCACGAATCATCTCGCCTCGACTGGCGCTACTGGCCACAGCTCGCAATCCCTCACCGCCGTTGACCAGTTGACGCTGCCATTCCTCTACTGGCGAACCACCCGCCTGAGCCTGCTCGCCGATGTCGGTGAGCGTATCTGCAAGCGCCCCCAGCACCCCCTGGCGAACGACCCCTTCATCTTCACTGGCTTCTTGCGTGGTCGTTTGCAGTTCACGCAACGAGTTGATCAACTCACTGCGCCGCTCTTCGTCTTCGAGCACTGAAATCACGTCATTCAGCGAGCCCTGAAAGTCCTCACTGCTGACGTCGTTCTGCTCTTCCGATTCACCACCGCCGAGGCTTGGCAACGAGATCGCCTGTGCATGAGCGTGGGACGCCATGACGCCCATCAGCATGATGAAAATAAAACGAACAACGGTATTGATTAGCCAGTGCGGTCGCACATATTACTCCTGAACCAAGGCATCAAAAGGCAATGCCGCATGATTATCCCCGTAAAGGGCTCGCTGAGCGAATATTCTCAGCCCAAGTGCGTGACTATGATAGGCTGAGCCCACAAATCGTTCACCTCACAGGATGCCGAGATGACGTTAGAAGCGCCACCTAATGGGTGGAACTCAAAGGGCGAAACCCGCAAGGTCGGTGTCGAAATCGAGTTCGCCGGCTTGCCCCCACGTGACACAGCTCTGATTGTGTGCGAACTGTTTGGTGGTGAGCTTAACGTGGTCAGCCCCCACCGGCTACTGGTCGAAGGCACCCGCTGGGGCGAGTTTGGTATTGAACTGGATACCCAATATGCGCATCCTGACCGGGCGTTATTGGAGGAACACCACGAGCTGGACAGCGAGTGGTCGCGCCAGCAGCACCAGCACCGCCTGGAGTTCCACCGCAAGACCCGCGAGCTGATTGGCGATATGGTAACGGGTCTGGTGCCCACAGAGATCGTGTGCCCGCCGGTGCCCTGGAACGAACTCGACGAGCTCGATACGCTGTTCGAAGCGTTGCGGACCCATGGGGCAAAAGGCACGGATGCCAGCTTACTTTACGGTTTCGGGTTACACCTCAACCCTGAAGTGGAGCGCGAAGATGTGGATTACCTGCTGTCGATGCTGCGCGCCTACCTGCTCCTGGCAAGCTGGTTGCGCAGCGAGATCAAGGTGGACATCACCCGCGAAGTGCTGCCCCACGCCAACCCCTTCCCCAAAGAGTATGCGCTCAAGGTATTAAACCGTCAGTACACGCCGGATATCGACACCCTGATTGATGACTACCTGTACTACAACCCCACCCGCAACCGGGAACTGGATTTACTGCCCCTGTTTGCTTACCTTCGCCCTGACCACCCGCACAAGCTATTGCATGGTGAGTTGACCCAACCACGGCCAACGTTTCATTACCGCCTACCTAATGCGCAGCTTTCGGAGTCCCATTGGGGAGGCGTCACCGAATGGAACCGCTGGGTCGCCGTAGAACGCTTGGCAGCCTCCAAGGAGACCCTTGCCGCACGCTGTGATCACTATATCGCCCAGCATAACCGGCCATTGATCACTCGCCTGGCAAGCCGCGCCAAGCGCTGGTGGGATGAGCGCTTCTGACGAGGCGTTGATCGCATCATCTTTGCGATATGCCTGTTACCGTCTATTCATTCACATTGACCAAGAGTGCCCTTGCATGGCCCGCCCGTTAATTGGCATTACCACTTCCGATGCAAAAAGCCAGCTTGCCTGGTGTTTCGACTGGTTTGCGGTCTGGCGCCACGGCGGCCGACCGCTGCGTTTATCACCGGCAAGACCCATGCCCGACGACCTGGATGGACTCATCATCGGCGGTGGTGATGATATTCAGACGTCCCTGTATGGCGGGGAGGTGCAGTTAGGCGTGCGCCTTGACCCAGCCCGGGATGAGCTGGAGCTCAAACTGCTGGAACATTTTATCCCGCGGCACACCCCCGTACTGGGCATCTGCCGGGGTGCCCAACTGATCAACGTCCACCTGGGCGGCACCCTGGACCCGGATATTTATACCACCCATGAGGGCATCAAGCGGCGCCGCACGGTGCTCCCACGCAAGACCGTCGATATCGTCGGGGCCAGTAAGCTGCACCGCCTGCTCGGCGTGTCCTGGTGCCGCGTTAATAGCCTGCACCATCAAGCCGTCAACCGGGCTGGCAAGGGAATCGACATTGTCGCCCGCGACCGCGACGGCCTGGTTCAGGGTATTGAGTCCCGTGACCACGATTTTCTGCTGGGCGTGCAATGGCACCCCGAATGGCTGGTGTTCAACCGCCCCCAGCAGCGCTTGATTCGCGCGCTGGTGGCGGCGGCAGAGCGCCGTCAGGCCACTATCAAGCGTTAAGCGCGGCGAGTGCCGCGTCGTAGTCCGGCTGGTTTTTCAACTCACTGACCAGCTCGCTGTGCAGCACCCGGTTATCGGCGTCCAGCACCACGACGGCGCGGGCGCATAGCCCTTCCATGGCACTGTTGCACAACGCTACGCCCCAGGCTTCCTGAAATTCGCGATGGCGGAAGGTGGACAGTGTTTCCACATCGTCCAGCCCCTCCGCGCCACAAAACCGCTTGGCCGCGAAGGGTAAATCGGCCGACACCACCAACACCACGGTGTTGTCCAGTTGTGACGCCAGCTCGTTAAACTGCCGGGTCGACATCGCGCAAGTCGGCGTATCGACGCTGGGAATAATATTGAGCACTTTGCGTTTGCCTTGATACGTATCAAGGGTGACATCCTGAAGCTCACTGTTGGTGAGCGTCATGGCAGGCGCCACTTCTCCTGGGGCTGGCAAACGGCCGGCGACATCCATCGGTTCACCGGCACGGGTAATCTGTTGCATATCAGGCTCCTGAACATAGTATGGGATGCCTATACTGCATCCTAAAAGGGAATTATCCTAGCTGGGTTTGTCATACACCGCGTCAAGACGAGAGCCATCATGCCTTCTTTAGTGATTATTAAAACCGGTGATGCCTTCCCGGAAGTGGTCGAACAGCACGGTGATTTCGAGCAGCTTTTTATCCAGCAGCTGCGCGAGGCGCTACCTGATGGCATGACGTTAAACGTATGGGATGCGCGGGAGAACACACCAACGGCCTCGCCCGCCTCATTGGCTGGCGTGGTTATCACCGGTTCGCACAGCATGGTGAGTGAAGCGCCGCCATGGAGTGAAGCGCTAAAGCCCTGGCTCAAGCAGGCCCTGGCCGACGACGTGCCAATGCTCGGCGTATGTTACGGGCACCAGCTCATGGCCGCGGCCTTTGACGGCGTCAGCGATTACCACCCCGCCGGTCGGGAATCGGGCACGCATCGGGTACGGCTTACCCAGGCCGGCCAGCAGGACCCCCTCTTCAGCCAGTTGCCCGTGTCCTTCCCGGCGCATCTCACCCATGCGCAATCGGTCATGCAACTACCCCACAATGCCACGGTGCTTGCGCATAACAGCCACGATGCCCATCAGGCACTGCGCTATGGACCACGCCAATGGAGCGTGCAGTTTCACCCCGAATTCACTGCACCGGTGATGCGGGCGTATCTTGAGCGTCAGCGGGCAGCGCTGCGCGATCAGGGTGAAGACCCCGACGCCCTGATCAGTGGGGTTCACGACACGCCAGAGGCATCCGGTCTGCTGCGCCGCTTCCTGGCGTTTGTGTAATCAACCGCGTCTTTGATCCCGCCGCGAGGCGAGACGGTCTGCCAGACGGGTGGGCTCTGGCAGTTTGGTCGCCCCCAGGCAGCGCAGCACCCATTGCAACGACGTATCCAGTGACAGGCGGTGGCCAGGCGATACAAACACCGGTTTCACCCTGGTTCTGGAGCGCAATACGGCGCCAATCACCTCGCCGCCGCGGGCAGTGAGCGGCACCCAATCGCCACGCTGCTCGCCTACCTCGGCATGGCGGCCCGTCAGCCGGGATTTGGCAATGCCAATGGTGGGGGTGTCCAGCCACAACCCCAGGTGAGCAGCCACCCCCAGTCTCCGTGGATGGGCGATGCCCTGTCCGTCCACCATCACCAGTTCGGGTTGAACGGTCAGCTTTGCGAAGGCGCCAAGCGCAGCGGGGATTTCTCGAAACGACAGCAGCCCGGGGATATAGGGCATGCGCGTGGGCTCGCGGTGAACCACTTGCTCTATCACGCTTAAGTCAGGCGCCGTATCAGGGTCCCATTTGACCACCACCACCGCTGCCCGGGTTGTTTCGCCGCCATCCTCAAAGCCGATATCCACCCCGGCAATGTGGCGCACCGGGTCGAGTCGGTCACTCAGCTCGAGCCGCTTTGCCAACTCAGTCTGCAGCGCCATCGCGTCCCGGGGCGCAAGGTTCCATTCGTGTAGCGGTGCCGACATGGCTTCATCCTTGAGCGGTTAAATGATGAACACGGTAGCAAAAAAAACGCCCCCGCACCTGGGAAGGCACGGGGGCGTCGGGATATCACCAGTGACCGCTAAGCGGCAACTGATGGCACCTTAGGCGCGTTCGCGGCGACGGACCGGCGCATCGCCTTCATCACGGCGGCGGCGCGGGGCACGCTCAGGGGCGCTGTCTTCGCTGATTTCCAGCGGACGGCCGGAGACACGGGCACGGGCCATTTTCGTCAGAATGGTGGACGGCAGACCGCTGGGCAGTTCAACCACCGAGAAGGCGTTGCGGATATCGATACGCCCGATGCGAGCGCCTTCGATACCGCCTTCGTTCGCCAGCGCACCGACCAGTTGACCGGGCTTGACGCCGTCTTTATGGCCGACAGAAACGCGGTAGCGGGTCATGCCTTCGCTGGGCGTGCTTGAACGCTCACGGCGAGCACCCGGTTTGCCGCCAGACGTGCCATCACGCGAGGGCTTCTCTTTGCGCGGTGCCTGCAAACGACCAATCGGTGCTTCATCAGCGCGGGCCATGGCAGAGAATGCACAGGCCAGCTCGATCGGGTCATGGCCTTCTTCGACCAGACGCTCGATCAGCGCACGCTGTTCTTCTGCCCCTTTGGTCAACGAGGCAATGACGCGCTGGTGGAACACTTCATCCCGGTGCGCACGAATAGCAGATTCGTCAGGTAGCGGCATTTCGGTCATTTTCTGACCGGTTGCCTGCTCCATCCAGCCCACTTTGCGACCTTCACGGAAACCGGCAAAGGTAATCGCGATACCGCTACGCCCGGCACGGCCAGTACGACCGATACGGTGCGTATAAGCCTCTGCATCCTGGGGCAGATCGTAGTTGATGACGTGGGTGATCCGCGACACGTCAAGACCACGGGCAGCCACATCGGTGGCGATCAATACGTCGACCTTGCCACGCTTCAAACGGGTGATGGTGCGCTCACGCAGGCTCTGGTCAAGGTCACCCGACAGGCCAGCGGCGTTAACGCCACGCGCCGTCAACTGCTCAACCAGCGTGGTACAGGCGGCACGGGTACGGACGAAGACGATGGCGCCATCGACCGGTTCGACTTCAAGAATGCGCGACAGCGCTTCAAGCTTGGCGCCGCCGTCAACACGTACGATGCGCTGTTCGATGTTTTCGCCGGTCGTGGTGCCCGACTCGATCGCGACTTTAACCGGGTTAACCAGGTAACGGTTAACGATGCGCTCGATTTCAGTGGGCAGTGTCGCTGAGAAGAACACACGCTGCGCATCTTTCGGGGTATCGGCAACCACGCGTTTTACGTCGTCGATAAAGCCCATACGCAGCATTTCGTCCGCCTCGTCCAGCACAAGCGCCGTCAGGCCGTCGAGTTTCAGGCTGCCGCGGTCGAGATGGTCGATAATCCGGCCAGGGGTGCCGACAATGACCTGGGCACCGCGCTTCAGCGCGCCGAGTTGTTCACGGTACTCTTGACCACCACACAGGGTAGCCACTTCAAGACCTTTAAGGTTTTGACCGTATTTACTGAACGAGACAGCCACCTGCTGAGCAAGCTCGCGAGTTGGTGCCATGACCAGCACCTGAGGCTCACGGCGCGTCAGTTCCAGACGCGATAACAATGGCAATGCGAACGCCGCGGTTTTACCGGTACCGGTTTGCGCCTGGCCCAGCATATCCCGGCCTTCGAGCAACGCAGGAATGGTCTGCGCCTGAATGGGAGAGGGAGTTTCATAGCCCTGAGATTCAACAGCAGTCAGAACGGCAGGCAATAAAGCAAGATCGCCGAAGCTCGGCGAAGCGACAGAAGTCGAGGTCATTAATCACACCTTGGTAGGCCGGTTGTTCCGGCAAAAAACATCGTAAGCGTCTCTGACTCGTTTAATGATGCGCACGTCAAGGCAGCATCAAAGAACATGGCTCCGCGTAGCGGATATCGTCATCGGTGGAGTCGGAGACGCCGGTCGCACCCAGCATCCGGATTGACAGCTTGATAGCGGCTCAATCCGCCGTGGCGACCTTGTTGCGCCGATTTCACCCGTTTGGTGAAATACTGGAGGCGCGCCATCTTCACAGCAGTCAACATCTGGCCTGAGCAAGATGTTCCAGCAAACGTTGCTTTGTAGGGAGCGTATCGAAAACGGCTCATGACTACACAGGCAAACGCTTATCGTCTTGATGGTGGGGTCAGCACATGCGAGGAGTGCGCATCCTAACACCGCCGCGAGTACCTGACCAGCCATTTCAGTGTTTTTTTCGAGCGCCTCCTACTTTGCACGCTATCGTATTTGGTCTAGCCTGATGGGTGCATTAATTGGATATCAATATTTTAGCCACAGGGAAAGATGCTATGCGTAAATCAATGATTACCACTGCCGTAAGTGCAGCCCTGCTAAGCGGAGTCGCTTTCAATGCCAACGCTGCGACTGACGAGCCACAAGGCATGTATTCCGCCGCCGAGATCATGGGGGCCGATGTCTATCTCGAGGGCGACATCAACGAAGAAATTGGCAATGTGGACGACATTCTGCTGAACGAAGAGATGCAGGTCAGCGCCCTGGTCGTCGAAAGTGGCTCTGTCCTTGGTCTGGGCGGTCGAGAAATCGTGGTCGACACCGACTACTTCAGCCTGGAAACCGATACTGACGGTGAAGATACCGAGCATCGTGTTCTCATCAGCGCCTCGGAAGAGGAAGTGACCTCTTTCCCCACTTATGACCGCGACTGGTGGGAGCAGACCAAGGCAAATGCCCGCGATGCTTGGCAAAGCACCGAAGAGGGTGTCCAAAGCGCCTGGCAAACAACCCGCGAGGCCATTGATCCTGACGAAGAAATCAACGAAGAATAAATGTCAGACTGATCGCGCAGGCTCCTTTCGCGGAGCGGATTCCCTTTGCGGAACAGTCCAGAAAGCCACCGCCAGGTGGCTTTCTGGTTTCCGGGCGCCTGATCAGGCCTTGCGGCGTATTCCCTTCCCGGACAACCGTTCGCGATCATGAAGACGATCAAAGTCCAGCGCCGGCCCCACCGGAACGATGCGTGTGGGATTGATGATGTCGTGACTGTAATAATAGTGGCGTTTGATGTGGTCCATGTTGACCGTCTCCGCCACCCCCGGCCACTGATAAATCTCGCGCACGTAGTTGGAGAGATTGGGGAAGTCCTCAATACGCTTCACGTTGCACTTGAAATGGCCGTAATACACCGCGTCGAAGCGAATCAAGGTGGTAAACAGGCGAATATCCGCCTCGGTCAACCACTCACCTGCCAGGTAACGATGTTGCGCCAAGCGCTTTTCCATCCGTTCCAGGGCATCAAACAGCGCCTTGACGTGTTTTTCGTAAACGTGCTGCTCGGTGGCAAAACCTGACTTGTAAACACCGTTATTGATGTGGTCATAAACGTCGGCATTGACCTCGTCAATCACGTCGCGCAAGTCATCGGGGTAGAAATCCAGGTCATTGCCGGTCAGCTCATCAAAGGCTTCATTGAGTATCCGCACCAGATCAGCCGATTCATTATTGACGATCGCGTTACGCTGCTTGTCCCACAGCACGGGAACGGTGACACGCCCCGTATAGTGGGGATCAGTCATTGTATAAAGCTGGCGATGAAACTCGACCCCATTGACAGGATCGCCGCTGGCACCTTCGTCCTGATGGTACGTCCATCCCTGGTCAAGCATTAACGGGCTGACGTGGGACGTCCCGATAACCGACTCGAGCCCCTTGAGGGCTCGCATGATCAGCGTGCGGTGCGCCCAGGGGCAGGCCAGCGATACATATAGATGATAACGGTTGGTTTCAGCCGGGTAGCAGCTACCTTCGACTCCGGGATAATCCCCTACCCAGTCGCGTAGCTGGGCCGATTCTCGGACGAACTCGCCCCCGTGTTTCTTGGTGTCGTACCACTGGTCGTGCCATTTGCCGTCAATCAGCAGCCCCATGGTGTATCTCCTCAAAGCGATTAGCGTTGATTCAGCATACGCCTGGGAACACGCGACTCAAGCGGATGTTTTAGCGCTATTCATTCGATGCAATCGAATCCTCGGGAGCACACTCACTCACCGCCTGGCGCAGCGCTGCGGCCATGGCATGAGCCGCCGGCCCAGCCCTGTCCTGATCGCGAAAAATCAATTGGATAGGAACCTCTCGAATACTGCCCGCTGCCAGTGGCAATGGCTTGAGCTGTCCATCACGGAGCTCTTGTTCAATGCGCGTTTCCGGCATCCAGGCAAAGCCGAGACCACGCTTGAGCATATCCAGCGAGGTATTCAGATGGCTAACCGTCCAGCGCTGTTCGGCTTTTAACCAGCCCGCGTTAGTCGATTGGCGAAGTGCAGAATCCCGCACTACCAGCTGACGGTGCTGGGCAAGGTCACGCAGATCCAGCGACCTACCCAACCGGTGCAGCGCATGGGTGGGGTGGGCAACGGCGACAAACTTCACCATGACCAACGGCTCCCCTAGAAACCCTTGCGCCTCGATGCCCGATATCACCAGGTCCGCGCGGCCATCGTATAGCATTTCAATGCCGCCATTTAAGACGCTTTCAAACAGCTGTACCCGCACCTGGGGATAGGCTTCAGAAAAACGCTCCAGCGCTTTCGCCTGGGCCGCCGCAGGAAACACCTGATCGATGGCGAGCACGACCTCTGCCTCCAGTCCGGCGGCCAACCGGGAGGCCACGTCTTCCAGCGACTCGGAGCTCTCAATCAGCTGACGCGCCCGCCTCAGGAGTAACTCACCAGCCTCCGTCAGGCGAACCTGGCGCCCTATCGGCTCAAGCACCTGAACCCCTAGCTGTTCTTCCAGTTTGTGTACCGCGTGGTTTAGCGTTGAGGGACTTTTATGCACGGCCTCGGCGGCCCGAGCAAACCCCCCATGGTCAACCACGGCGGCTAACATCTGCCACTGTGCAAGTGTTACCCGAGACATTTCGATTTCCCCGACGCAAAACAGCGAAACAATCGCCAAACTTTCGATAAAACCCCAACTTTCGATAAAACCATAGTGCCAGCTTATGGCCCGGATTACCGTAACCTGAACTAACTATTCTGCAAGACGTTTATCTGCAGGACGTGCCCTGATGACGAACCCTTGTCGCCATGCAGGGCCACTTTTGGGGAGGTTTTAGCACCAAATTATTAGACACCACTTACATAAATACTTTACGTAGCCATAAATACGCCCATGCTTATTTAGCTAAGCACATGGAAGTTCTAAAAATTATCAACTTATACAGCCTATGACACGGATGTTTATCGACGACCATTACATTTTTTAGCAAACGGCGTTCGAAAATAGCAGGTTATGCGATATTCTTGCGCATTTAAGCGTAAGTCCATTTTATGGATGTATATACAGTCTAGGAACCCTTGCTATCATGGGTTATGGTTCGTGGGTTTATTCACTTTTGTTACTTTAAAATCACGAACTCGGCGGTCCATTTACCCATGTTGCGAATCCTTCATTCGCTGCCCCGCACGCATAAATTGTTATTGTTACCGGTAGCCACCATGGTTACGGTGCTGGGCACACAAAAACTGTTAACGACATACAACGAACTGAATCAACCCGACGCTTCAATGGAGAGCGTCCTGGTCCCTCTTCCAAGCGACACCACCCCGGGTGTTCCCACCTTACATAACGAACGCACCCCCGTGGCCGATGCTATTGACCGCGCCTCCCGTGCGCTCGATGCGACTCGCGAGAACATCCCGCTGAGCGACTTGAAAGCAACCGAAATTGTCGACCTGGGCGTTATCGAAGACGCAGAAGCCGATGTCAATCTTCAGACTGCAAACGAACTAACGCCTACATCCACCGTGCTCAGTGACACGAGCCCGGCAAATGCACCCGCTCTCAACGATGGCGCATTGCACATGGCCATTGTGGTCGGCACATTGACCAGCGGCATGCTGGATGTCGACGACATGCCATCCACCCAGGTTGCCGACGCCACCTCCTACGAAGACGATGCCACCTCTTATGAAGATTACGGCGCAGAGTTGTTCGGGGATGTGTCCTTCCTTGATTTGGAACTTGCTGCAGAAGAGCCGTTTGTCCCCCAGTGGGAAACCCATATCGTTGAGTCGGGCGAAACCTTTGCCGTTCTGGCCCAAAACCAGTTAGGCCTGGGTTACAGCGAAGTCCTGGAGCTACTTGACGACGTGCCCGACCCCAAAATGCTGACCCACTGGCGTGCAGGTCACAGCTTCGATTACCAGCTTGACGAAGAAGGTCGCCTGCTATCGCTGCGCATGATGAAAAATACCCGCGAAGGGGTCTTGGTTGAACGTCAGGACGATCAGTACGACATCACCGCCATCGAGCGTAAAGGCGAGCCGGTTCAACGCCTTTATGCCGGTACCGTCAGCGGCAGCTTTGCCCGCTCCGCCCAGTCGACGGGCCTTAGCAGTGGCGCCGTTACGGCATTGACCCTACTGCTCCAGAAAAAACTCGATTTTCGCCGCGACAGCCGTCGCGGCGATCATTTTCAGGTGCTCGTCGAGTCTGACATGATTGATGGCGAAACGCTTGACTCACGTGTGCTGGCGGTTAAATACCAGGGCGAGCGCATGAACTTGACCGTCGTGCGCAATGCGACCGACAACAAATTCTATACACCGGAAGGTGCGAGTCTGGACCCGGCCTTTGCACGCCGCCCCTTTGAAGGCAACTACCGCCTGAGTTCCGGCTTCAACCCGCAGCGCAAGCACCCGGTAACCGGGCGCATCAGTCCGCATAACGGTACCGATTTTGCCATGCCGATCGGCACCCCCATTACGGCTCCCGCCTCCGGTCGTGTCGAGAAGGTCGCCAACCATTACGCCGCCGGACGCTACATCGTCGTTCGTCACGACAACGGCTACCGCACCCGTTATTTACACCTTTCAAAACCTCTGGTCAGCCAGGGTGAGCGGATCGAAATGGGCGAGCGCATTGCGCTGTCGGGCAACTCCGGCCGCAGCACTGGCCCGCATCTGCACTACGAGGTCATCGTCAACAATTCACCGGTCAACGCGATGACCGTTGAGTTGCCCGAGAACACCAGCCTGGACGGCGATACCCTTATCGCGTTCCAGCGCCAGGCCGAGCCTATACTGGCGGCGCTTGATAGCGGTGAAACCGGCACGATCAGCCTGGTCGGCAACACATCGGACGACGACAGCGAATAACCCTCTCGTTCCTGCCAAAAAGCGCCACTTGTGGCGCTTTTTTTGTGTGACCCAACGAGGCTGCTTACGCAGCCATTAGCCTGAAAGTCGTACGGGTTGGCTGAGTGCCGACTCCACGGCTGCATCGTGGCCGTATATGTCCGGTCGAAATTCGACCTCGCCCTCAGCATTCGGCCAGGCCGTCAAATAATGCAGCGCGATGGGCACGCGACGCGGCAAGCTGAGCTGCCGATCGCTTTGACTACTGGCCACCAAGCTCGCCACCTGCGCCGTACTGCCGGTATCCTCTAACAGCAACTGGGCAAACTGGGTGACACCTTCCACCCTGACGCAGCCTGAACTCAGTGCGCGCTGGTGCCGCTGAAAAAGTCCCTGAGCCGGCGTGTCGTGCAGATAGATCATATGGTCATTGGGAAAACGCACGACGACGCTGCCTAATGGATTCGCGCTACCCGCCACCTGACGCAGCATGACACTGCCCGGTCGTTGCCAGTCGACTTCAGCAGCATCCACCGGGTTACCGTCAAAATCAACTACCTGAATATTCTCCTCGGCCAGGTAGTCAATATCTTCCCGCACCCGGGGTAATATGTCCTCGCGTAGGATAGTGGGGGGAATGGTCCAGCTCGGGTTTAACGTTAAGTGGGTGATCGCCGACTGTATCACCGGCGTTGCCCGCTGAGGCGAACCTACCACGACACGGGTTTGCCAGTGCTCACCACCTGGCCGCGTGTAATGCAACCGGTAACCGGCCAGGTCAACCCACACCCTCGGCCCATCGTCCGGTTGAGCCCCCATCCACCGCGCGCGCTCAAGATTCACCCTGAGCTGTTCGACCCGCGATGACAGGGGGACGTTAAGCGCTCGGCGGGTTTGCTCGCCGACCACCCCATCTTCCTGAAGCAGGTGGCGCCGTTGAAAACGTTTGACGGCCGCCGCAAGCTGAGCATCAAACTGACGTTGATCAGGAACATCGACGTCTATCTGGGGATAAGCCTGAGGATTCGCCGCGAGCAGGTGCGGCTCACCCCAGCGGGTCAATCGATGCCGCAGGGTCAGCACATCATCATGTTGGTCGCCAGGTCGCAACGATTCTTCACGATGGTCGAGGTAAGGCGCATTCGCCTGCAATGACCGCGTTTGGAAATCAATAAACGCCGCCCTTAATCGACGGTACGCCGAGGAGTCTGGACGCGCCTGGTCAAGCGCCGCCGCAATATCCAACTGATTCACGGCCTCGGCCACCGCCCTCATCGAGTAACCCCGCGACGGCCGCTCGGCATCCCATTGAGCGCTCAGCCGACGGGGGTTGACCTGGCCACGATTCAAATGATCAAGGGCTTGCAACAGCGCCTGGCTCGCCTGCAACTCAAACGCCACCTGGGCGGACTCCCCGCCTGCCTGGCTGCGTTCAAACGCCGCCATGAGCGACGCTGCTGCATAGTGCTCGGGGTTTATGCCGTCCTGCTCAAGCTCATTGAGCCCTGCCACAAGTGCCTCCACACTGTCGGCCGTCGTCCATACTGGCTGATAATTGCGGTATTGATAGAAGCTATCGATAGGCAAACGCTGCTCGCTCGCCGCCAAACGCACTTCCAGCGCCTCGCTTATTGGTGTCGCGGTGTCTGCACCCGCGCTACCCGCCACACCCACGCTCAGGCAAAGCGCCATGCCTACTGCCCATCGTCTTAATGGCTGCCGCTCGTTCATTGCCCTCTCCTTGCGTTACTATGACGTTCCCAATAGTGTGTCGTACTTAATTGTTATAATAGCGTGTTAATGACCGACTAACCGCGCTCCACTTCCAGGATGGACTTATATGGTGCCATGTTTTTCGCTTCGTACCTGGCTTATTTGGCTTCCCGCCACGTTATTGTCACTTCCCGTCCATGCTTCCAGTTTTTTTAGTCAACTCGATAGTGAACCACCGGATGGCGTTCTGCCGTTAAACCACCAACTGCTTCAGCTCGCGCCAGGCGCCAGCCCGGATGCGCTTCGCCTCGCCGCTCAGGCGCTCAGCTGCCGCGACCCTCACGCCGAGCGCTTGGCGGTGATCGATTACTCACTGCCGTCAACCGAACCACGGCTCTGGGTGTTCGATCTGGCCCGGCATGAATTGATGTTCCAGGAACTGGTCTCCCACGGTCAAGGGTCGGGGGATGCCCAGGCGGAGACGTTTTCCAACATCCCCGACAGCCACCAATCCAGCATCGGGCTGTTTAAGACGATGAACAGTTACTACGGCCGCAATGGCTATTCACTGCGCCTCGAGGGCCTGGAGGCGAACGTTAACGACAACGCCTATGAGCGCGCCATCGTGATCCATGGTGCCGACTACGTCAGCGAAGCCTTTATTGACCAGACGGGGCGGCTGGGACGCAGCCACGGCTGCCCGGCGGTTCGCGAAGAAATCACCTATCCCTTGATTGATAGCTTAAAGGGCGACCACTATGTGTTTGCCTATTACCCTGACCAGGAATGGGTCGCGACCTCACAGGTGATAAACTGCCCCAACGCGCCGTCACTTGCCAACCGCTTTTAACGCCCTATATCCAGGAGGCAAGCCCATGACTCACCCCAAATCCTTAGACCTGGCATTACAGGGCGGCGGCTCTCACGGGGCCTACACCTGGGGCGTCATTGACCGCTTGCTGGCGGACTCCCGGGTCGAGATCGAGGGCATCAGCGGCACCAGCGCGGGAGCAATGAACGGCGTGGTCATGGCCGACGCGCTCACCCGCGGCGATAAAGAAACCGCCCGCAAGGCACTGCGCGACTTCTGGCAGGCCGTTAGCCGAGCGGGCATGGCAAGCCCTATCCGTCGCTCACCGCTGGACAAGCTGACCGGCAACTGGAGTCTCGAACACTCGCCCGGCTATATCGCCATGGACCTGATGAGCCGACTGGTCTCGCCCTATCAGTTCAATCCCCTCAACGTGAATCCTCTGCGTGAAATTGTGGCCGAACGGATCGACTTTGATCGGGTCCGCCGCTGTGAACAGCTCAAGCTGTTCGTGACTGCCACAAACGTCCGTACTGGCAAGCAGCGGGTCTTTCGTCGCCATGAGATGAGCCTGGATGCGGTCATGGCCTCCGCTTGCCTGCCGTTTGTGTTCCAGGCCGTCGAGATTGATGGGGAAGCCTACTGGGATGGCGGCTATATGGGGAACCCGGCGCTGTTCCCGCTGATGGAAGAATGTAGCGCACGCGATATTCTGCTCGTTCAGATCAACCCCATTCGACGCGACACCTTACCCACCACGGCGTCGGCCATCATGAACCGCCTTAACGAAATCACCTTCAATTCAGCACTAATCAAAGAAGTGCGCATGATCGCCATGCTTAAACAGGTGCTTGACGCCCAGGGTATCGAAAACTGCTACCAGCAGGCGTTGTTCCATCGCATCAGTGGTGAAGGCGCGCTACTGCCCTTGTCGGTATCCAGCAAGCTGAATGCCGAGTGGCCCTTTCTTTGCCATCTGTTTGAACAGGGCCATGCCGCTGCCGACCGCTGGCTGGAAGACAACATCGATGCGCTCGGCGAACGCTCCACGCTGGATATCGACGATGTCTATCTGGATGAGAGCTCGGCGCCTTCTGCAGCACCAAACTAGGCCAAATCCGGTGCACTGATGCCCAATAATGCAGCATTAACGCGACCGTTATCTTCCAAGCCTGCCCCTCAGCCGTTATTCAGCAAACTATAATTCACTGATTTAGATAAAAAAATACAGCCATGGCAACCACTTTGCATAATTACAGGCAGTGGTGGTAGGCGTGGACCAGGCCCAATCGGGTACGAGTGCGTCGAACCTGACCTTCAATGAAGAAGGCATGTTCTCGTGAACCGATGACGCTGCGTGCTTCACGCGCAGGGTATTGAACTCGTAAAAGAACCCGTGAGGCCATCCCATGGATATTCGCAACAAAGCCAACCGTATTCGGTTGCTCAATTTCTCTACGCCACAAATGCGCGCATTCCATTTTTCGTGGTTTGCATTCCATCTCTGTTTTTTTGGCTGGTTTGGCATTGCGCCGCTCATGGCGGTGGTACGTGAAGACCTAGCTCTCACCCAGACCCAGATCGGTAACACCATCATCGCCTCGGTCGCGATCACCGTCATTATCCGCCTGGTGATCGGCGTATTATGCGACCGCCTCGGGCCACGCAAGACCTATTCCGGCTTGTTGCTGCTCGGTTCCATCCCGGTGATGGGCATCGGCCTGGCCGACAGCTTTGAAACCTTCCTGCTTGCGCGCCTGGCGATTGGGGCCATCGGTGCGTCGTTCGTTATCACTCAATACCATACTTCCATCATGTTTGCGCCCAACGTTGTGGGTACCGCCAACGCCACCAGTGCAGGCTGGGGGAACCTGGGCGGCGGCACGACCCAGATCGTCATGCCGCTGATCTTTGCCGGCATGCTGATGCTGGGGGTCAACGAGGCGCTGGGCTGGCGGCTAGCCATGGTCGTGCCGGGGGTCGTGCTGTTCTTCACCGGCATTGCCTATTGGCTGTTTACCCAGGATGCACCCGACGGTAACTTTGACGAACTGCGCGCTCGCGGCGAGCTACCGCCCGCAAGCGGCGAAAACGGCGCGCTACAAAGCTTTACCGTCGCGGCAAAGGATATTCGCGTGTGGGCGCTGTTCGTCGTGTACGGGATTTGTTTTGGCGTGGAGTTGACGATCAACAACATTGCCGCCATCTACTTTTTCGACAATTTTAATTTGACGCTTGCCACCGCTGGCCTGATTGCGGGCCTGTTTGGGTTGATGAATATCTTTGCGCGTACACTGGGGGGAATATTTTCTGACCTGTTTGCCAAGCATGGCGGCTTGAAGGGACGCGTGCGCTGGTTACTGGTCGCCCTCATTTGTGAAGGCATTGCCCTGATCGCCTTCTCACAGATGCATATACTGAGCCTGGCGATTGGCATCATGCTGGTGTTCAGCCTCTTTGTTCAGATGGCCGAAGGCGCTACCTATGGGGTGGTCCCCTTCATCAATAAAAAAGCCCTGGGCGCGGTGGCCGGTATTGTGGGCGCGGGCGGCAACGTTGGCGCCGTCTCTGCCGCCTTCCTGTTTCGCAGTGAAAGCCTGACCTATCAGCAAGGCCTCTTCTACCTGGGGCTAGCCGTCCTTGCCTTGGCCTCATGCGTCCTGCTGGTACGCTTCAGCGATGCGCAAGAAGCCGAAGAGGCAACCGCCTACCGAGAAGCGGTCGGCGACGATACCGGGGCGGGCGCCCTATCGTTACGCTAAACGACGCCGATTGCGCACTTTCCTGGAAGTGCGCAATCAATGGCGGTGAGCACAAAGGAAACGCATTATGTCTTCAGCTCAACAGCTACTGTTAACCGCCAAACGCTGCGATATCGATAACCTGACCCATCTGGCGACAACGTGTGACATTGTGGGCGATATCAGCCACTTCATTCACATGCTGCAGCGTGAGCGGGGCGCGTCGACGATTTTTCTGGTTTCACAGGGCACCCGCTTCAAAGAACGCCGCGCGACTTACCGCCAGCATAGCCAGGATGCCGAAGCACTGATGCGTCGTCGCCTCGAGGCCTTAAGCCAGGAAGCTCGCCCCCAGGCCGCTGCGCGTCTACTGCGTCGGATTGCAACGGTATGGGCAGCGCTGGACGAACTCAGCACGCTGCGCCACGCCATCGACACCTTTGCCATTACCCCGGACGCGGCAACTCAGGCCTTCAACCAACTGACCAGCGGGCTGCTGGCGATTGTCTTTGAAGCGGCCGATACGGCTGTCGACCCTGATATCACCCGCGCTCTGGTCGCCATTTTCCATTTGATGCAGGGTAAAGAACTGGCGGGGCAGGAACGCGCATGCGGCGCCTTTGGCTTTACCCAAGGGTATTTCGACGACGCCCATAGCGCATTGCTTGGCCAACTGATCGACGATCAGCAGCGCTGCTTTGATACCTTTGAGGAATTCGCTTCTCCCGAAGCACAGCAACATTGGCAGGAGGAGCTGTCGCCGCGCACGCTCTCGGGCATCCATCAATTGCGCGATATTGCCCGCCAGCGAGCTTCGCATCCAGACACATCGGACTCACTGGGTGAAACCTGGTATGAACTCACCACGCTGCGCATCGACAGCATTAAAAACGTGGAAGATGCCTTCAACGCTCAGCTGACCGCCCTGTGCCATAGCAAGATTCAGCAAGCCAACGTCGGGCTGGAAAAAGCCAAAACAGAGCCTTGCCGTAATTCGCCGGCGCCTTGCGAACAACTGCTGGCCTTGAGCAACGGTGAACCTCTGGGCGACTTGACTGCCAATGCGCTTAATTCGCCCCTGGGCCGGTCATTGATCGAATTGACCCAGGCGCAATCCAGCCGATTGCAGGGGCTGAGCGACGAATTGGAAAATACCCGCAAAGCCCTGCGTGAACGCAAGCTGATCGAACGGGCAAAAGGCCTGATCATGGCCCACCAGGACATGACAGAAGAAGAAGCGTACCGGTTTTTGCGCACCACCTCGATGAACCAGAGCAAAAGCATGGCGGACATGGCGCAGTCGATTCTCGACCTATCCACCATCCTCAAGCGCAAAGAAACAGGGTACTAACGCCCACTCTTTTTCATTCGCAGGCTTACAATTTGCACAACCGCGCTCAATTAGCCATGCTAAATAGGATGTTATGGCTAATCGTATGGAGTGCATAGGATGCAAAGAAACGTATTACTGATTACCGGGGCATCCAGTGGCATTGGGGCGGCTACCGCAAGAGCCGCTGCCCGTGAGGGCTACAAGCTGGTGCTGGCCGCCCGCTCGACCGACAAGCTCACCGCCCTTGCCCAGGAGCTAGGCCCGGAAAATGTGCTGACCTGCGAGCTGGATGTCACCCAGATGGACGAACAGCGCGCCATGGTCGACGAAGCGCTGGAAACCTTTGGCCGAATCGATGCCGTCTTTGCCAACGCCGGTTGCGGTGGTTCACCGGGCGGCTTTAGCGGCGCTGACCATGAACGCTGGCAGGAAATGATCTTGACCAACGTCTACGGTGTGGGTTTGACCCTCCAGGCATGCTTGCCGGCGCTCAAACGCAGTAAAGGCCACGTATTGTTAACCGGCTCAGCCGCAGGCCGTGCAACCATTCCAGGTTCCATGTACAGCGCGACAAAGTGGGCCGTTACCGGCATCGGCTATAACCTGCGCGAAGAGCTACGCGGTACCGGCATGCGGGTAACGCTGATTGAGCCCGGCATGGTCGATACGCCGTTCTTTGACGAACCGCCCGAGCATGCGCTGGCAGACCGCGATATCGCCAATGCGGTCATTTACGCCCTATCGCAGCCTGCCCATGTCGACGTCAACGAAATTCTGATTCGCCCTACCCCGCCAATGGAATAACGTGGTTTGCCGACACCCTGCCTTGTAATTCATCGATCCTGGCCGCATAACCATTAATTAACAAGCGTGCTAATGATTTGCTTGACGCCCATACGTCGTCATTTCATTGGCACGCTCCATCTTCCGGCCTTATAGGTGATGCATGAGCGCACTCGCGTCTACCGCACTATCCGTACTGGACCTCGCCCCGATTCGTCAGGGCGGCAGCGCTGCCGAAACCTTTCAAGACAGCGTTTCTCTTGCCCAACACACCGAACAACTGGGTTATCAGCGCTACTGGCTGGCGGAACATCACAACATAGAGGGCATCGCCAGCGCCGCGACGGCGGTGCTGATTGGCCATATTGCAGGGCAGACCTCGCGTATTCGGGTGGGCAGTGGGGGCATCATGTTGCCCAATCACCCGCCACTGGTGGTCGCCGAGCAGTTTGGCACCCTGGAAACCCTCTACCCCGGGCGCATCGACCTGGGCCTTGGTCGTGCGCCGGGCTCGGACGGCGCGACCATGCAGGCGATGCGTCGCCATGCACGGGCCGGGGTTGATGACTTCCCCGCGCAGCTCGACGAGCTACGCGGCTATCTTGGCGATGCCTCGCCCCAGCAACGCGTCAGGGCCGTGCCCGGCCAGGGTACGCATGTGCCCATCTGGCTGCTTGGTTCCAGCGGCTTTAGCGCGCAGCTGGCCGCCAAACTTGGCCTGCCCTTTGCCTTCGCCGCGCAGTTTGCGCCAGGCTATCTGTTTGAAGCACTGCGGCTGTATCGTGAGAACTTCCAGCCCTCGGCGCATCTGGATGCCCCCTATGCCACGGTCGGGTTACCCGTCATTGCCGCGGAAAGCGACGCCATGGCGGAATACCTGGCCACCACCGCCCAGCAGAAATTTCTCAACCTGATCCGCGGCAAGCCAACGGTGTCGCTGCCCCCGGTGGAACAGCTGGACTGGTCCCCCATGGAACGCGCCCAGGTCGAGCAGTTTCTGGGCGCGGCCATTATTGGTGGCCCTGACACGGTCAAAGCCCGGCTTGCCGACTTCCAGGAACGCACAGGGGCCAACGAGTTGATGATCAACAGTGACTTCTACGACCATCAGGACCGGCTAAGAAGTTACCAGATAGTTGCCGAGGCAGCTCGATAACCGCTTATAATGGCCGTCAGTCTTGCATAGCGGCTGCCAATGGCAGCCGAGCCAACCCGATCAGGTACACCGCACCATGTCTGCGCTCACTTATGCTCCAATGTCACACGCTGACTTCATGGCGTTCTGGCCAACCTTTCAACAGATTGTGGCGGCCCAGGAAACCTATGCCATCGACCCGGATATCACCGCCGAAGATGCCTACCAGCTTTGGTGTAACGCCCCACAAGCCACGTTTGCGGTCAAGGATGAAACCGGCACACTCCTCGGTACCTACTATTTAAAAGCCAATGCGGCGGGGCCCGGTGACCATGTCTGCAACTGCGGTTATATGGTGACCCCCGCCGCGCGTGGCAAAGGGGTCGCCCGTGCCATGTGCGAACATTCACAACAGTTCGCTCGCGAGCTGGGTTTCAGGGCCATGCAGTTCAATGCGGTTGTCTCCACCAACGAGGTGGCAGTCGCACTCTGGCAGCGCCTGGGGTTTGCCATTGTGGGGACGGTGCCTAACGCTTATCGTCACGCCCGCCTTGGCGAGGTCGATACCTACGTCATGCATAAAACCCTTGAACACCAGCGTTAAAATCTACCACGTCAATGGCATTGGTGCAGGTTGCTCGCCGGTATCCTTCGTGATTGGATACCGTCTCGCATTTATTAACGATTTTTACGCCCCACGAGACGCCTGAATGCCAGACAACGCCCTGCGGCTAAGCCAGATATCCCTGCGTACACGCTTTACGCTACTCGCTGTTGCCCTGGTATTTGGCATGACCGTCCTGCTTGGCTGGGTCGCCGCTCGACAGTCAGCTGATCAGTTGGAAGCCAATATCGGCGCTTCTACGGCAGAATCAGCCTATCAGATGGCCGATAAGCTGGATCGCAGCATGGACGCCCGTATCAAAGAGGTGAAATTGTTATTGGGCATTGAAGCCCTGACCGACGGCACCGATAACAATACCCTTCGCGCTCAGTTAGAAACGCTTCAGGATAATTACAACGTCGTGTCATGGATTGGCTTTATCGACCCCGACGGTGTGGTTCAAGCCGCCACCGGTGGCATTCTGGAAGGTACTTCCATTGCCCAACGCCCGGTCTTTCAAAACGGCCAAGAGGGTATGTGGATAGGGGATGTTCACGACGCGGTGCTGCTATCGCAGCTATTGCCCAACCCTTATGGCGAAGCGATAAAGTTTGTGGATATTGCGACCCCGGTCTCCGGCCAGAACGGCACTTTCCTGGGTGTGCTTGCCGTTCACCTTAGCTGGGAATGGGCGGAGTACATTCAGCGTGCGATGTTCTCGCCTGCGCAACAGCGCCAGGGCACCGAAATGCTGTTGCTGGCAGCCGATGGCACCGTCTTGCTCGGGCCCGACGATATGCTGGGACAGTCTGTTCCGGGCCTATCCACCCTGCATTTGCAGGCCAGCGCCAAGCCCTCATGGGCAATTGAGACATGGCCAGATGAGCAGCGCTATGTAACGGGTGTGGCCCGTAGCCAAGGCTTCGAGGATTTTCCCGGTCTGGGCTGGGTGGCGGTTAGCCGTCAGCCGGTTGAGCAGGCGTTTGCTCCGGTGGAGCGACTCACACGTGTGATCATGGGCATCGGCGTGCTGCTGGCCATGGTGTTTGCCGTGGTTGGCTGGGTTGTCGCGTCGCGGCTAACGACGCCTTTAACCCGTCTTTCTCACGCCGCAGACACTATCCACGATGCCAGCCAACCCACCAACGAGATTCCCCTGGAAACAGGTTCGCCGGAATTGATGCGCCTCTCCACGTCAATGCGCAACATGGTCGGACGCCTGCTCGACCAAAACCGCACCATTCGCCGCCTTGAAGACATCGCCACTAGCGACCCGCTGACCGGCTTGCCGAACCGCGCCTTCCTTGATCGATATCTCGCGCACGCCCTGCCCGAGGCCGAGCGCCAACAGCAAAGTATTGCGCTGGTGTATATTGACCTGGACGGCTTTAAGGAAGTGAATGACGAGCTGGGCCATCATGCTGGTGATCTGCTGTTAATCGACATTGCCAAGCGCTTGCAGGAAGTGCTCCGGGCCAGCGATGTTGTCGCTCGATGGGGAGGTGATGAATTCGTCATGGCCTTGAAAGCCCCCGCGGACCAATTACCGACGTTGACCCAGGCGATAAGCGAGCGGCTGCTTGCCTCCATTTCCCAACCCACCTCGTTGCCCGAGCATCCAGCGGTGACCGTCAGCTGCAGCCTGGGAGCTGCATGGTGGCCAGAGCACAGCCATGACATCGAAGACGTCATGCAGTTTGCCGATGCGGCGTTGTATGTCGCCAAGCAGCAGGGCAAACATCGGTTGGTGATTCATCAACCCTGATCATCGAGGCGGCAGCTGCGTTGCCACAACTGCTCCACGGCCTCAATGCCCATGCCGTTCAGCAGGGCCACATTACGCTCAGGGATCGCGTCGGTATCGCCATAAAACTCGATCGCCTTTGCGACGCTCTCTTCACGCAGCAGATGCACCATCGGATAGGGGGAGCGATTGGTATAGTTGGCGGCATCGTCAGCATCCGCATCGTCAAAACAGTAATCCGGATGAAACGATGCGAGCTGATAGATGCCTTCATATCCCTGGTCAATCAGGATGCTTTCGGCGAGCTCAACAAAATCCAGATAATGGTCAAAGCTTTTAAACAGCGTGGGAAACACCAGCAGCGTGGTTTCTGTCTCCGGGTGCTCATCTAGCCAATGCACCTCCACCATCAGTTCTTCCAGCGCCACTTCCAGTTTTTTCGAGCGCACCACTTCAACCCGAACCGCCTCCCGCGCCAGCTCGCGGCTGGCAAACGGGCAGATATCGTGGGCCACAACAAAGCGGTTCACCCAGTTCAAGGTCTGTGTGATGACCGTGCTATCTGCGTCTTGCATGCCTGCTCCCCGTCCCCTTCGGTAATCTCGCCGATGCCTGCCATCGCCAACAGCGCAACAGTTTACACGCCATACGCACTAGGCGTGTTCCTGATAACGCTTGAGGGCCACCTGATAGGATTTATGGATATGATCGTCCATGAGCGCACGGGCAGCTTTGCTATCACGCTGCAGGGCAAGCTCTACCAGTTCGTGGTGCTGTTCATCGAGGGTTTGTCTTACCGTCGGCATTTTGGGGCCCAGACGACGGTAGCGATCAAACTGGTCATGCAGCTGCTCGATGAAACGCAACAGCCAAACCGAACCGCAGGGCGCCACAAGGGTGCGGTGAAACTGGCTGTGTAACACCTCCCACTCCTCGCCTTTTTCCAGCGATAGATCTGCGCGTTTCAGGCGATGGGCGGCGGCCAGCAGTTCGGCCTCCCATATGTCGTCACCGTGCTGGATCGCGCGCTCAAACGCCATGCCCTCGAGTTCGAGTCGCATATTGGCAATGTCATCCAGCTCGCTGCGCGATAGCGTCGGCACTCTAAAGCCACGCTGATTTTCCTGAATCAACAGGCCATAGGCGGCCAGCTTGTTGAGCGCCTCACGCAGCGGACTCAAGCCAACGTGATAATGCTCCTTGAGCGCGTTGATCGCCAATTTCTCGCCCGCGGCAAAGCGTCCGCCGACTAAATCCCGGCGTAGCGTCTCGTAAATACGGCTGGATGCCGTGCTGATAACCGGTTGAAGATGCTGGTTCATATAAGATCCTTTTTCATCCTGACGCCCATGCCTCTAAACGCTGGAGTTGACGCCCTGGGAAGCCCTCGCTTATATTCTATTTTATACATAATAATCGATTTTTTAACTGACAAACGATAAACAAGGGTCGGCCATGCGCTGTTTCTCATCATTGACCTTGCGGGGTCATCGCCCATGACGTCGTCTATAACATGGCAACTGTTCTGGGCATTCTTGCGCGTTGGCCTGTTAGGGTTCGGTGGCGGTCCCGCCATGATTCCTCTGGTGCGTGCCGAAGTCGTCACCCGCCATCACTGGCTGACCGATGAAGAATTCGCCGATGTACTGGCGATCGGCAACACGCTACCCGGCCCTATCGCCACCAAGATGCCGGGCTACATCGGCTATCGGGTGGGCGGTGTCAGCGGCTGTACGGCGGCGGTTATCGCCATCATTTTACCCATGATCATTGCCATGATTGCCATGTTAAGCATTTTCAGCCGTTATCGCGATGTTGGCTGGATTCGCGGCATGGGCCAGGCCGTGGTGCCCGTCGTCATGGTCATGATGGCACAGTTGACGTGGGACTTTTTTGATAAATCAAAAGCGGCGCTGGGCTGGCTTACCAGCATCGTAATGGCCATTGTCGCTGGCGGGCTTATCTACTGGCTCGGTGTTCATCCAGGCTGGGTGATTGGCGCCATTCTGCTGGCGGCCCTGCTGCGCCCTAAAGGCAATAAAAAAGCTGAGGGGTCGGCATGATCTACTGGGAACTGTTCCTCGCTTTTTTTATCCCCAATATTATCGGTTACGGTGGCGGCCCGGCGATTATTCCACTGATCGAGACCGAAGTCGTCGGCCGCTACGGCTGGATGACGGCGCGAACCTTCGCGGAAACCCTGGCGCTGGGTAATGCCCTTCCCAGCCCTATCGCCACCAAGATGGCCGGTTACATCGGCTATGAAGTCGCCGGTATTGGCGGTGCCTTCGTGGCAGTGGCCGCCACAGTCATCCCGACCCTGTTGCTCATGCTGGGTGCGCTGGGTCTTCTGTATCGCCATCGCAACTCTCCCCGCGTCAAACGCATGAGCCAATGGGTGCGCCCGGTTATCGCCATGATGATGGGCTGGCTGACCCTGGGCTTTTTGCTCGAAAGCCTTAGTTCAAGCGGCACGATTCACACCCTGATTATCGGCGTCGCTGCTGGCATTGCGCTGATTCGCTTTAAAACGCATCCCGCCTTTGTGGTCGTGGGGGCGCTGATTTATGGCGGGCTTTTCCTGGGCTGACCTGGCTATCCACGCTTAATCATCGCATCATGGCAGTCCTTTCTGCCAGGTATCTGCTTGTTGTCATATGCCGCCATCCTCTTCTGACGCCTCCACCGCGCCACTCAGCAGCTTTCTTAGTGTGTTTGGCTACAGCCGCCGAGCGCTGGGCCTGGTATGGGAAACCTCGCGCTGGATGATGCTGGGTCTAGCGCTGTGTACGCTGGTCGCCGGCGTGCTGCCTGCCGTTGCTGCCTGGGTCGGCCAGTTGATTGTGGATGGCGTGGTGAGTGCCATGGATGCCCATCAAGCAGCCACTGACCCCAACCTGCTGGTATCGATTACCCCGGTACTCAAGCTGGTTGCTTTCGAGGCACTCATTATTGCCCTGATTGCGCTGGCCCAGCGCGGGCTTGCCGCCCAGCAGTCGTTACTGCGCGCACTGCTGGGCCAGAAGGTCAACGTGATGATCCTGGAGAAAGCCGGCCAGCTCTCGCTTAGCCAGTTTGAGGACTCAGAGCTTTACGACCAGCTGACCCGGGCGCGCCGTGAAGCCTCAACCCGCCCTCTCGCCCTGGTGAATAAAACCTTTGGGCTGTTGCAGAATGCCATTTCGCTGGGCAGCTTCGGGGTCCTGCTGGTGCAGTTCTCGCCCTGGGCGCTGTTGATTCTGGTCGCCGGTGCCCTGCCGGTGTTTATTTCGGAGGCCAAGTTTTCAGGAGATGGCTTTCGGCTGTTTCGCCGACGCTCGTCACAAACCCGCATGCAGATTTATCTGGAGACCGTACTCGCCCGGGAAGACAGCATCAAAGAGGTGAAGCTGTTCGGCCTGGAAGGGCTTTTTCTCAAGCGCTATCGCGATATCTTTACCCAACTGTTCGCCGAGGACCGGCGCCTGACGCTGCGCCGGGAAAGCTGGGGGTTTGTGCTGGGATTGCTGGGCACCCTCACCTTCTACGCTGCCTATGCCTGGGTGGTCATTGAAACGATTACCGGCGCACTGACCCTCGGCCAGATGACCATGTACCTGATGGTCTTCAAGCAAGGACAGGCCGCGCTTTCCGCCAGCCTGACCGCGATTAGCGGCATGTACGAAGATAACCTCTACCTGTCCAACCTCTACGAGTACCTGGAACAGCCGGTCGAAGCGGACACAGGCACCCTGACCCGGGGCGAATTGCCCGGCGACGGTCTGCGCTTTGAAAACGTCAGTTTCGCCTATCCTGGCAGCGCACCGGTATTGCACGATATTTCCCTGCATCTATCCCCCGGGCAGAGCCTGGCCCTGGTGGGTGAAAACGGCTCGGGCAAGACAACGCTGATCAAGCTGTTGACGCGGCTTTACCAACCAACCGCAGGGCGCATTCTGCTGGACGGCAGCGACTTGCGCGATTGGCAGGCAAAAGCGCTGCGCGAGCGGACCGGGGTGATTTTTCAGGATTTCGTGCGCTATCAATTGCAGGTAGGCGAAAACCTGGGCGTGGGCGATACCCATGCCTATCACAATGAGCAACGTTGGCAGGAGGCCGCCCGCCACGGGATGGCGGATGACTTCATCGCCAATATGGCCAGCGGCTATCAAACCCAGTTGGGCCGCTGGTTCAAGAACGGCCAGGAGCTCTCCGGCGGCCAGTGGCAGAAAATCGCCCTTTCACGTGCTTACATGCGTGAAAACGCCGATATTATCGTGCTCGACGAACCCACCGCCGCGATGGACGCCGCTGCCGAAGCAGAAGTGTTTGCCCGCTTCCGTGAGCACAGCCGCGACAAGATGGCGATTCTGATCTCCCACCGCTTCTCCACCGTACGCAGCGCTGACCTTATCCTGGTCATCGACCAGGGCCGTATCGTCGAGCGCGGCACCCACGAGGAATTGCTCGCCGCAGACGGCCGCTATGCCAAGCTGTTTCGACTTCAGGCGGCGGGTTACAGATAGCTAACTAAACTTGACGCTCTCATGAGCATCGGTTATAAGGTAAGAGCTGCCTTTTAAAGGCAGCTCTTATTAACGAGACTTTCTAGAGACCTCATCATGCGCTGGCAAATCCCCGCGACACGAATGAACAAGCTACATGGCATTATGAATAATGCGGTATCAGCTTGTTGCTGTCGCGCGCCAGGGATGTAGTGAGGAAATTGGCCGCGGCAAGTGTCGCGGCCATTTGTTTTATCGTTACCTTTGATATTTCCTGATCGCGATGTTGCCCGGCCTCCCAACCCAGGAGACCGACAATGGCAATCGCAACCATTACCCGCAAACTACTCAACGCTTTAAAGCACTCGCGCACGCAGCGTCGGCTTTACCAAGATCTGCGTTTTCATGATCCCCACCTGTTGAAAGACATCGGCTTACGCTGGGAGCAGGGCCAGCTGGTATCCATTCACGGGGTAGAGGAAACAGACCGGCGCAACCAGCGCCATCAGGCTGAAACCCGTGACGCCCACGAAACATGTCCATACTGCGGGAGTCGGCTGACATAGCGATCGCCCCGGTCACGAGCAGTGGCCGGGGCGTCTTATTGGTTGTGTAAAGCAATCAAAAAGCATGATGGAGGTATGGCCAAATCACCTAGCGTCAATGCTGGCTCAAGCGACTTGGCGATACCCCCTCAGGACCTTTTGGCTTTTAAGGGAATTGCGTCCTTTACGGGAGTAGCTGCCTTTGCCTTTTTTCGGCGTTTGCTGCTGCATTTTAAACATCGGGGTTCGCAGCTGTGCCTGCAGTGCGTTATCGCGAATGGGATGTTTCTTCACCGTTATCTCCTGATCGAATGGATATACTTGGCGCTGGCTAGCGCCGACAATTACGACACCCTGGCTCACCAAGCGTTCCTTTTACCGTGGTACAAAATCTGCGTCTATTGCATTGCAGCTTTGAGCGTACGCACTATCTTAAAAGCACACTCAGCAACGTTATTGCTGACCATACCTTAGCTTGGGGATTCGGGTGACATTCTTTAAACATTTTGTTCGTTGGTTACGACGTCTGGGTGTCGTTGTTCTGGTCATACTCACTTTCTACTTCACCCTCATGGCGTACCACCAGCTAAAGCCGCTGCCACCCGGCATTTCCCACACCAGCCCGGTCTATCAAACCGATAATGTCGGGTTCTTCCGTGACTTGACGCACCACGCAAATGACGAACGTCATGTAGATCAGGAAATTTTTGACCAAGTCGAGCGTATGATCGAACTCGCCGATGACTTTATCGTGATCGATAATTTCATGGTCAATGGCTTGGTCAATGATCCCTCCGAAGATTACCCGCCGCTGAGCGACAACCTCGTTGATCAATTGGTTCGCAAACGCGACGCCAATCCCGACATGCCGATTGTGTTTATCAGCGATGCGATTAATTCGGGCTACGGCTCCTATCCCGCCGAATGGCTTGACCGCTTGCGCGACAACGACATCGACGTGGTGATCTCTAACCTGACGCCGCTGCGCGATTCGACTCCACTCTACTCGTCTTTCTGGCGCATGGGGCCGCAGTGGCTGGGCGACCTTGGTGGCGAATGGTGGGAAAACCCGTTTGTTGATGGCGGGCCGAAATTCAATTTGGGTGGCTACCTGGATATGTTCAATATCAAAGCCAATCACCGCAAGGTGGTGATCACCGAACGCACGGCACTGGTGGCCTCCGCCAATGCGCACGATGAATCTGGCTTTCATGAGAATGTCGCCTTTGAAATCGAAGGGACGATCATCAACGACTTGCTCCGCGCCGAGCAGGCGGTGATTGATCTGGGCAACAGCGGTATTCAATTGCCCAGCTACACACCACCGGAGGAACCAGCCACCGGTGAATTAAGCCTTCAGTACACCACTGAAAGGCAAACGCTTTATAACGTGCTTACCACCATTGAAAGTGCTGGCGAAGAAGACGAGCTATGGCTCGCTATGTACTACCTTGCAGACAGGGAAGTCGTCGACGCGCTTACCGAGGCCAGCCAGCGCGGGGTTCAGGTATCGCTGATTCTGGACCCCAATAAAAAAGCTTTTGGCCGTGAAAAAATCGGCTTGCCCAACCGCCCTGTGGTCGAAGAACTGATGGAAGATACCGACGGTGAGATCCGCGTACGCTGGTACGACGTGGAGCTAGAACAATTCCACCCCAAAATGATGCTGCTACGCCAGGCCAACCAAAGCACCATTATCAGCGGCTCGACCAACTTCACCAGCCGAAACCTGGATAATTACAATCTTGAGGCCAGCCTGATGATATCAGGTCCCAACGATGCCGATGTGATGCGTGAGGTGGACGAGTACTTCCTGAGGCTGTGGCATAACGAAGGGGGCGATTACACCCTGGAGGCAGAAGAGTACCAAAACACCCTATCCGAATGGCAGCGCGTAGTTTACGGCGTCCAGGCCTATCTCAAACTCACGACTTATTGAGGCATATTGACCAAAAGCACCACAATAATGATACCCAGCAAGGCACACAGCCACTGCCAAAAACGCACCGGGTCGCGCTCCAGGAGCGGCGGGCGCGATTGCTTCAGGGTGCCTGGGCTTGGCGAGCGCAGTTCGAAAATAAACTCCGAAAGCGCCGGGTAGCGGTATTGAGGGTTCGGGTGCAGGGCTTTTTTGAGCACCTCATCCACCCAGGCGGGCAGCTCACGGTTTTCACTCAGCGCCGATTGGTAAGCCAGCTTGCGCTGGGCAGCCCGGGTACGGGTTTTGGCCACCGCGGTGCCGTAAGGCAGCGTGCCTGTCAGCATCTGGTAGGCTATCACCGCAAGGGAGTATAGGTCCGACCTTGGGGTTCCACCTTCGCCCAGAAAATATTCCGGCGCCGTGTATTGCGCCGTGCCGAGAATATCCTCACCACCGGCCTCGTCGGCTTCAGCAATGCCCGCCACCCGGACGGCTCCAAAATCAATCAAGCGAACCGTGCCGTGTCGATCAATCATGATGTTGTCCGGACGTACATCCTGGTGCAGCATTTCCAGGCGGTGGAAGGCACGCAAGCCTTTGGCTACTTGCTCGATAATACCGCGGACCTCGACCAGGTCGGGCTCAGGGTGGTCACGCATCCACTGGGTCAGGGTCTGCCCATCGATATACGCCCATACGCTGTACAGGTAACGCCGGGGCTTTCGCTGCTCGGGCGCCGAGAGCACATGGGGGTTGTCGATACGCCGGGCGATCCACTCCTCACGCACGAAACGCTCGACACTGGCGGGGTCTTCGGCAAGTTCGGTGGATAACGTTTTCACCACGACGTGCTGCCCGCTTTCCGGGTCGTGCGCCAGATACACATGGCTACGGGCGCTGGCGTGCAGGTGGCGTATGATGCGCAGGCCGTCCAGCTCGCTGTTGGGACGAAGCTCGGGTGGCGATGGCAACCCGCCCAGCGCATCGTAGAGTTCATCGGCGTCCCGGTCGGGCAGCGTTTCGATGCGCACCAGTTGGACTGTCAGGTTATCGTCGCTGCCATTGGCCAGCGCCGCGTGCACCAGTGCCTGGGCAGCCACGTCCAGGTCGGCGGCATTTTCATGAATCTTCAAAGCCATGACTTGGGGAGACAGCCACTCGTACACGCCGTCGGTGGCCAGCAAAAACACATCGCCTTCGCTGAGCGACACCGCACGATAATCGAGCTCCAGGTGCTGGCTTGCCCCCATGGCGCGGCTTAGATGGCTCACCTCACGGGAGGCCCAGAAGCGATGGTCTTCGGTCAGTGGCTCCAGCGAACTGCCCGCCAACTGGTAAATACGGCTATCACCGACATGAAACAGGTGCGCGGTGGCCGATTTAATCACCATGGCGCTCAGCGTACAGACATAGCCGCGGTCCATGTCGTAACGGTATTGGCTCTGCCGGGTTTGCGCATACAGCCACGCATTGGTGGCCTGAAGCACGCGCTGGGCCGCATTCTTGACGCTCCAGGAGGAAGGCGTAGCGTAGTAATCGCCAAGAAAGCCGCCCATCGCGGCTTCGCTGGCCTCACGACTCACCGTGCTGCTGCTGATGCCATCGGCCAACGCAATGGCGATGCCCTTATGACGCTGCTGGGCACCGTCGGGCAAATAGGCGCCATAAAAATCCTGATTGCTCGGCTTACGGCCTTTATCGGAATACTGGCCCAGGGAAATGCGCAGCGTTGCCATACTCAGTAAACGGCGTTATGGATATCGAGAGCCGCCGGGCTTGTCGCCACACGCGTCACCACGCTGCCCACCATTATCACACAGGGTGACGGTAGCGGTGAGGCGGCGAGCTGTAAGGGCATATCCGCAAGCGTGCCCACTAACGACTGCTGGTCCGGCTGGCTGGCGTTGGCCACCAGCATGATCGGCCAGTCATCGGGCAGCCCCGCATCGCGCAGGCCAGCGCAGATCGCCTCGACCTTGGAAAGCCCCATGTAGAACACCAGGGTTTCGTCACGCCGGGCAAGCGCCGACCAGTCCGGGGTGCCGTCTTCACGGCACAGCTGGGCGGTGACAAACCGAAGCTGCTGGGCGTGGCCCCGGTCGGTCAGCGGAATGCCCATGCACGCCGCCGCCGAAGACGCCGCCGTAATTCCCGGGACGATCGTGGCGGGTACATGAGCGGCAGCCAGCGCATCAAGCTCTTCGCCCATACGGCCAAAAATGGCCGGGTCGCCACCTTTAAGACGCACCACCGACTTGCCCGCCCTGGCAAGCGTGACCATCAAGGCGCCAATCTCGGCCTGTGGCATGCTGTGGTGCCCGCTGGCCTTGCCCACATAATGTCGCTCGGTGCCACGTGGAATCAGCGCCAGCACGTCGTCGCCCACTAGCCGGTCGTACACCACGGCGTCTGCCTGGCACAGCAGGCGAGCCGCCTTGAGCGTCAGCAGCTCGACATCGCCACTACCGGCCCCGACCAGATATACATGCCCAGGCTGACAATCGCCCTTGAGCGGCAGGCGGTTCGACGTATAACGGTCGAGTTTCTCACCCCCTATCCAGCCTGGATTGAAACGACTCACCAGCCGCGCCAGGGAATTACACCACTTCATGAGCGGAACTTTGCTTAGCGCGCGCATTGGGGCGCTCCTCTTCCAATAGCGATTTCAATTCAGGAATGCAACTGCCGCACTGGGTCCCGCAGGCAAGCCGTGCGCCCAGCGCCTCCACGCTGGTGTCGCCATTCCGGATGGCATCAACAATCGCGGTTTGGCCCACCTGATGGCAGCTACAGATCACCGGGCCGGTATCCGCCGCGCCGTCATCACAGCCTGCCAACAGGCGCCGACGATGGGTATCGTCGATACGATCATCGTTAAAACGCGCTTCCAGCCAGGCGAGGCCAGGTAGTTCATCGGGCGGCCCTACCATCAACCACCACTTGAGCTGGTCATTTTCCACACCGGCCGCGCGCAGACCACCCGTCGCGACATCTTCGCACCAAAGCGCTGGTGATGCGGGCAGCCACGCCGCCAGTGTGGCAAACCAATCGTTAACGGCCTTCGCCCCTGCCAGTTGCCAGCGTTGGCAGCCGCGCATGGGAATACGCGTCCAATAGTCGCTTTCGCACCAGGCGGGGCGTCCCGCAGGCATGACGCTGTGATCGGCAACGAGCAGCGTTGCCTCCCAGGCAGGTGCCAGGGGTGCCAGCGCCACGGCGCCATGCTTGGCTTCAGGCTGGCCGGAGACCGGGTCCATGATACGCTGTATCAAGGCGCTGCTGCGTGCATTTTGGCTGAAACAATCCGTCCAGTGAATAGGCACGAACACCTCGCCGCGACGCTGAGCCTTGGATACCCTGGCCCGGGCCCGGTATTGCCCCGTGGCGGCGGACAAGACGGCGAGCGACTGATCCTTTATGCCCGCTTCGGCGGCGTCCTCAGGGTGGACATCGATAAAGGGCTCAGCGCGGTGGTTCATCAGCCGCGGCGAGCGGGCGGTGCGCGTCATGGTATGCCACTGATCGCGTATCCGCCCGGTGTTGAGACGCAAAGGATACGCTTGGCTGAGCCTCTGTTCGGGCCCCCGCGGGGTAATCGGCAGCAACCTGGCGCGGCCGTCAGGCGTGGCAAACTGCCCGTCTTCAAACAAGCGGGCTGTCCCGTTGGGGGCCTGGGCATTTACCGGCCACTGGATCGGCGTAAGCGCGTCATAACCGTCGCGGCCCAGGCCCACGAGGCCTGAAATATCGAACAGCCGCTGGGTAGTAGTGGCATTTTCAAAGCCCGACAGCCGTGCGTGCTCGTCGAATATTTCGCTGGGGTGGGTGTAATCAAACGCCTCCCCGAAACCCAACTGCTTAGCCACATCGCAGATGATCTGCCAGTCGTGGCGGGCCTCGCCGGGCGGCGGCAACATGCCCCGCTGGCGCGAAATACAGCGCTCGGAGTTGGTCACCGTGCCGTCTTTTTCAGACCACCCGGACGCGGGCAGCACGATGTCAGCGTAGGGCAGCAGGTCGGTATTTGCCGCGCACTCCGAGACGATCACCAGCGGACACTTTTCCAGTGCGGCCCTCACGTGGGCGGCATCGGGCAGGCTAATCGCCGGGTTGGTGGCCATCACCCAGAGCGCTTTTATCTCGCCACGCTCGATGGCGTCAAACAGCTCAACCGCTTTGTAGCCAGGGCCATTCGGCAACGTGGGCGCCAGATTGTCGGTGGCCCAAAAGCGGCTGACCAGATCTCGCGCCCCCGGGGTGCCATAATCCATGTGCGCAGCCAGTTGGTTGGCCAGGCCGCCCACCTCGCGTCCGCCCATGGCATTGGGCTGGCCGGTAATCGAGAAAGGCCCTGCCCCCGGCAAGCCGATTTTGCCCCCCGCCAGGTGGCAGTTGATGATCGCATTGCACTTGTCGGTGCCGCTGGACGACTGATTGATCCCTTGGGAGTAAAGCGTTACCACGTGCAGCTGGCTGGCAAACCAGTAGTAGAGGGTTTCCAGGCGCTCGGCATCGATCTCGCAGGCAGCCGCCACTTCAACGATGGAACCAGCCGACTGCTGGGCGGCGCTTAGCGCATCGTCAACGCCTTGGGTATGGCGCTCCAGATACACCGTGTCCAGCTTGTTCTTGGCCGCCATCCAGGCCAGCAGGCCGTTGAACAACACTGCGTCGCTGCCGGGTTTAATGCCCAGGTACAGGTCGGCGATTTCACAGCTGTCGGTCACACGGGGGTCAATCACCACCACGCGCATCAACGGGTTACGTTCTTTGGCAACCTTGATGCGCTGGTAGAGCACCGGGTGATTCCAGGCCAGGTTGGACCCTACCAGCACGACCAGTTCGGCCTCTTCCAGATCTTCATAGTTACAGGGCACCGCATCGGCACCGAAGGCGCGCTTGTACCCCGCCACCGCAGAGGCCATGCACAGCCGCGAGTTGGTATCCAGATGCGACGTGCCCAAGAAACCTTTAAACAACTTGTTGGCAACGTAATAATCTTCCGTCAGCAGCTGGCCCGAAAGGTACGCCGCCACGCTGTGGTTGCCATGCTCGGCCCGCAGGGTGTTTAAGCGTTCGGCGGTGACACTTAAGGCCTGTTCCCACGAGACCTCTTCGCCATCTACACGCGGCTTGATCAGACGCCCCTGCTCGCCCAGCGTTTCGTGAAGAGCTGAACCTTTGACGCACAGCCGCCCGAAATTGGCGGGGTGTTCACGGTCGCCCTCGACAGCACTCAGTGTGCCATTCTCCGCCACGGTCGCGTTAACGCCGCAACCAACGCCACAGTAGGGGCAAGTCGTTTTGACTTGGTACATGATGACTCCTCGGCAAATTGCAAACGCCACCCATAAAAAAACGTCCAGGCCGCTGACCCTGTTGCGCAAAGCGCAAGGCGATCAGCTGGCTGGACGTCGTTGCCGCAGCGGGCACCGCTAAAGGTGCCAAACGTATTGTTTAAAGATACTTATTTGTCTAACAACGTTATTGGGCTTATTCGCTGCCACTGTTTTTTGGTGAACGCACTGCAATGCGCGTTTGTTGCTTGTACTCGTAGGGTTGCAAACCCTAAGCCATTATTCGGAATCGCCTAAATTATTATTTAAAAACAGATACTTAAATAGAAAAACCGGCCGTCTTCCTATCGTCAGCTTACCCCCCTGGCACCTCAAACTTGCGTACTGAAAGTGCAGCTCACCATCCATGGCGCACCAACAGCGTGCACAAAGCCACAAGGAGCGGCCCCTCAGCATTTCTTATACGCCTACTCAACATGATGAAAATAAACTAAAAAAAAAGAATACCCCTGAGTTGGCCGCTGACTTGCTACTAGTTAGATATATAACTTGTTGGCAGCCAATGGCGGCGGCCACGCGTTAATCAACGTTACCGGGCAACGACGCCCCTGACCTTGTTCATCCTGCTCGCAGGAAGCGCATGTGTCAGGGGCGTTTTTGTTTGGAGCGAATCACCATCATGCAAGATGAGGAGCCACCCATGGAAACTTTTTCCCGGTGCTCACCCGATGACCACCTGGTCATCATCGGCAACGGCATGGCCAGCCACCGGTTGGTGGAAGCGCTGGTCAATCATCCTCAACGCCCCAGAGCCATCACCGTGATTGGGGAAGAGCCGGTGCCCGCTTACAACCGCATTCTGCTTTCGCCGTTGCTTGCCGGTGACATGCAGCCAGAGGCGCTAACGCTGCGCGACGCTGACTGGTATCAGGACAACGGCGTAACGCTCAAGCTGGGCGAACGCGTCGAGCACATCGACCGTGACAGCCGCACACTGGCAACCGACGCAGGCAAAACCCTCTACTATGATCGCCTCGTGCTGGCCACCGGCTCACGCCCGACACTTCCCAAGGTGCAAGGTATAGCGCTGGATGGCGTCCATGGCTTTCGGGACCAGGACGACGCCGCAACGCTGGAGGCCATTGCCCAACAAGGCGGCCATGCACTGGTGATCGGTGGCGGCCTGCTGGGCCTGGAAGCCGCCGAAGGGCTACGCAAGCGCGGCCAGGGACTGCAGGTAAGCGTTTTACAACGCAGCGACCGGCTGATGAACCGCCAGTTGGACGCCACCGCCGCCAATCTGCTGAAAGCCTCGCTGGTTGAGCGCGGGCTTAACATCGTCACCCAGGCACAGCTGGCAAAACTCGAAGGCGACCCGACCGGCCGCGTCTGCGCTGCCATCCTGAATGACGGCCGTCGACTGCCCGCCGACAGCGTGATTATCGCCGCTGGCATTACCCCCAACGCCGAATTGGGCCAGCAGGCCGGGCTTACCACCGACCGTGCCGTCAAGGTCGACCGCCATCTCACCACCTCCGACCCGCATATTTTTGCCTTGGGTGAGTGCTGCCAGTTTGAGCAGCATACCTATGGGCTGGTCGAGCCTATCTGGCATCAGGTCGAGGTGCTGGCGGCGGTGCTTTGTGGCGACGCGGGCGACGGTTATCGCGAGGTTCCCACCGCTACCAAGCTGAAAGTCAGCGGCGTCTCGCTCTTCGCGTTTGGCCCTACCGAGGCAGCGCCCGAGCACGACGTCTTGTGCTACCACGACCCCCACCGGGGCGATTATCGGCGCGTGTTACTGCGCGACGGCCGCATTGAAGGCGCCGTGCTGTACGGCGACACCCAACAGGGCCCCTGGTATTTCGAGCAGGCGCTGGCGGGGCACGACCTCAGCGGCTTCCGTCAGGCGCTGCTGTTTGGTGCCGCGGATGTCGAGGTGCTGCGTGAAGCGGCAGCCCAACTGCCCCCTGATTCTTCTGAGCTCTCTGCTCAACATTCTTCCAAACACTCTTCTCATTCAACGTCGGAGGCGGCTTAAGCATGTCTACCCAACAGCAGCTCATTATTATTGGTAACGGCATGGTCGGCCACCACCTGGTCGAGCAACTGGTCGATAACGGCGCTCTTGAGCGCTACCAGGTCACCGTGTTTGGCGAAGAGCGTCACCGGGCCTATGATCGCGTCCACCTGTCGGAATAT
Source organism: Halomonas sp. G11 (assembly GCF_001663515.1). NCBI lineage: Bacteria > Pseudomonadati > Pseudomonadota > Gammaproteobacteria > Oceanospirillales > Halomonadaceae > Halomonas > Halomonas sp. G11. The sequence continues at coordinate 79,906 of NZ_LYXG01000008.1, forward strand.
TTCAGCGGCCGCGATGCCGAGTCGCTCGCCCTGTGCGACGCCGACTACTACACCACCAGCGGCGTCACGCTGCGCACCGGCGAAGCCGTGACGCACATCGACCGCGACCAGCAGGAAGTGGTGACCGACCAGGGCCGATACCCCTACGACAAGCTGGTGCTGGCCACCGGCTCCTACCCCTTTGTGCCGCCGATTCCCGGCAACGACCGTGATGGCTGCCTGGTGTATCGCACCCTGGACGACCTTGACGACATTCGCGCGGCGGCGGAAAACGCCACCAACGGCGTGGTGGTCGGCGGCGGGCTGCTGGGCCTGGAGGCCGCCAATGCGCTGCGCGGCTTGAACCTTGATACTGCCGTGGTGGAGTTTGCCGGGCGGCTAATGCCCATGCAGGTTGACAATGAGGGCGGCGAATTACTGCGCGAAAAAATCGAAGCGCTGGGCGTGCAGGTACTCACCGAGCGCGCCACCCAGCGCATCGAGGATGGCGACGCGAGCCGTCACCGCATGGTGTTCCAGGACGACAAGGTGCTGGAAACCGACCTGATCGTGTTTTCGGCGGGCATTCGCCCCCGCGACCAGCTGGCCCGGGATTGCGACCTGGAGATCGGCGAGCGCGGCGGCGTGGTGGTCGACGACCAATGCCGCACCAGCGACCCCGCCATCCTGGCGATCGGTGAAGTCGCCCTATGGAACCAGAGCATTTTCGGCCTGGTTGCCCCGGGCTATCAGATGGCCAAGGCGGCGCTCGCCACTCTGACCGACGGCGATACCCGCTTTAGCGGCGCCGACATGAGCACCAAGCTCAAACTGCTCGGCGTGGATGTGGGGTCGATTGGCGACGCCCACGGCAACCAGAACCCGGGGGCGCGGATGTTCCGCTACCTCGACCCGCTCACCCAGGTGTACCGCAAGATGGTCGTCTCCAGCGACGGCAAGAAGCTGCTGGGCGCCATGCTGGTGGGCGATAACAGTGCCTACGATACTCTGCTGCAGTACTATTCAAACGGCATCGAGCTGCCTGAAGAACCCGCCTCGCTAATTCTGCCGCAAAGCAGTGGTGCCGCCCCCGCATTGGGCCCTGGTGCGCTGCCGGAAACCGCCACCATCTGCTCCTGTCATAACGTTTCCAAGGGCGACATTTGCGCCACCATTGACGGCGGCACGGCCGATTTAGCGGGCGTGAAGGGCGAAACCAAGGCCAGCACCGGCTGTGGTGGCTGCACGGCACTGCTCAAAAGTGTCGTGGATCACGAGCTCGAAGCCCGCGGCGTGGAGGTCGACAAATCGATCTGCGAGCACTTCGCCCATACCCGCCAGGGGCTTTACGACATTGTGCGCGTGGAAGGCATCAAGACCTTCAGCGAGCTGATCGACAAGCACGGCAACCCTGAGACCCACCGTCTGGGCTGCGATATCTGCAAACCCGCCGTGGCCTCGATTCTCGCCTCCTGCTTCAACGAGCCGATCACCGACGCCGCCCATGTGCCACTGCAGGACACCAACGACACCTTCATGGCCAATATGCAGAAAAACGGCACCTACTCGGTGGTGCCGCGGGTTGCCGGTGGCGAAATCACCCCGGATAAACTGATCGTGCTTGGCGAAGTCGCCAAGAAGTATGGCCTCTACTCCAAAGTTACCGGCGGGCAGCGTATTGACCTGTTCGGTGCGCGCCTGGAAGACCTGCCGGATATCTGGGGCGAGCTGATCGAAGCCGGTTTTGAGACCGGCCACGCCTATGGCAAGTCGCTACGTACAGTGAAGTCCTGCGTCGGCAGCACCTGGTGCCGTTACGGCGTGCAGGACAGCGTCGGCATGGCCATCCAACTGGAAAACCGCTACAAGGGTCTGCGCTCGCCCCACAAGATCAAGTTTGGCGTGTCCGGCTGCACCCGCGAGTGCGCCGAGGCCCAAAGCAAGGACATCGGCATCATTGCCACCGAAAACGGCTGGAACCTGTATGTGTGCGGCAACGGCGGCATGCGCCCGCGCCACGCCGAACTGTTCGCCACCGACCTGGACGACGAGCAGCTGTACCGCACCATCGACCGCTTTCTGATGTTCTATGTGCGCACCGCCGATCGCCTGCAGCGCACCTCGGTATGGCGGGAAAACCTCGAAGGCGGCCTGGATTACCTCAAAGAGGTGGTGCTTGAAGACAGCCTGGGCATTGGCGATGAACTCGAACGTCAGATGCAAACCGTCATCGACAACTACCAGTGCGAATGGGCCGACGCGATCAGCGATCCGGAAAAGCTCAAGCGCTTCAGAAGCTTCGTCAACGACGAGCGCCCGGACCCATCGATCATCATGACCAGCGAGCGCGGCCAGCTACGGCCTGCTTAAGCGACGCTTTTCACTGAATAAACAATGATCAAACGACGAGGCATCCCATGACCGCAACGGCAATGAAAAAAGAGATGGATACCGTGAGTGTTGAAAACAGCAAGACCTGGCAAAAAGTCTGCAGCAAGGCCGACCTGGTGGAATTTTCCGGGGTGGCCGCCTGGCTGGACAATGTGGAGCCCCCGGCCCAGGTGGCCATCTTCTATTTACCCGGCCATGGCAACGAGCTTTACGCCCTCGACCACCACGACCCGTTCTCCAACGCCAACGTCATCGCCCGGGGTATTGTCGGCGATCTAAAAGGCGCCCCGGTGGTTGCCTCACCCATCTACAAACAGCACTTCCGCCTGGAAGATGGCCAGTGTTTGGAAGATGAAGACGTCAAACTGCGGACCTGGAAGGTCGAATTTAAAGGCGATGAGGTATGGATTGAGGGGTAGCGCCACCCCTCGTTAACATGCGCTGCTGTTATACTGTCGCTTTTATCAAGCTCACAGGGCAGTGGCGCCATGAAAACCGAGTCTCATACCTTAGCCTTTTCCGCCTTCATGGCGTTGCTGATCGGCTGTGCGGGGATTGCCGCCACGCTGGCCTCCAATTCCCAGGCGATTCTGCTGGATGGACTCTTCAACCTGATCTATTTCGGTGTTGCGCTGGTCACCATCAAGGTAAGTCGCCTGGCGAGCCGTCCGGATAGCGAGTCGTACCCGTTCGGCTACAGCTACTTCGAATCGCTGGTGAACCTGTGCAAGGGACTGCTGATTTTCGGTGTGTCGATATTCGCCCTGGTGGATGCCATTGCGGCATTGCTGACGGGCGGACGCGCCATTGCGGCTGGTATCGCCATCGCCTACGCCCTGTTCGCCACCGCCGCGTGCTCGCTGACGGCCTGGGTCATGCACCGCAGTCTACGCTCGGTCAGCAGCCCGCTGGTGGAAGCCGACAAGGCGAACTGGGTCGTCAACAGCGTGATTTCAGCGGCGGTTCTGGCTGCCTTTTGCCTGGTGCTTGTTTTTGAAAAACTACAGTGGCAAAGCGTGCTCACCTATATCGACCCGCTGCTGGTCATTGCCGTTGTCGTCTTGTGCCTGGGTGTACCCGTCCGCATGGCCTCACAGGCATTGAGGGAGTTGCTCAACAAAACGCCAGAAGATGCCCTTGCGGAGCCGGTCCATCAGGCCGTGGGGCGTGCACTGGCAGACATCGACACCCAGGAAGTACGCGTTCGCATGGTGCGCCCCGGCCGCCTGCTGTATGTCATCGTGCATGTGGTATTGCCCGCCACCCCTGATGTTTCCATTGCCGACCAGGACAAGCTGCGGGCGAAAGTCGATGAAGAAGTCAGGCGTTACTACTCACCCGTGGTCTGCGATGTGGTATTCACCGCCGACACCCGCTGGGCGGCGCCCTCCTGTGGGCTGTTGGTCGAGAAGCACAGCACTGAAAAGGGCGGCGCATAAGCCGCCCTATCTGGTTAATTAGTGCCCTTGTGCTCGACTATGTGTTTTCTTTCACCGGCCATACATCGTCATCGACCAGCTCAGGGCGTTTGAGAACTGCTGGGTCAAAGCGTGGTTCCTTGATGCCATCGCGGCGCTGGCGCTCATAGTCCTTGAGCACTGATACGGCGATTGGCCCCATAATCAGGATGGCGAAGAGGTTGGTGGTGGCCATCAGCCCCATTGCCAGGTCGGCAAAGTCCCATACCACGCTAAGTTCAGCCACCGACCCGATGAGCACCATGGCGATGATAATGACTTTAAAGACATTGACCGCTTTTTTCGCATGGCGGCGAAATAGATACTCGATATTCACTGACGAAAACGAGAAGTTGGCCAGAATCGAGGTAAAGGCAAAGAAGAAGATTGCCAGAGCGATAAAGATTTCCCCAAAGCCGCCCAGGTGATCGACCATGGCATCCTGGGTCAGCTGAATGCCTTCGATGCTATCCCCCGCTGACTCAGACAGCAGCCGCTCATATACGCCGGAAAGCAATATCACGACCGCCGTACAGCTACAGATCACGATGGTATCGACAAACACCCCGAATGACTGAACCAGTCCCTGAGCGGCGGGGTGTTTAACCGTCGCCTGGGCGGCGGCGTTGGGTGTCGACCCCATACCGGCCTCGTTGGAAAACAGCCCGCGCTTGATGCCGTTTTCCATCGCTGCCTTGATGGCATAGCCCGCGGCACCACCCACGGCTGGCCCCAACCCGAAGGCGCTCATCACAATCAGCGAAAGCATATCCGGTACAGCGGAGATGTTGGCGATCAGAATCCACAGCGCCACCAGCAGATAGGCAATGGCCATCACCGGCACGATCTTTTCGGCGGTACGCGCCACCGACTTGAGCCCACCATAAATCACCAGGCCCGCCAGGATGGCAATCACCACGCCGGATAGCCAATTGGGAATACCAAAGGCACCGTTCATCCCTTGGGCAATGGTGTTGGATTGCGCAGCGTTAAAGGCCAGGCCATAAGCAATAATCAGAAATACCGCGAACAGCGAGCCCAGCCAGCGCCACCCCAGGCAACGTTCAATGTAGTAGGCAGGTCCGCCACGAAACACACCGTCTTCATTGCGATGCTTGTAGACCTGGGCCAGCGTGGATTCGATGAAAGCGGTCGCGAAGCCCACCAGCGCCGTCACCCACATCCAGAAAATCGCCCCGGGGCCGCCGATCCAAAGCGCCAGCGCCACCCCCGCCAGGTTACCCGTGCCGACACGGGCAGCCATCGATGTCGCAAACGCCTGGAAGCCGCTAACACCTTCGCCAGCACCTCGGGCCGTTACCGTGACCCGGGCCATGTGACCGAACAGGCGAAACTGCATGCCACGGGTGATAATCGTGAACCACACACCCGCGCCCAGCAGCAGATACACCAGGATATAGCTCCAGATAAAGTCACTGACCGGCATCATGACGGCATAAAGGCCATCACGCAGCGGGCCTAATATCGATTCGAGGATTTCCATGGCCATGCTCTCCAGATTGCTGAATAACAGCGGGAAGTGCCTTACCCCGCAAAGGGCGGTAGTCTAAATTCGCGCTCTTATTCGAGTCTAGCCAGTTTTTATCCTTGTCGCATCGTGGTCATTGCCGAGCCTTACAGGCCCACCACCCAATCTGGCTTGAACAGTGGCGGGCTGAACTCGTCAGGATAGCCACCGGGGTTGGCGACGACTCTTGTCCCCTTGCGCCACATATCGACTGGTTCATGGACATGGCCGTGTACCCATAGATGCATTTTGCCCATTAGCTGTGGAAGGTGAGACGCAAACGCGGGGGAAAGCACATCGCCTGTGTACTGGGCAGGGATGCATTCACGCATTGGGGCATGGTGGCTAACCACGACCTTGGGCCCGTCAAACTGATCGTCGAGTGCTGCTGTCAGCCAGCTCAAGGCCTCTTGGTGCAGCGCTTTGCTTGCCTCGGGGGTCATGATGGTACCGGGTGCTGATTCGACAATACGGAAATCAGGCATATAGCGCTTCGCTTTTGCGACCGTGTCTTCTGGATTGCGCGTCGGGTTGTCGGCGTACAGGGCGAAGTCTGTCCATAGCGTCGTGCCGTAAAAGCGCACGCCATTGAGGGTGACGGCACGATTGTCCAGAAGCTCAATATCCAGCCGTTCGGCTTCGAGCGCCAGCTCTTCACGCAACAACGGCAGGCAAGTGCCGTAAAACTCATGGTTGCCGGGTACATAGATAATCGGCGTGTCAGGAAAGTGCTACCGGGCCCAGGCCAAGCCTTCGCATTGGCGGTGAATGTCACCGGCCAGCACCACGACATCGGCATCCACATCAGGCAGTTCTCGGTTACCGTCAAAAAACTCCAGATGCAGGTCCGATAAAATTCGCAGCCGCATGCACTTACTCCTTTGTTAAATCAAGGCAAACCCAACACCGCCGTAACTCTCAGGACATTGTCAATACGAACGTTTGAAAATACTTTGCTGCGGTGCAGCAAAGTCGCTATACTGCTCCTGTAGTCCGACTAGGAGGGCCACACATGTCTATATCCAATGTATTCTCGACGCGGGACAGTGAAGTACTCAATTTCTGGACACAGCGCGCGTACTGGCAACGCGCGGCTAGCGATGCCCTCGCGGATTATTGCGAGTCATTGACGTATTCCTTACCCCGTTAGACCAAAAGAGAATAATCGAAGCCGAGCCTGTGCTCGGCTTTTTTCATTTTGTGAAAAGCTTTTTCACTCAGTGGCATAGGCGGTTGACGTCAGGATTGTAAGAATATGCTTACAAATGTAAGCCAAAGACTACGTATTAAGCACTGGATTGCGGGTTAAAAAGCTCTTAATATCGTTTCTCCGCTAACCATGTTGCGAAGCAGCAAGCGGTTATCTCTATAACAACACGTTTCTACCTCGCCACTCAGGAGTCAACGCCATGACGTTTTCACTTAACGGGTCCAACGTTGATGTTCTCGACGTATGGGCCTCGCGCGCCGAGAAACAGCGCGCTGCGTTTGATGCCATCGCTGCATATCTACGCTAGTGACCAACGCCTCTTGATGAGGCGTTTTTTACAGCCCCAAAAGATCTGAGCTGTCGGTATCGGTCAATTGGGCCAGAAATGCTTCCTGCAGGATATACATTCGCTTCACGTCACGGTAACGGCCATTGATGAAAAACTCCTGCACCAGATGGCCCTCCTCCACAAAGCCGCTCTGCTGATACAGGTGGATCGCTTTGATGTTCTCCACCGCCACGATCAGAAATATCTTGTGCAAATTCAAGATGGTAAAGGAATAATGCAGCGCCTGGTGAATCAAGGTGCGAGCGAAGCCTTTGCCTTGATAGTCCGGCGCAATAATGATCTGAAACTCGCCGCTACGATGGATATAATCGATCTCAATTAGCTCCACCAAACCAATGGCGTTGCCGCTACTGTCCTCAGCAACGAAACGCCGCTCGGCATTGTCATGGATATGCTTGTTGTACAGTTCCTCCAGTTCGTCAAAAGATTCATAAGGCTCTTCAAACCAGTACGACATGATGCTCTGGTTGTTATTGAGCTGATGAACAAAACGTAGGTCGTTGCGCTCCAGGGCGCGGAGTTTAAGGTCGGGTGCTGCCATGATTAACGTCTTCTCTGGGTCTTTACGCTAGCGTAGCGCTTTTCGCGCTTGTACGGCATGCAGTATGCTCAAGAAAATGTTGTCTTCATTAATCCCGCCGCTCAGGAGATGCTCATGATTGATTTACGCAGTGACACGGTGACCCGCCCCACGCCCGCTATGCGTGACGCAATGATGACCGCGCCAGTCGGCGATGATGTGTGGGGCGATGACCCGACCGTGAATGCCTTTCAGGAAAATCTGGCCGAGCAAACTGGCAAAGAGGCGGCACTACTGTTCCCAAGCGGCACGCAAAGCAACCTGGTAGCCTTGATGGCCCACTGCGAGCGCGGCGACGAATACATTGTGGGGCAATCGGCCCACACCTACCGCTATGAAGGCGGCGGTGCAGCGGTTTTGGGCAGCATTCAGCCCCAGCCCATTGAGAACGCAGCCGACGGTTCGCTGCCGCTGGAGAAAATAAGCGCCGCTATTAAAGCCGACGATTTTCACTTTGCGCGCACAAAGTTACTGGCGCTGGAGAACACCATTGGCGGCAAAGTGCTGCCCGCAGACTACGTATTGAAAGCCACCGAACTGGCTCGGGAGCGCGGACTGGCAACGCACCTGGACGGCGCCCGGCTCTTCAATGCCGCTGTCGCGACCAACACCTCACTCAAGCAGCTGTGCCTGCCGTTTGATAGCGTGTCGCTATGCTTTTCAAAAGGCATGGGCACCCCTATTGGCTCGGCCTTGGTGGGCTCGCAAGCCCTGATCGACCGCGCCCGTCGCTGGCGGAAAGTCGTTGGTGGCGGCATGCGCCAGTCGGGCATTATCGCTGCTGCCTGCCAGTATGCGTTGGATCATCATGTGACTGACCTGGCCGACGACCACCGCCGTGCAGCGCGCCTGGCAGAAGGTTTGGCGAGGTTGCCGGGCGTCGAGATTACCTCCCAGGCAACTAACATGGTATTCGCGCAATTTCCCGACGAACACGTTCAGCCGCTCTCCGCCTGGCTCAAAGAGCACGGCATTTTGATTGAACTACTCTACGCCACGCGGTTCGTTGCGCATCGCGATATCAGCGATGAAGATATCGACAAGGTTATCGCGGTGATGGAGGCGTATTTTAGTCGCCACTGATGACTAGCTGGCATTAAGTGCGAGATGCACGGCAATCCCGGCCATCATCAAACCAATCAGGCCATCGATAGTGCGCCACGCGATGGGCTTTGAAAGCCAAGGCGAAAGCGCGGCACCACCCCAGGCCAGCAGGCTAAACCAGAGTATGGAGGCGGTGGAGGCCCCCGCCACAAACACACCGGCGCTCTCCTGCTGGGCACCAATGGCGGGTATCAGCAGCAACGTGTCCAGGTAGACCTGAGGATTGAGCACGGTCACGGCAAGGGTCGCGAAAATCACTTTGGTTAAACTGCGCGCCTTGCCCGCTTCCGCGTTCAGCCCCTGCCGCCCGCTAACGGCTCTAAACAACGCCTGCGCCGCCAGCCAGCTTAAAAACACCACACCCACCCAGCGCATGACCTCCATAGCGCTGGGCATCGTCAGCAGGAAGGCGCTTACGCCAAACATGCCCGCCGTGAGCAGAATAATATCCGCGCTTATGCAAAGCCCCGCCGACCACCAGTGGTACTCGCGGCGAATCGCCAGCCCCAGAATATAGGCGTTCTGCGCCCCAATCGCCATGATAATCCCACCGCATACCACCAGCCCGGTGATATAGCTTTCCATCATTGCCCTGCCTCCATTGCCGGAATTAGCGTCGTGTTGATAAATCCTGGCACTAAGGTAACGGGCAGCACTGATAACTAAAAATCATCCTGCTAATGGGGTATTAGTTTTTCTTATTTAATAACCATTTACCAATGCCGGGAAAACGCAATGCGGGTCAGTGCCCCGATGAAGCAGCGGGCTCAGGCTCAGCAGGCGCTGCCAGAGCCTCAACAAGGGACTCGGCGAAGCGGAGGGCGGAGGGGTGAACGCCGGCTATCCAAAAAGTAGATGGCAAAACGACATAATCATCCCGCTGAACGCTGGGCAAATAGCGCCACATACCACTAGTATCGATACGGTTTTCTATACCTACCGGGAATGCACTCTCGAGAACAACCAGCCTTGCTTCTTCCACATTAAAAAGCTCCCTGATGCTTACCAGTGAATAGCCCCACTGATTGGTTTTTTCTGTCCATGCGTTACTTAAACCCAACTGTTTAAGTACGCCCTGAAACATACTGTTGTCACCATATACGCGGACATAATGTTCGTTGACTAGCTGAACGATGAGCAAAGGTGGCTGAGGTGTTATCTCGTTTTTCAATGCATCGAGATGAGATCGGGTGTTCGATATCAGCTTTTCCGCTTCTTCCCTTTGATTGATGGCTTTGCCAATCTCAAGGGTAAATGCATCGAGACTTGCCCACAGGCTTTGGTGTCTATTGCTGACATAGGGATAGGATTGGATAATAGTAGTAGGTGCAATATCCTGTAACCTTTGGCCTAAGCGTGTCTGGCTAGGAGAAAGAAGTATTCGCTCTGGTGAAATATTACTGAGCAGTTCCATATTTGGAAAAGTCTGTATTCCAATATCGGTGATGTCGGTATCTTTATATTCAGCGCCAGTCCATGTGTGGAAAGCATCAATATTACCTAGTGATGCAGAGTCAGGTTCAAGTGAGAGAAGTGTTTCTGCAATAGTCCAATCAAAAACGGAAATGGAAGAGGGCGCTTTAGCTGCCATTGATGAGTTGGCTATTAATGAAAAACATGCCATAAAAGCAGTAAATCGCCATTTTCTAGAAATGAAATTTAAAGATTTCACAGTAATGCCTTTGAGGAGGTGGCTTAGTTTATTTTGAATAAAATTTTCATTTTTTATATTAACTGTGTGAATTTTTAGTTTTTAATGACGGAATATGATTCAGCCCTGGTGGCGCAGGGCTGAAAAAATGAATGTTAAAGTTTAATTTTCAGAAGTCATATTCCATCGTCATCATGAAATTGCGTGGAGCACCATAATAGTTATGCTTGGTTTCTCCTCGAACTGTGGAGTAATATTCTTTATCGGTTAGGTTGTTGCCATTAAAAGAGATGTCCAAATTTTTATTGAGCCGATAGCCGACCATGGCTGAAACAGTGGTATAGCCGCCTTGCTCTATACGAGCATCACCGCTTTCAGCGTAAACACTGCTGACTGTATTTATGCCAGCACCAAGGCGCCACCCCTGGTTTGGATTCTCGCTAAAGCGATAACGTGACCATAGGTTGAAACTATGCTCGGGTGTGTCAGGCGAGAGTGTGAGTCCTTCTGAACCAGCGTCTCTTACGAACTCAGTCTGCGTATAAGCATAACCAGCGGTGAGATCCCACCGAGGCAGCAGTTGGCCGCTAACTTCTAATTCGAAGCCTTCACTCTTTGCTTCGCCGATAGGAATCGAGAAGCCAGGATTATTAGGATCGCTATAAGCGCGATTGGTGTCTTCGATACGGAAAACAGCAGCATGCCAGTTCAAGTCACCCTCAGCGTGTGAGCCCTTAATACCGGCCTCGTATTGCTCACCCTCTCTTGGCTTGATGGGGTTGCCATCATTTCCTATAGCCGTTTGTGGCGCAAAAATACCAGTGTAGCTTGTGTATAAATTGAGCTCTTCGTTGAGGCGATAGATTAAACCGGTATAGGGGATGAATTCGGTACCATCATCACCGGACATTTCACCACCAAGAAAATTACTGGTTTCCCACCAATTGATACGGCCACCAAGCGCAAGTGTAAAATCATCTAACATATTGAATCGAAACTGACCGTAGGAAGCATATTGTTCGATATTAAGTTCAGTTCTACCTGGGGTGCCGTCAAAATCTGGTTCTGTGCGGTTATTGTTTGGGTCGAACAGATTCTGGGGAAGATATTGAGGAGCACCGTAGACCCATTCATTACTTAACTCGCTGTTTTGATAGCTGGCACCAAATACAGTTTCATGACTCGCTCCAGCCAATTGAAAAGGAGAGCTAACCTGTGTCTCTATATAATCATCCTGCTTCTCCAGATCCCATGCGATCTGACGAATACCAAAATCGCCTGTGTTTTGATCAGCGACTAGAACCCCTTCACTGCTTTTTCTCAGGCTTGCATCGCGATCCAAGCGATTAGCCTTAAAGGTTATTTCGCCACCGTTAGCTAGGCGATGCTCAAGTTCTACAAAATAGCGTTGCGCGTCTCCTGTTTGCTTATCCCAATCGGATCCGAGGTAGGTCGAGCGGTCTACATTCGGTAGGGTGCCATCACTGTATGCCGGTAACCCAGAATGAGGACGAAACTCTTCATCTTGTGTAGTAACGCCCATTGAGAGTGTCGTTTCGGAAGATAAGTCGAACTCAAGCGTGCCGTAGCCGATTTGGTTCTCTGAGTAAACGTGATCAATAAAAGAGTCTCTATCGTCGTAGACACCAACGAAGCGCCCCCGCACTCGTCCTTCGCTATCAAGCGAGCCGGTAACATCGACAACACCCCGATAAGCATTATCCGTACCCGCAGACAGGGAAACAGAGGCCTGGCTTTCAGCCAAGGCGCGTTTGCGCACTAGGTTGATAGTGCCGCTAGGCTCGCCAGCTCCATGGAGAATGCCAGCAGGACCGCGCAGCACTTCAATACGATCAAGCAAAGCCGTATCAAATACCCCAGCGCTTTCCCAGGCGCTGCCTGCATCCTGAACTGGACTGCCATCCATGAGAAAAGAATCGATATTATAGCCACGAGACTTGATCACGTACTGATTGGGACCATACTCATTCACGGTAATGCCTGTGACATTTCGCATTGCTTCAGATAGCGAGGTAGTGCCCTTGTCATCCAAGCGCTCTCGCGTCACAACGCTAACGGACTGAGGCGTTTCCTTCACCGACTGAGGACCTAAGCCGATAGTAGCGCTTTCACTTGTATAGGAATTGCTGTTTTCGGTCATGCCGAAAGGCAGGCGCTCTCCGGTCACTTCCATCGCGGACAGCGCCACCTCATCAGACCGTTCCTCCAACCGATAACTGCCGTCGCCCTGGCGCGTGGCCTTCAGGCTGGTGCCGTTTAGCAACTGTTCTAGCCCTTCGTCTACGCCATACTGACCCTGCAGGCCGGGACTCTGGCGACCTTCCCCCAGCTCACCGGCGCCGCTGATAAAAACGCCTGACTCGGCGGCAAAGCGGTTAACTGCCGTGCTGACCGGTCCCGAGGGAATATCGTACTGACGCGTTTGCTGCTGGCTGGTCTGCGCCATGGCAGGTAGCGGCGTGGCTAGCAAACCGGCGGCGGCGAGGTGGACTGCCAGCGCGAGGGCGCGGCGGCGCCGTGGGTGCTGACGAGTGGGCTGACGAGTGGCGGTTAGCGATGGATAGAATGCAGAGCGCTGTTGCGGCATATCGGTTCCCCTTGCAGATGGTTTTTGGCTGCTTATATAGGAGAATCGAACCAGCGCGAAAAAGGGGAACCCAAAAAACCAATTTTTCTCTTTTTATTCTTGGCTGGGGCTTGCTTCGCCTGCCTCGATTTTGATCCACCAGGGCATTACCCGGCGCACCTTTACCGGCAACGTGGTCTCGACCATGTTCAGGGTGCTCTCCAGGTCATCGAGCGGGAAAGCGCCGAGCAGGGTGAGATCTGCCACCGCCGGGTCGACCTCAAGACGGCCACGGTGATGCTGACTCAGCTCCGCGGCAAACGTCTTCAGCGACATATTTTCTGCCAGCAAAACCCCGTTGGACCAGGCTTCCCGGCGGCCTTCAGCGGGGGTGAGTTCACCGATACGGCCAGCGGCGTAGCGGGCCTGCTGCCCGGCATTGACCACCTGCCGCTGACTCGCATGCTGAGCATCGCCAAGGGTCTGGATGGCCACGGCACCCTCAAACACTGCCAGCAGTTCGTCGGTTTGGTGTTGGCGCACGCTGAAGCGGGTGCCCAAGGGCGTTAGCCGGGCACTGCGGGTATCGACATAAAGTGGTCGTTCGGGGTCTTTGCCGGTCGTAATCAGCACTTCGCCCGCCACCAGCTGCAGTCGGCGCCGCTGGCGGTCGTAGTCCACGTCCAACGCCGAGGCGCTGCTCAGCCACACTTGAGTGCCGTCGTCCAGTTTGATGCGGGTGATGTCGCCGGTAGCAGTGCGATAGTCGGCGCCCCAGTACGCGACCCATTGGGGCAATGGCGTCAACTGCCAGGAGAGGCCTACCAGGACAGCCACTACTGCAAAGCTAGAGAGCCCACTCAGCAGGTGCCGCCGCCCTCGCCGTCGATGCCGCGCCGAGCTGATGACCCGGTCGGCTGTGTCACGCTCCGCCTCATCCAGGTTGGCGGTAAAACGACGGCTGACGACTTCCACTTGCTCCCAGGCCCAGCGGTGGGTATCGCTGTCACCTAACCACGCTTGCCAGCGTTCAAACTGATCTGAAGAGAGCTCCCCCGCTTGCCACTCGGCAAACCATTCGGCGGCCTCCGCCAACGCGCGGCGCTTGGCGGCGTCATCAGGGCGAGCGGCAGAAACCATGTTAGAGGCTGGCCTCGAAACCGGTTTCGATCAGTGCGCATTGCAGCATGGCTTGAGCCATGTACTTCTTAACCATACGTTCGGAAACGCCCAGCTCTTCAGCAATCTGGCGATAGGGTTTGCCGTGCAGTTGGGAGGCCAAAAAGGCGCTAGCGACTTTTTCGGGCAGCCGCGCCAGCATGCGGTCGATTTCACACAGCGTTTCGATGACAATTTGCTGGTGTTCGGCAGAGGGTAAATGCGCCTCGGCACTGGCCGCCAGAGATTGCTGCCAGGCACGCTCGATATCCTGGCGGCGCCAATGATCCACGCATAGCCCTTTAGCCATACGGCTGAGATAGGCTCTGGCACCGTCGAAACTATCCAGATGGCGGGGCGTTTTCAGTAACCGCACAAACGCATCCTGCGCCAGATCCGCCGCTGACTCACTGCACCCCAACCGCTGGCTGAGCAACTGCTGCAACCAAGGCTGATGGTGGTGATACAGCTGACCGAGGGAGTCTCGACAGCCGGTATGGTAAGCCGCAGGCTCGGCTGATCGGGGTGCCGCCGCCATACAAAAAGTGCCCCACTGCTTCGAAAATGATTCTTATTCTTTTTCAATTTAAAGGCAGTGTCAATGCCCCCACTCACTTCAGAGCCTATGGCAGGTAAGCGGAAGTGAAGATATCAAAGAGCATTCGTAAATACATGTCGACCGTCTTCATCGGGTAATTGGCGGCTGCTCTTCGAGTTCCGAGACAGTAATGTTTGCTTACTGAACCATGACGATTATTACTGATGGAGAACGAACCATGGCGCGGCTTAGCCGAGCGATACCGCGCACCCAGCTAGTACCAATCTTCAACCACCAGTTTCTTGATGCGTTTAAATTCCCCAGTATTGTGGGTGACTAATGTACTTTGGTTGGCGAGCGCGGTACCGGCTATTAGCGTGTCGTAGGGGCTGATTGGGGTTCCCTGCTTTTCCAGGGTCGCGCGAATTTGCGCTGAGGCTTTGGCTTCGGGTGTGGAAAATACAAGAATTTGTACAGTGTCGATCAGTTTTTCGAGCTGCATCGCTCTCTTTTTGGGAGCAGACGATTTTGCAATACCAAGCTCCAACTCGTACAACACAATCGCAGGTATGCCAATATCGCCGGGCTTTTTTGACAAGAGGGTGTCGGCGACATTGCCCATGCCTTTGAAGAAGTAGATGAGCGTATTGGTGTCGAGCACATACATCAAAGTGGTTCCCGCTGATGATCGGTGCCGGTTCCTGCCCGAAGCTCCTCCAGGGACGGAAACTCATCCCAAGCCCCCGCCAGTTCTACCACCGCCTGTGGCCATTCATTGGCAACCTCTTCTTTGATCAGATTAGTAATCCATTTGCTCTTGGAGATGTTCATCGACTTGGCCGCCGCCGCCATCTTCCGCTCGGTATCATCATCGATATAAATCGTCACCTGGCCCATGACACACCCTTTGTCAGCAAGTATATGTTGAAATATATGTCCCGGTAATAAAAGCGTCAAGGCTGGCGGTGCCAAGTGCTGGCATCTGGGGCCTTCATCCTCTAACTGGAAAACTGGATACTTCGCCATCACCAGGGCGCGGCTTAGCCGAACGACTCACATCAATGACTACTCATTCACCCGGGCCACCGCATCGCGGCTGGCGGCTTCTCGCTGCTCACCGGTGAGTTCCACCAGCTGCCCCTGGCGCATTTCCAGCAGGCGGTCGGCCTGGTCGAAGTAGTGGTCGTCGTGGCTGATGACCACCAGCGTCTTGCCCAGCGCCCTTAGCTGCGGCAGTAGCTCACGGTAGAAGACTCGCCGGAACTGGGGATCCTGGTCGGCAGCCCACTCGTCGAGCAGCAAGAGGTCGCGCTGCTCGGCCACCGCCAGCAGCATCGCCAGGCGCTTCCGCTGCCCCTGGGAGAGGTTGGCGTTGGTGACTCGATCGCCGTCAAAATCGAGCTTGCTGTGCATGCCCAGCGCTGCCAACCACTCTTCCATCAGCGCCGGGTCGGGTGACTCGCCCGCCGGGCCGATCAAGCGGTCAAACAGGTGCAGATCGGTGTAGATAGCCGAGATGTGCTGACGATAGGTTGTCCAGTCTTCCTCTTGCAGAGGCCTGCCATCGACCCGGATGCAGCCGCTTTGGGGCTGGTAGAGCCCGGTCAGAAGCCTTGCCAGGGTCGACTTGCCGCTGCCGTTACCGCCGATCAGAAATAGCACCTCGCCGCGTTGTAACGTCAGGTCAATAGGGCCAATGGCAAAACCCGGCCGCGCCTCTTCCGCGGGGTATCGATAGGTGACCTGATCCAGCGTCAGTGTTTGCCACTCATGACGATGGGTAGAATGCTCGAACGGTTCATGGTGTTCAGCCAGATCGAGGGCGCTGATTTTTTCGAACGCCACCCGGGCATTGATCAGCGGCGGAAAGGCGCCAATGGCCTGAATCAGCGGCGCGCGCAGAAATAGCAGCGTGAGCGAGAAGGTGGTCGCCACCTGGGGCGACGACCAGCCCAGGCCGTTGGCCAGGAAGAAGACCACGCCGATGGCGCCCAGCATCATGATGTTGAACCAGTTCACCGCGCTGAGATGGTAAGTATCGCCGCGAATGATATGGTGTCGATAGGTTTCGGCGTTGGGGGTGTAAACGTCGCGATATAGCCACTCGGCGCGGTCGCGATTGAGCGCCAGTTCCTTCCTCCCCTCGATCACCGACTGGTAGTCCTCATAGAGGCGGTCTTCAGCATCGCGCAGCTTGGCCATGTGCCGATAAACCTTTGCCACCAGGCGCATGCCCACCAGAATCGTCAAGATCACCCAGAGCGCCGTCACGGCCAGCATGGCAGGGGCGAGCCAGGCCAGATAAAGGGTGACACCCGCCGTCAGCACCCCACCCTGCACCAACTCCGGCAGGCGCACGAAGGCCACAGTGATATAGCGCACATCGCTGGATAAGCTGGCCAGCAACCGTGCACTGCCGATCTGCTCAATTTGCTCAATGTCGGTATCCAGGATGCGCTTGATCAACTGCCCCCGCAGCCGATAAACGAAGTGGTGACCCAGGGTGGTCAAGGCTAATTGCGAGGCCAGGGTGATCGCCAGCAACAGCGCCACCAGCGCCAGAAATTCCGGCAGGATGCGCCAGGGATCAGCAAAGGTGCCTAGCATCCGTTCATTGATATAGGCAATGACCCCGATGCCAAGACCAGCGCTGACCAGACTGAGCACCACCACCGCCACAAATGGCCAGCGGTAATCACGCCAGACAATCCTCAACAACTCCATGAATAGGGCTCCTTGGCGATTCGGGGGTTAGCGCCGACGCTTGGCCGGCTTGTTTTCAGGTTTGAGTGGGCAGCCGCCACACAGGGGCTCGCCGGGCAGCCGATACTTGATGCAGCACAGGCGCCTCACCCTGGACGGCGTCTCACCGCCCAGTTCCAGATAACGCACCGGCTGGTAGAGCGGATTGCGCCGCCCATCAGGGAGCGTCCTGGTGTCGAGATAATCCAGCAGCGGCTCACCCGCGCCAGTAAATTCCGGGTGCCGGGAGCAGGTCTTCCCCACAAACTCCACATAGTGACCAAGGTTGCTCCAGAACACCTTTTCAGACAGCCCGGAGACTACCGCCAGCGCTTCGATGAGCGGTGCACAGTGGTCATCGAATAAGCGACTGAATCGCGCCTGGGGCGCCTTGGACGCCAATGGCACGCCCCCGTGGGGCAGCCAGATACGCGCGGTCTGGCCCTTATCGCCAAGCGCCAGCCGCAACGCATCCCCACCCACCGGTAAGTCGTAACCCAATAACAGATTGGCCACCAGCGTCGGGATCGAGACACTACTGAAATGAAACTTCGACCAGATCGACGCAATGGCTTTGGGGTCAGCATTGTCATCGTGGCTGCGGCCATAGCGCGCCAGTTGCTCACTCAAGAAGCCTCGATCCAGCAACGCAGAGGCCGCCAGCGTCGGCTCATCAGGCGGACCAAACGCCGGGGCCTTCATGTTATCCAGCGGCGGCTGGCGGTAAAGCGCCAACAACGCCTCCGCAGGATCCGCCGCTGCCAAAAGCTCACTCGGTTTGGTCGCCATGTTATTCATAGCCGCCGCAGCCCCCACATAA
>NZ_LYXG01000009.1:0-84774 GCF_001663515.1 Halomonas sp. G11
ACCCCACCCAGCCCTCATCCAGCTTCGGTCTGGTGGTGGAGGCGCTGGTACGCCGCCGCGAGCGCGGTATCGCCCCTTTTACGGTCATGTCCTGCGATAACATTCAAGGCAATGGTGAAGTGGCCAAGCGCATGTTCAGCGCTTATGCCCAGGCCCGTGATACCGAGTTGGGTGCCTGGCTGGCCGAGGAAGTGGCGTTCCCCAATGCCATGGTGGATCGCATTACCCCCGTGACGTCGGCGGCGGATATCAGCGAGCTTTCACAGCGTTTCGACATTGAAGATGCCTGGCCGGTGGTGTGCGAGCCGTTCACGCAGTGGGTGCTGGAAGATCATTTCCCGCTGGGGCGTCCGGCGCTGGAAAAGGTGGGCGTACAGTTGGTCGATGACGTTGAGCCCTACGAGCTGATGAAGCTGCGGCTGCTCAACGCCAGTCATCAGGCGCTCACCTACTTTGGCTACCTGGCCGGTTACCGCTACGCTCATGAGGTCTGCCAGGACCCGCTTTTTGTGGACTTTTTGCTCGGCTACATGCGCGAAGAGGGATCGCCGACGCTGGCGCCGGTGCCTGGCGTCGACCTGGAAGACTATCGGATGACGCTGATCGAACGCTTTGCCAATCCCCAAATCAAGGACACCCTGGCGCGGCTGTGCGCAGAAAGCTCTGACCGCATACCCAAGTGGCTGGTGCCGGTGATTCGTCAGCAGTTGGCCGATGGCGGCGAGATCAAACGCAGTGCGGCGGTTGTGGCCAGTTGGGCACGCTATGCTGAAGGGGTCGACGAACAGGGCGAGCCCATCGAGATCGTCGACCGTCTGAAAGCGTCGCTTATGCAAATTGCCGCCCATAACCGCACCCAGCCAACGGCGTTTGTTGAAAACCGTGAGGTGTTTGGGGACCTGGCCGACCAGCCGCGTTTTCTGGCGGCCTATCTGGCGGCGCTGACATCGCTGCACGAACGCGGCGCACGCGCTACGCTTGAGGATCTGGTCTCGTCCAAAGGAATTCAGTAATGTATATCGGTGTCGACTGCGGAACGCAAAGTACCAAAGTGGTGGTCGTGGATGTTGAGCAAGGCCTTATCCGCGGGGAGGCAAGCCGTCCCCATCACCTTGACGAAGGTGAGAATGGCCGCCGTGAGCAGGCCCCCAGCGAATGGCTGGCAGCGCTGAAAGGCGCCTTCTTCGAGGCCCTTGAGCGTGCCGACGTCGACGCCCGTCAGGTGCGCGGTATCGGTGTCTCAGGTCAACAGCATGGCATGGTGGCACTGGATGCCGAGGGCGAGCCGGTGTATCCCGCCAAATTGTGGTGTGATACCGAAACCAGCGCGCATAACAACGACCTGATGGTACGTCTCGGCGGTGAAGCAGGCTGCCTGGAAAAGCTCGGTCTGGTGCTGCAAACCGGCTATACTGCCTCCAAGGTGGCGTGGCTGCGCGACCATCATCCTGACGCTTATCGGCGTATCGATAGCCTGTTGTTGCCTCACGATTACCTGAATTTCTGGCTTACCGGCAACCGCGTGACCGAGGCGGGCGATGCCTCCGGCACGGGTTATTTCGATACCCAAAGGCGGCGCTGGCGGCTGGATGTGTTTGCCGAGATAGCCCCTGAGCTGGATGCCCAGCGTGTGCTTCCCCGCTTACTTGAGGCGCATGAGCCCGCCGGTGTTGTGCAAAGCGCCGTGGCCGCCGAGCTGGGCTTGGCGGACGATGTCGTGGTGTCCTCCGGCGGCGGGGATAATATGCTGGGTGCAATTGGCACCGGCAATATAACGCCCGGGCTGATTACGTTAAGCTTGGGGACATCAGGAACCGTATGTGCTTATTCACCGGCGCCGGTGGTTTGCGATAATGCCATGGTGGCCAATTTCTGTTCGAGCACCGGCGGTTGGCTGCCGCTGATCTGCACCATGAATGTGACGTCGGCGACTACCCGGGTGCGCGAGCTGTTCGGTCTGGATCTCGAGGCCTTTGGCGAGCGCGTAGCGAGTGCGCCCATCGGCGCGGAAGGCGTGACCGTGCTGCCGTTTTTCAACGGCGAGCGAGTGCCTATGCTGCCGGAGGCGTCGGCGGATTTCCTCGGCCTGACCAGCCTCAATACCACCCAGGCCAATCTATGCCGGGCGGTGATGGAAGGGGCGACGTTTGGTCTGCGCTACGGCCTGGAACTGCTCGGTGATTTAACCGCGGGAGCCAGCCAAATCCGTCTGATTGGCGGCGGTGCCAAGAGCGCGGTTTGGCGGCAGATGGTGGCGGATATCACCAATACGCAGGTGATCTGTCCGGAAATCACCGATGCCGCGGCCCTGGGTGGGGCACTACAGGCCGCGTGGTGCGACCAGCGGGAAGCCGGGGTCACCCTGGACGCGCTCTGTGAACGGTTGGTTACCTTGGATGCCCAATCCCAGGCGGACCCTGACCCAGCGCGGGTGGCCGCTTACCAGAAGGCGTATTCGCGGTACTATCGTGCGCTGAACCAACGCCACGGCCAAACCGATTAAACCCAGTTACACGGTCTATTAAGGAGATTGATAGATGACTGATCAATTACAGCAGTTAAAACAACACTCACTGGTGGTGGCCGATACCGGGGACCTGGAAGCGATTCGCCGCTACCAGCCGCAGGACGCCACCACCAATCCGTCGCTACTGCTCAAGGCGTTCAGTCTGCCGGGCTATCAGGCGATGATCGACGAAGAACTGAGCCAGGTGAAAGCCGCGGGCGGGGCGCTTGAGCAGCAGGTACCCCATGCCGTTGACCGGTTGGCGGTGGCGGTAGGCAGCGAAATCGCCGCCGTGGTGCCAGGGCGTGTGTCCACTGAAGTGGCGGCCCGGCTGTCGTTTGACACCCAGGCGAGCATCGCCAAGGCCCATGAGCTGATCGAGCTTTATGAAGCCCGAGGTGTAACCCGCGACCGCGTGCTGATCAAGCTGGCGTCCACCTGGGAAGGCATTCGCGCCGCCGAAGTCCTGGAGCGCGAAGGGATTCAGTGCAACCTGACGCTGCTGTTCAGCGACGCCCAGGCGCAGGCCTGTTTTGATGCGGGCGTGTTTCTTGTCTCGCCGTTTGTGGGCCGTGTGACCGATTGGTACAAGAATGCCACCGGCAACGACTACACGCCGGAAAACGACCCGGGCGTCGCGTTTGTGCGCGGGGTTTGTGAACGGGCCAACCAGGGCGGCTACGACACCGTCGTGATGGGCGCCAGTTTCCGCACCACCGGCCAGGTGCTGGCGTTGGCGGGATGCCCAAGGTTGACCATTTCCCCGGCCCTGCTTGAAGAGCTGGCTTCCGCAGAGGGGGAGGTGACGCCTCAGATTGCTGCGCCTGCGGGCAACGGTCAGCCATTGCCCGCCCTCAATGAAGCCGATTTCCGCTGGGGCCACAATCAGGATGCCATGGCCAACGACAAGCTGGCGGAGGGTATTCGTCGGTTCCACGATGACCAGCTCGAGCTGGAAAAGCTCATTCATCAGCGGCTGGGGTGAGTCGACGTCGCCGCCAATTGGCCGCCATAATAGACTGACATTCAGCGCAAAGGAGCATGCAATGGACTCAGCCCTAGATGCGTTACTGGAAACACTCGACCTGACACCCAAGGGCGCATTAACGCCGCTTGGCGGTGGCGATATTGCGGCCGTCTATCAGCTTGATACCGAACAGGGCCGTGTCGTCGTCAAGCATGACGACGCGCAGCGGCTGCGCGGCGAAGCCGAGGCATTACGGGCGTTAAAGGGCGCATGTTCCATACTGATTGTCCCTCAGGTGCTCGGCCTTTCCGAAAGCTGGCTGGTAATGGAGACGCTTGAAGCCTCGGGTCGACGCGATAATGCGAGGCTGGGTGAAGGCCTCAAAGAGCTTCACGCAAGCGTCGGTCAACAACATGGCTGGCACTGGGATAACGCCTGTGGCAGCACTCCTCAGCCCAATGCGCCGTTGGACGATGGGCGTGTTTTTCAGCGCGAGCGACGGCTATTGCCTCTCGGCGATGCCTGCTATCAGCGCGGTTTGCTCGATAAAAAGCTTTATGAGCGCATCGCCCGCCAGGCACATGAGTTGGAAAACTGGCTGCCCGACAGGCCCGCAAGCCTGGTGCATGGCGATCTGTGGTCGGGCAATGTGATGTTCACGCCGCGTGGCCCGGCGATTATCGACCCGGCGATATATCGTCACTACCCGGAAGTCGATATTGCCATGTTGACGCTTTTTGGCTCGCTGGATGAACGCTTTTTCGAGGCCTACTGGAACGGCGACGCCCCGGCCGATTGGCCGAGGCGTGAAGCGTTATTTCAACTCTACCCGCTGCTCAATCATTTGCTGCTCTTTGGAGCGAGCTATCGCAGCGGTGTTGAGCGCAGCGTTGCCGCGCTTGAGGCCTATCAGGGTTAAGCATTACCAAGACTTGTAGGGCAGGAACTTGCCGTTCAGGGTAAGCAGCACCCGGTCGCCTTTGGGGTCTTCGACCTTATCGACATCCATGGTGAAATCGATCGCGCTCATGATGCCGTCGCCAAACTGCTCCTGCACCACATCCTTGAGCGTTTCGCCATATACGCCGACGACTTCATAAAGGCGGTAAATGAAGGGGTCCTGGGGGATGGCTTCATCCCACACCTTGGTCGGAAATGTCACTAGGGCATCGGCGACATCGCTCTCGACATCCAGAGTCTTGCAGATCTTTTGGGCGATATCGGGGCTGGCGCTGTTCATGCCGTAGCAGGCCGATGCTACCCATACCGGCGACATTCCGATGGGGCTGGCAATATCGTCCCAGCTCATTTTCTTGCGCGCTTTGGCGGCAAGCAGGGTGTGGCGCATTTCAAGTTTATCCACGAGATTTCTCCTGTGCGATGGAGGGCGCGTGACGCCCTGTTGTTGTTAGCGGCATTGTTGTTAACGGCATTGTTGTTAGCGGCTTTCGGTCAATGGACCTAGATCAAGATAATTTTTTCTTGGGCTGGGTGCGGACATGGGTGGTGTACAGCACCAGGCCCACCAGTGTCAGGCCACCGACCAGGTTGCCCAGTACCGTGGGGATTTCATTCCACATGATGTACTGATACAGCGTAAATTCAGCGCCCATCATGAGGCCGATCGGGAACAGGAACATGTTGACCACGGAGTGCTCGAAGCCAAGATAGAAAAACACAATGATCGGCATCCACATGGCCATGATCTTGCCGGATACCGTTGTCGAGATAGCGGCACCCACGACTCCCATGGACACCATCCAGTTGCAGAACATGCCCCTGAGGAAGAGCACAATCCAACCGGCAAGCCCGGCATCCTGGTAACCCACGGTTCGACTTTCACCGACAGACATCATGGTCTGGCCGACGGCGTTGATTTCCTCGGTGCCGCCCATGGTGAAGTTCAGATAGCCGAAGGTGGCGATGAACAGGGCACCCCCAAGGTTGCCGAGCCCTACCAGCCCCCAGCATTTCAGCATGCGCGGCAGGGTGACACCGGGGCGCTTATCGAGCCAGGCGATCGGCACCAGCATGAACACCCCGGTGAGCAGGTCATAACCCATCAGGTAAAGCATGACAAAGCCCACGGGAAACAGCAGCGCGCCGATCAGGAAGTTGCCGGTCTGAGTGGCGATAGTGATGGCGAAAATAACCGCCAACGCCAGGGTGGCCCCCGCCATGAAGGCGCGAATAAGCGTATCCCGGGTGCCCATATAGACTTTCGCTTCACCCTGGTCTACCAGCTTGGTAACAAACTCACTGGGCATTAGATATGACATGTATAGGTTTTCCTGTGTCATTTTCGGTTAGTTAACGCCGCGCCTGAATGTCCAGTGCCAGTCCTTTGCGTTTTCGTTAGTCCTTTGTGTCAGTCCTTTGCGTCTGCCCTTAGCGTCAGTACGTTGTGTTAGCGCTTCGATACGATCTGGAGATTGCAGGCGCTCAGCTCGCCGACAGGACACTGCATGTGGCATGCCAATTTATTCATGGGAGGGCTTGGGGAGCCATAAAATCGATTTATTTCATTGATTTATTTTTTTGGCACCAAATCGTATATTTGCCGGTGGTGTGGTGAGAATCAATCGTCGCAAGGCGGTTTGATAAGGGCTGTGCACCATTGGGAGGCGGCGCTATGAGCTGTGCACAATATTGTTGCAAAAGGTCGTTTGGCCGTTCAGGCGTTGATTGCCCCTGTGATAGCGTTGACTTGGTACGAGAAGGGGAATTGACGGAGCTGAAGGCGAGTGCTAGCTTACATTCATAAATGTATGTTATGGCGCAGTTCATGCGTCCTATTAAGCGTCGATTCCAGCGCAGTTGGCCATGCCAGCTGCGACTTTGTCGTTGATTGCTTACGTCAAGGAAGACGGCCTGTGGTTGGTTAGGGCATTGCTTCCAAACCTTCATGACAACAGTGGGTTTTAACCATGAGATCAAGACTATCGGCTATGCCATATTGCGCGCTGTCCACGTTGTTGCTGATGGCATCGGGTAACGCGCTGGCGCAGTGGGAAGGCAGCGTTGGCGCCGGCGTATTCAGCGTGCCTGAATATCTGGGCAGCGATGAAAATGAAACGCGTGGCTGGCCAAGTGCCAGTATTACGTATGGCGATACCTTTTACGCCAGCGTGCGTGATGGTATTGGCTGGAACTTGCTTCGCCAGGGCAACTGGAAGGTTTCACCGTTTATCACTTACTTGCCGGGCCGTGATAACGATGGCGAGCTAAGCGGCCTAGACGAGGTAGACGATGGTGCAGCAGCGGGCGTGCGTGCCCGCTATTCAAACGGCCCTTGGGGGCTGGAAGCCGCTACTAAAGCTCCTTTAGGCGGCGATGTAGACGGCTATGAAGCAGACCTGAAAGCCAACTGGCGTACCATGTTGTCGGAACGGATGGCGTTTTCGATTGGTCCTGAGTTGACCTACTCAAGCGATGACTGGACGCGCGATATGTTCGGTATTTCGCCTGCAGAAAGTGCGCGTTCAGGACTCGCCGTCTACCGCCCGAACGATGGCTATTTCCGTTATGGACTGAACAGCCGCCTGAGCTATTACCTGACCCGGGACTGGTCGGTAACAGGGCTAGTCGGTGTTACCCGATTGACAGGCGACGCCGCTGACAGCCCGATCGTGGATGACCAGGGTGACAAGACCCAAGTCATGGGCGGTGCGCTGATCAACTATCACTTTTAGCCACGAGGGCGGATCAGACGTTGCCACCAACGGCTGATCCGTTCGCCAGGGCTTGCCGCTGGGTCAGAGGCGATGCCGCCATAGTGGTTTAGAAAGCGCTTGAGGGGAGCCACCTGCCGGTCATTGTTGAGCATGGGGGCATGACCACATCCCGTTGCCTCGAGCACTTCCATATGCGGCTGGTCGACCTGCATGCGTTCTATGCTCTCGGCACGCAACAACGTGGAGTGTTCACCCCGAATAACCATCAGCGGGCAGCGGATCTGCTGCCAGTCGCGCCACGTATCGCGAGGTGTATCGTTGACGAACTGCTCGCTTATGCGAGGATCGTAATGAAAGCTCCAACTGCCATCAGGCAGTCGACGTCCACTGCTCAGTGCCATCTGCTGCCACTCAAAACGGCTGAGGGTACCGAACCCCTGGTAATGTTGCTCAAGCGCCTGCTGTAGCTCGCTGAGCGTCGAAAAACGTTTGAGCACGCTAAAGTAGGTTGCCATTTCAGCCAGTGCCTGGCTGTCAAGTTCGGGGCCGACATCATTGAGAACCAAGCAGCGAATTCGCTGAGCGGTGTTCTCATCAGCGGCCAGCAGCATGCCGAGCAAGCCACCCATCGAGGTGCCGACCCAGTTAGCGCTCTCGATGTGGAAATGGTCGAGTACGGCCAACGCGATCGTCACATAGTGGCTATATAAGTAATCATTGGCAGGGTAAAGCGACCAGCTGGAAAGTCCGCGTCCCGGCGTATCAGGTGCAATGACTCGCCATTGAGGGCCGAGCTTCCGGGCCAGGGATTCAAAGTCGCCGCCGTGGCGGGCCAGCCCGTGCCAGGCGATCACCGTATGGGGGGCGTCGGGGTGCCAGATACGAACGGCGATTTCGAGCTGACGTACGCGTATATATTCAATGCGATCCATGGCATACCTCAGTAAGTCGTTTGTTGCTTTGCAGCATGATGACGTACAGGATAGTAGACTAAAGCCAACCTGTACGGCATCGCGGTGTGGTGGCCATTGGCAAAGGAAAGCCCCAAGCAATAACGGCAAGGCAGACACTGCCAGAGAAATAGTAAAGAAAAGTGAAATATAAGCCGAATATTTGACTAAGGTCTGGTATCGCCAAAAAAACATGCGACAATGTATGTAAGCATTCAGACGAATATTAATGAGGAAAACGCTATGCTGCGACTCCCTTCCACGTTGGCTTTCAAAACCCCTCGCCCTCTTATGGCACAGCGCATGCTGCTTCCGGCGTTGTTGCTTTCCGTATGGGCGGCTCCCGCTTGGTCAGCGGATCTACTCACCATCACCCGCGATGCGCTGGAAAATAACGCCGAGTTGAGTTCAGCGCGTTCCCAAACCCAGAGCGTCGAGGCGGGGCGTGACGTTGCCCGTGGCGACTTGCTGCCTCAGTTGAACGCGTCAGGAAATGTGGCGCATAACCGCACCTACGAAAGCCAAACCAGTGCAGCGGGCACTCAGGCAGGTCAGGTGGGTAACGGGACGGGCAACACCGGCGGCAATGACGATCCCTTCAATAGCGTCAGCCTGACACTGGAAGCCTCGCAAGCACTTTTTGACGCCCGCAACAGCCGCGAGGTTGAACAAGCCGAGCGGGAAATCGATCAGCAAATTTACGCACTGGCCTCGACCGAGCAGCAAGTGTTGATCGACGTGGCGACGGCTTACTTTGACATTCTTCGCGCCAACGACATTCTCGATGCCCGTCTGGCTCAGGAGCGTGCCATTGGCCGTCAGTTGGAACAGGCGGAAGAACAGTTCGAGGTCGGGCTGATTGCGATTACCGAGGTGGAAGAGGCGCAGGCCAGTTTCGATCAGTCTCGTGCCGAACGCATTGCCGCACAGAGCGATCTTCAGGTGAGTTTTGAGGCCCTTGAGCGTTTGACCGGCCAGCGCTATGCCAGCATTGAAGCGCTGAGCGACGACTATCCCATCCAGCAGCCGACACCTAGCGACCGCGATTACTGGGTGGATCTCGCTGTTGAGAACAACCCACTGGTGCTTGCTGAACAGGCGGGTGTCGAGGTGTCCCGCAGTGCTGTGGGCGTGGCCCAGGCGCAGCGCCTGCCTACTCTGGAGGCGTTCGCGAGTTATCAGTATGCCGATAACGATATCGATGGCATTCAAGGCCATGATGAATCCAGCCAGATAGGGTTGAGCGCCAACTGGCCGCTATACACGGGCGGCAGTACCCAGGCCAGCATCCGTCAAAGCACCTACCAGTTGGAAGCCAGCCAGTTCGACTTTGAGGCCCAGCGCCGTGACACCGTTCAGCAGGTGCGCTCCCTGTATACCCAGGTCAGCAATGATGTCTCCACCGTGGACGCCCGTGAGCAGGCCATCGTTTCCAACCAGAGTGCGCTGGATGCCACACGTGCAGGCTATGAAGTCGGTACCCGCAATATTGTCGACGTGTTGAATGCCGAGCAAAACCTCTACAACGCGATTTCCGACTATGCCCAGGCGCGTTACGACTACGTCGTCAATCTGCTATCGCTACGCCAACAGTCTGGCCGGTTGGACGTTGAGGCCGTCGAAGAGATCAATGCGTGGCTACAGGGCGAAGAAGTGACCTTTACATTGCCTGAAGACGCTGGCTCCAGCAGCGTCACCAACATCGGTGAGCGCCCGGTACTTGAGCAGTAACAACCTGTTTGGCGGCGCTGAAGGCCGCCAAACATTTACATTCATACATGTATGGTTGTAGTCTGTGTCGGTTTTATAAGCGCCTCAAGGGAATAAAGTAATGAAGAACATGTTTTACGGCGTTCGTAGCGCGCTGATGGTGATAGGCGCTAGCGCGCTGCTTGTTGCCTGTGGCCAGGAAGAGCAAGCCGAACAAGCAGAGGGACAGCAACAAGAACGGCCTCCGCATCCCGTTGAAGTGACCGAGGCGGCCCGACAGGACCTGCCGCTGGAAAAATCATACTCTTCGCTGCTGCGCAGCGACGATGAAGTCACTCTGGTTGCCCGCGTCACCGGCTATTTACAGGAACGTCATTTCGAGCCCGGCGAGTTTGTCGAGGAAGGCCAGCTTCTCTACTCCATCGAGCCTGATGTCTACCGCGCCACGGTGAACCAGCGCGAAGCCGATTTGCAAAGCGCCCGGGCCGAGTTTGCCCGCGCCCAGCGCGATGCAGAGCGCTTTGAGCGGCTGCTGAACCAGAATTCGGTGAGTCGTCAGGACTATGACCAGGCGCGTGCTGACCTGGGCGTCGCCCAGGCCAATGTGGCCCAGGCCGAGGCAGCACTGGAAAGCGCGCAGATTGACCTGAACTATGCTGAGGTGACGGCGCCCGTCGCCGGTATGATCAGCCTGAGCGAAATTAATGTGGGCAATCTGGTACAGTCCGGCACCGAGCTTGCCACCGTCACGCCGCTTGATCCGCTGGAAGTTCGCTTCCAGATGCCACAAGACGATGCCTTTGCACTGCGTCGACAGCTGCGTGAAGGGATGGCGGTAGAGGATATCCGTGCCACCCTGGCACTACCGGGTCGCGATGGCGGAGGTGATCAGACGCTTGAAGGGCGCCTTGACTACCTGGGGTCGCGAGTCAGTGATCGCACCAGCACCGTGCAGGCCAGTGCCACCTTTGATAACCCAGACGGGGAAATCCTGCCTGGCCAGTTTGTCCGTGTCAGCATTGAAGGCTTGAAGCGCTACGGCGTATTTGCAGTCCCTGAAATCGCCGTCACTCAAGGGTTGATGGGGCCTCAGGTCTTTGTATTGGATGATGACAACCGCGCCCGCTCGAGAACCGTTAGCCTGGGTGAAATCGCGGGTCCCTGGCAAATTTTGCGCGATGGCCTGGAAGAGGGAGACCGCGTGGTGGTTGGCGACCCGACCGGTATCGAGCCCGGTACGGCAATTGATCCGCAGCCGTTCAGCGGTGACGCCGAGCAAGTGGTTGAAAACGTGGAAGAAGCTCAGGAGGAACAGGCAGAGGAGGCCGCCGAGCAGGCCCAAGGCGGCGGTACTGAGGGTGATCAGGAAAGCGATGGGGAAGGAGACTCCTCGCAATGAATTTCTCTAATTTCTTCATCAGCCGCCCCATCTTTGCGACGGTTCTGGCGATTATCCTGACCATTATCGGGGTCGTCAGCATGCGGGTGCTGCCCATCGAACAGTACCCGAATGTCGTGCCGCCGACCGTGTCGGTACAGGCGCAGTTCCCGGGGGCCGACGCCGAAACCGTCGCCCAGACCGTTGCTGCGCCGATCGCGGAAGCGATTAACGGCGTCGAGGACATGATCTACATGACCTCGAACAGCAGCGATAATGGCACAATGTCGCTGAACGTCTCCTTCGATATCGGCACCGAAGGCGACATCAGCACGATCAACGTCAACAACCGTGTTCAGGGAGCGCTCTCGCAGCTCCCTGAAGCCGTTCAGGATCAAGGTGTCACCGTTGAGCTAAGCTCAAGCTCGATCTTGATGTTTGTGGCGCTGTTCTCGCCGGAAGGTGACTACAACAAAATCTTCATGCAGAACTACGCCACGCTCAATATCATCGACGAGCTTCGCCAGGTTCCAGGTGTGGGGGAAGCCGAGGTGCTGGGCGGCGGTGAGTTCGCCATGCGTATCTGGATGGACCCGGAAAAACTCTCGCAATACGACCTGACGCCCAGCGAGCTGGCTTCGGCCATTCGCGCCCAGAATACCGAAGTGCCGGCGGGTAGCCTGGCGGCGACCCCGCAAAGCGATCCGCGTGCCTATACCTATACCATTACGGCAGGTGGTCGGCTCAACGACGTTGATGACTTCCGCAATATTGCGCTGCGCACCAATCCAGACGGTTCGACGTTGCGCTTGGATGACGTCGCACGGATCGAGCTCGGCGCCTCGTCTTACGGAGTGGATGCGCGCCTGAACGGCCAGGCCATGGCGCCCATCATCATCAATCAGCAGCCAGGTGCCAACGCGCTGGAAACCGCGCGCGCGGTGAACACCACCATGGAAGAGCTGAGCGAGCGTTTTCCGCCGGGGCTCGAGTACGCGGTGCCCTACGACACCACGCTGTTCATCGACGCCTCGGTCAATACCGTGGTGAAGGTCTTTATTGAAGCCTTCCTGATCGTCGGCGTCATTCTGTTCATCTTCCTGCAGAACTGGCGGTTCACGGTGATCGCCATGTCGGTGGTGCCGGTCTCCGTGCTGGCGACCTTTGCCGGTTTTTACATGTTCGGCTTCTCGATCAACCTGCTGACGCTGTTCGCGCTGGTACTGTCGATCGGGATCGTGGTGGACGATGCGATACTGGTGGTCGAAAACGTCGAGCGGGTGCTCAGCGAGGACGATGACATCAGCGTGAGGGATGCCACCATTCGCGCCATGAAGGAAGTCGGCGGGCCGGTTATCGCCACCTCGCTGATCATGGCGGCAGTCTTTATTCCCGTGGCGTTCCTCGGTGGCTTTACCGGGCAGATCTACCAGCAGTTCGCCCTGACCGTGGCGATATCGGTAGCCTTCTCGGCGTTGATGGCCCTGACCTTCACGCCCGCGCTGTCGGCGATTTTCATCAAGCACAAGGCCAAGCACGGCCAGTCCAAATTCATGCGCGCGGTGAACACGCCGCTGCGCCTGTTTGACCGGCTGTTTGCCGCCATCACGGCGCTTTTCATGGTGGCGGTGAAGTGCCTGGTACGCTTCTGGATGCTGGCGCTGGTGTTGACCGGGGTGGTCATCGGTAGCGCCTGGTGGCTGTATCAAAATACGCCCTCGAGCCTGGTGCCGGAAACCGACCAGGGCGTTGTGCTGGCAAGCATACAGCTGCCCAACGCCGCTTCTCTGGACCGTACCCAGGATTACATGGCGGCGCTCAGCGAACGGGTTGAAGCCATTCCCGGGGTAAGCTATTCGTCAGCGGTGGCGGGTTACGACATCCTGACGAGTTCGGTGAACACCGCTCGCGGGGTCATGTTCATCAACCTGGCGCCCTGGCCCGAGCGGGATATTACCGCCAGCGAGCTTGTTGGCCAGATCATGCAGATTGGTGCTGAAATACCCGGCGGCTCGGCCAGGGCGTTCAATGCGCCGCCGATCCAGGGGCTGTCGACCACCGGCGGCTTCACCGGTTATCTGCAGTCCTTTGGCGGGGCGACGTCCCAGGAACTGTTCGAAGCCTCGCTGCAGGTCATGCAAAAAGCCAATGAACACCCGGCGCTCGAGCAGGTATTCACGACCTTCAGCGTCAACGTGCCTGGCTACCGCGCCGATATCGACCAGCAGAAAGCGCTGAGTTACGGCGTGTCGCTGGAAGATCTGCATTCGACGCTGTCCAATACGTTTGGTACCGGCTTTGTTAACTACTTCAGCTACCAGAACCGTAACTTCCAGGTGTACCTGCAAAACGAGGACGATTTCCGTCTGACGCCGGATGACGTGAACCACGTCTACGTGCGCGGCGGCGACGGCGAGCGTATTCCGCTGTCCGAGTTTGTCAGCCTCGAGCGGGAAGCCAAACCTGCCGTGGTGTCGCGCTTTGGCGTCTATCTGGGCGCGCAATTCCAGGGCGGCCCGGCGGAAGGCTACAGCTCGGCAGAGGCGATCGAGGCGATGGATCAAATCGTTGCCGATAACCTGGGTAGAAACTGGGGCATGGGCTGGACCGGTACCGCCTACCAGGAAGCCGAAATGGGCAATACGGCGGCGCTGGCGATTGTCTTCGGTATCCTGATGGTGTTCCTGATCCTCGCGGCCCAGTATGAAAGCTGGTCGCTGCCGCTGGCGGTGCTGACCTCTACGCCCTTTGCGTTTTTGGGGGGCGTTGGCGGTATCGTGCTGCGCGGCTTGGATACCAGTATCTACGTGGAAATCGGCCTGTTGGTGGTGGTCGGCCTGGCCGCCAAAAACGCCATCCTGATCGTCGAGTTTGCCGAGCTGCAGCGTAAAGAGCAGGGCAAGAGCATTAAGGAGGCCGCGATCACGGCGGCTGAGCTTCGCTTCCGGCCGATCATCATGACGTCGCTGGCGTTTATTTTCGGCACGCTGCCGCTGGCGCTGGCGACCGGTGCAAGCGATGTCAGCAGTCACCATATCGGCACGACCGTCGCGGTAGGGATGGCCACAGTGGCTATTCTGGGCAGCCTGTTCGTGCCCAGCTACTATGTCATGATTGCCCAGACATCCGACTGGTTAGGCCGCAAGTTCCGAGGTAAGTCTCGGCAAGAGCCGTCAGCCCAGGAGCAGTGAGGCCAACAGGCATCATTAACTGACGTGTATATTGACGGGCATCATCGCTAGCGATGATGCCCGTTTTTTATGCTGCACTGCTACATGTTATTGGCAACTCGGGAAGCTACGCTGACAAGACAAAGCTCAATAAAATTGAGCCAATGCGTAGGAGGTCACACAATGGATACCGTACGCCAGCTGTTAGTGAGTTTTCCGTTTATCCTGTTCAGCATATTGCTGCCGTTAGTTGGACTTTATTGGCTATTGGTCCTTCTGAGGATAGCCCCTGTGGAGCTTTTCGAACGAGACAGCCTGCGGGATGACCACCTGGCGAGCGCACTGGTCGCCCTCGGTTTTGCCGGCGTGCCGACGACGGTTGCTCTGAGCTGGCTTATCGTTTTGGCCGCTGGCATTACATTGGCGGTAGAGCTGCTGGTACTGCGGTGGCTGTCGGTCGGGCTGTTTATCGTGCCGATTGGCGTGGTGCTGCTATGGGCAAGCTTTGCCCTGGCATCGCCAATTGCGGAAAGTCTGTGTCGGCAGGTAGGGCCATGGTTTCATCGCCACCATGCCCGGCGCAGCTTGTTGGGCAAGTGTGTGCAAGTGGTTCAGGCAAGCAGTGAAGGAAAGCCGGGGCGCGCGATTCTCACCGACGACCCTTCCTGCGAGGTACAGTTGCTGGGTAAGCATGACCCGGCGGAAAACGCAGGGGAATACCGTATACTGGTCAAGTACCTACCTAAAGAGGATGCGTTCCGCAGCGTCGCTCAGGATGCCTTTCTCGAAACCCGCACGCGCCTGCGCCGGCTTAAAGGCAAGTCCGGGTCGAGTGGCCCTTTAGCGCATCATTAGCGGTCAGTTTGTCTCGCTGGTGTCAGGCGAACGTCGCATCATGCTGATCAGTTGGTTCACCAGCGGGACACCCCGTTCGTAGATTGAAAACCGCGAAGGGTCTCTGATCCATTCATGGAAGAGGCCGGCGAGGGTTGCCTGGAGCAGATCGGTGGCAACCTCGGGTGATAGGCCTTGGATGAGCATCTGTTGCTCTTTGGAGATCAGCAGGTGCTGGTAGAGCGATTCACGGCATTCGTCGACGATTTCCTGCTGCATGGCAATAGGGTCGATGTCACTGAAAAACTCGCAGCGATGAATCAGGATGGCGTGCACCCGGCGCGAACGGGGATTCTGATCGAAGCGCTCCAAGCCTTGCAGGCAGGCGAGCCGAATCGCTTCCAGTGAGGAGACGTCGTGCTCCAGCGCCTCGATTTCGTCCACTAGATCCTGAAACGGCATGTGCACGCGTTCAAGCATGGCGCGAAACATATCGCCCTTGTTCTTGAAATGCCAGTAAACCGCGCCGCGCGTCATGCCGGCGTGGCGGGCGATTTGCTCCAGCGAGGTACGGGCGACACCGTGTTCCATGAACATATCTTCCGCAGCATCAAGTAGCGCCTCGCGCGTGGCCGCTGCTTCAGCCTTTGTTTTTCTTGCCATGGAAACCCAACCTCGTCGACGTTATTTGTGCATATATCTTATCTGATTCTGCAATTATTTTACATTCAATTGTGTATGGAAACGCATGGGTAAGCACTCACATAATCAGGGGGCTGATATTTCAGCGCGAGGCGGGTATAAAGAATAATTGGAAACGCTGTTTTTAAATGTCGTGGCAGTGCAAGCTATACGACCCGCAAAGCGAGACAATCCATAATGGCACGAGCCTCTTTTCAACTTGCCGGACACAGTATCGCGCCCGGCAAGCGCTTACAGATCGATGTACCGGTCGCCCGACTGTATACCCATACGCCTTTGCATATTCCCGTCGAGGTGGTGCACGGACGGCGCAGCGGGCCGGTAATGCTGGTGTGCGGCGGCATTCACGGCGATGAAATCAACGGGGTGGAAATCGTCCGCCGCGTATTACGTGCAAAAACCATCAATAGCCTGAAGGGCACCTTGATTGCCGTGCCGGTCGTCAATGTGTTCGCCTTTCTGCAGCAAACCCGCTACTTGCCCGATCGGCGGGATCTCAACCGCTGCTTTCCGGGCAGTGAGTCCGGTTCCCTGGGTGGGCGTGTGGCGGCGTTGTTCCGCGAAGAAATCGTCGATCACGCCACGCACATTATCGACCTGCACACCGGGGCGATCCACCGCACGAACCTGCCGCAAATCCGCGCCCAGTTGAGCCCGGAAAGCGAAACCGAGCGCATGGCCGATGCCTTTGGCGCGCCGGTGGTGCTCAACGCCGAACTGCGCGAGGGCAGCCTGCGCCACTACGCACAAAGTCGCGGTATTCCGGTGCTCACCTACGAGGCTGGGGAAGCGCTGCGCTTTGATGAATGGGCCATTGCCCCGGGAGTGCGCGGCGTGCTGCGGGTCATGCGCCGTCTGGGCATGCTCAGCGGCGAGCAGCGCCGCCGTTCGCCGGCCCCGGCGGAAGTCGCCAACGGGTCAAGCTGGGCACGGGCGCCGATCGACGGCATTCTGCGACCCAAGGTGCGCCTGGGCGCCCGCGTTGCCAAAGGCGAAGTGCTGGGCAAAGTAGCCGATCCGTTCGGCAACGATGAGGGCGACGTGCGCGCCATGGCCGATGGCATCGTGATCGGCATGAGCCGCTTACCGCTGGCCAACGAAGGCGAAGCCCTGTTCCACATTGCCCGTTTTGATGCCATCGAGGAAGCGGAAACGGCGATCGAAAGCTTTCAATCGAGTCTGACGCCTCTCCCTGACGCACTTTATTGACAATATCGATAACAGAAAACTATCAGCTTGATAGCCTGCAACTTACGGCCATGGATGGCAGTCAGTGCTTTGTTTAACTATAACTTATGACGTGACTAACGCAGCCAACTGGCCAGTGGCCAAGCTGTAACAGTAGACAAGCTGTAACAGTAGAGACGGTGACTGGACAGTGACCGCGCCACCTCGAATGAAGGGAGAACTAACGATGGCAGGCGACAACCCCCATTACACGACAACTGAAGCAGGCAATCCGGTTGCCAGCGACGAGCATGCGCTTTCGGTAGGCCAAGATGGCCCGATTGTCATGCACGACCATTATCTCATGGAGCAGATGGCGGCGTTCAACCGCGAAATGATCCCCGACAGGCAGCCCCACGCCAAGGGCAGTGGGGCGTTCGGCCATTTCGAGGTGACCCACGACGTCAGCCAATACACCAAGGCCAAGTTCCTCCAGAAAGGCGCCAAAACCGATGTGGTGATTCGCTTTTCAACCGTGGCGGGGGAAAGCGGTAGCCCGGATACCTGGCGCGACCCGCGTGGTTTTGCCGTGAAGTTTTATACCGACGACGGCAATTTCGACATGGTGGGTAATAACACCCCCGTGTTCTTTGTCCGCGACCCGATGAAGTTTCAACACTTTATTCATTCGCAAAAGCGCCGTGCCGACAACGGTCTGCGCGACCACGACATGCAGTGGGATTTCTGGACGCTTTCGCCTGAATCCGCCCACCAGGTGACCTGGTTGATGGGTGACCGGGGCATTCCGGCCACCTGGCGGCACATGAACGGGTACTCGAGCCATACCTATATGTGGGTCAATGAAGATGGCGAGCGCTTCTGGGTGAAGTATCACTTCAAGACCGACCAGGGCATCAAATGCATGACCCAGCAGCAGGCCGATGAGATGGCTGGTAGCGATGCCGACTATCACCGTCGTGACTTGTTTGAAGCGATCGAGCGGGGGGATTACCCGACCTGGACGCTCAAGATGCAAATCATGCCCTTCGACGATGCCAAGACCTATCGCATCAACCCGTTCGACCTGACCAAGGTGTGGCCCCACGACGACTATCCGCTGATCGAGGTCGGCAAGCTCACGCTGGACCGCAATCCGACGGATTTCCACAGCCAGATCGAGCAGGCCGCGTTCGAGCCTAACAACATGGTGCCGGGAACGGGGCTATCACCGGACAAAATGCTGCTGGCACGTTCGATCTCCTATGCCGACGCCCACCGCGCTCGCTTGGGGGTCAACTACAAGCATATTCCGGTGAACACGCCCAAGAGCCCCGTGCACAGCTACGGCCAGGGTGGGGCGATGCGCATCAAGCATGCCACCGACCCGGTATATGCGCCGAACAGCAAAGGCGGTCCCAAAGCCGATCCGCAGCGCTACCCGGAAGATGCCGTTTGGTCCACGGACGGTCAGTTTGTGCGTGAGGCGTACACGCTTCGTTCCGATGACGATGACTGGAGCCAAGCGGGTGCGCTGGTCCGTGACGTCATGGACGATGCAGAGCGAGAGCGGCTGGTAAGCAACGTAGTGGGCCACCTTTCCGGTGGCGTAACCGAGCCGGTGCTTGAGCGGGCCTTCGAATATTGGCGCAACGTGGACCCGGAGATTGGCAAACGCATCGAACAAGGCGTGCGCGGCCAGTAACGGCTCAGGCAGTCACTAGATCGCAGCCCGTCACCGTTAAGCGATGGCGGGCTGTTTTGCGTCAGTGGGCTGGTTTGAAGGCTCGCGGACCAGGCTCAAGGCTTCGTCAAACAGGCGTAGTCCAGCGCCTTCTTTGTGTGCATTTTCCGACAGATGACGACGGAAGCGCCGCCCACCTGGGCAGCCCTGAAACAGACCCAGCAAATGGCGCGTGATGTGGTTGAGCTTGGCACCTTCGTCAAGCCGACGCTGTATGTAGGGGCGAAATGCCCGTGCAGCGTCCAGTCGGCTGGCGGCGGGGCCTGGCGTGCCGAACAGTTGCTCATCCACGCCCGCCAGCAGCCACGGGTTTTGATAGGCCTCACGGCCCACCATCACGCTGTCAACGTGTTCAAGCTGCGCCTGGCATTCCTCAAGCGTTTTAATGCCGCCGTTGATCCCGATGTGCAACTCGGGATGCTGCTGCTTCAAGCGATGCACACGCGGGTAATTCAGCGGAGGCACATCGCGGTTTTCCTTGGGCGATAAGCCTTGCAGCCAGGCTTTTCGGGCATGAACAGTAAATGTCTGGCAGCCCGCATCCGCTACAGTGTCAATAAAGCGAGCCAGGTCCGCATCTTCATCCTGATCATCAACGCCGATACGGCATTTTACCGTCACGGGGATCGACACCGACGCCTGCATGGCACGCACAGCCGCTGCGACTTTATCCGGATAACCCATCAGGCAGGCACCGATCATGTTGTTCTGCACCCGATCGCTCGGGCAGCCGACGTTCAGGTTGACCTCGTCGTACCCCCACGCCTCGGCAATCGCCGCGCACTCAGCAAGCTCAGCGGCATCGCTGCCACCCAGCTGCAAGGCAATCGGGTGCTCAACGTCGTCAAAACCCAAAAAACGCGCACGTGGAGAACCGTACAAGATAGCCCCGGTAGTCACCATCTCGGTATACAGCAACGCACGCTTGGTCAAGGTGCGTGCGAAGGCTCTGTAGTCTCTCGTAGTCCAATCCATCATAGGCGCGACGGAGAAAGTCCTATCCAGCTCAGGGCGGACGGTGCCAGACTTCATGCGGGTTTGCGGTGTTGTGGTATCATTCATAACTGTTCATATTTACAGTGGTTGAGCCACGTTTTTAGCTAATTAGTGTCACAAATTTGGCACTTCGTGGCACTTTAATTTGTCACATTTCGAGGCAGTGATGGCGACGATCGTGAAGCGTCCAAAAAGGGACGGCAGTTTCTCATATCTAGCGCGTATTCGCATTGCGCGTACTGGTCAACCTGACTACTCAGAGTCCAAAACATTCCCTAAAAAGGCGATGGCCGCAGAATGGGCCAAACGACGCGAGCTCGAACTGGCTGCACCAGGTGGTGTGCTGACTGCGAAATGGAAAGGCGTTACTTTAAACGATGCCATTGAGCGCTACCTGCATGAATTTGCCGATGGGGCCGGGCGTAGTAAGCGGGCCACTATCGAGCAGCTTCGGCGCTTCCCGATCGCACGCGTCAAAATTACGGAGCTCAGCAGCGAGCAAATCATAGATCATGCTCAGATGCGGCGCCGCAGTGGCGTGAAGCCTTCGACCGCCGCCCTGGATATAACCTGGCTTGGCATCATTTTAAAAACAGCGGTCGCTGCCTGGCGTATGCCGGTGGACCTGAACGAGTTTGAGTCGGCCAAGCTGTTGCTTCGAAGTAAAGGGCTGATAAACCGCCCGGCATCTCGCGATCGGCGACCGACGCCAGAGGAGATCGAGCAGATTCGCGCTTACTTCCAGCACTCTCAGAAGATCCGGCCGAGCGCGATTATTCCCATGGAAGACATCATGGACTTTGCGATCGCCTCATCTCGCCGCCAGGAGGAGATCACCCGGCTCACCTGGGATGACCTGGATACAGAGGCGATGACCTGCTGGGTGCGGGATGCTAAGCACCCAAGGCAGAAGTGGGGCAACCATAAGCGGTTTAAGCTCACTCATGAGGCGATGGCCATCATCCAACGGCAGCCGCGTAAAAGAGACGAGCCGCGAATTTTTCCCTATTACTCTAGATCCATCGGTACCCGTTGGCGGGCAGCGACGGAATCCAAAGGCATAGAGGATCTGCGCTTTCATGATCTACGCCATGAAGCGACGTCGCGGCTATTTGAGGCAGGTTATGAGATCGTGGAGGTGCAACAGTTCACGCTCCATGAGAGTTGGGATGTATTGAAGCGATACACACACTTGAGGCCGGAAAAACTGCAACTGCGGTAGTCTTATACCGTTACCTTTCTTCTTGTATTAAGCGCCGCAGCTGCGGCGCATACCTCACTCATTCACCATCTTCCACTGTTCCCTAGCTTCGGCACGTTTCTCATCGATGTACTGCGCCAGGTCGATCGCACTGACCAGCCAGGGGCTTTTCTGTGAGTCGCCGGCGCGGTAGGCGGGTACCGGCAGGGCTTGGGCGCCGGCGCGGAAACCGGCTGTGCGGGCGGTGATACCGAAGAAGCGCGGGGCGACTTCCTCGAGGGGCAACTCGGTGCGGCCGTTGAATTCTGCGAGTAGGCCAAAGTAAGTGTTCATTGGTGCCTCCCTGGGCGCTGCTTCCACTTCATGAAGCGTTGGCGAATGCGGCGGAATGTGGCCGCCGCGGTTGGGTTGTGGTCTAACTCGGCAAGGTTTTAGTTATTGAGGTTTTTCCGTGATGCTGTTCGTGCGGCCACACAGTTGGCGATCCAGCTTTCAACCTCTTCTTCCAGCCAGGCAACGCTCTTCCCTCCGATGGGGACAGGCGCGGGGAAAGTCCCTTTTCTTATGCCTTCATAGATGGCAGAGCGACTTTTTCCAGTACGGCTCTCTACTTCCTTTCTGCGCAATAGACGGTTACCGGTAGATGATGTGGTCATGATTTATTACCTGTTAGCTGCTTCCACTTCATGAAGCGTTGGCGAATGCGGCGGAACGTGGCCGCCGCGGTTGAGTCGTGATCCAGCTCCGCGCGGCTTTGGATCTGGCAGGCGGCGCAGAGCCAGTCGCGGGCGTCGTCGGCGTTGTGGGTGCCGTCGGGTAATTGGGCCTCGGTGAGGCCCTGTTTGTAGCGGCGGCGTTTGTCCAGGTAGCTCTGGAAGGCGCGATCCTGGCAGAGCATGGCGGCTTGCCTGGCCAGCTTGCCGCCCTTGAACGGTTCAGCGCACATGCCGCCTCCGTTGCTCGCGTATGCCCTGGCACTCGATGCAGGTGGTGGCCCAGGGCGCTGCTTTGCGTCGGGCGGCGGGGATCTCGTCGCCGCAGTCTTCGCAGTCCGGATCGGTGGCGGCCATGTCGACGCCTAGCCACTTGGGGCGGCTGGCCAGCGCCGCTTCCATGCGGCGCTCCATGGTGTCGGTGGCGATGTCGGCGTTATCAGCCATCGTTCACCTCCTGGGCTTTGAAGCGGTAGATTGGCGTGACGCTGGGGCAGCGGGTCACGGTGATGGTGTTGTCGTTGAAGGTGTCTTCCACTACGTCGCCGTCGTTGATGACGATCAAGTGGTCCATGTCCTCAATGGGGTTTTCCGAGAGCGCGATGAGCGTTTCGTGAGGCAACGTTTTCAGCGTGTTGAACGCGTCAAGCTTGGCCTCTTTCAGCTCACGCTCGGTTTGCTGGTACGCCAGCCGGTGCTGGTTGGCGATGCTCGTTAACCGGCTGATGCGGGTCAGGGCGTTGTAAATGGCGTTATCTTCAAAGGTCATGATTAGCTCCTTCATTGTTGAAACACCCAGCACTTCACGCTGCCGCCGTGGAGGCGGACGCGGGAGTTCACGGTGCGGTTGGAATCCACAAACTTGCGGGTCTTGCTGCTCTTCAGGTACCGCTTCAGCTCGCGCATTTCCGGCGTGCGCAGCTTGTATTCGGCGCAGGTGCGCTCGAAATCCTTCAGGTTGATGGCGATCAAGTCGCTGCCCTTGCCGTAGTGGTTCAGCATGGGCTCGTCGCGCAGGCCTTCGATGTAGTCGACGGCTTCCCAGAATTCGGCGACCAGGGGATGGTCGGCATTGATGGATTGCTGACGCTCGCGGGCCATCTGCTGGATGTGGCCCATGGCCACGGTGATGGTCTGCTCATCGAACAGGTCGAGCCCTTCCGGCCCCAGGCACTCCACCAGGGCCATCAGCTGGCCGTGGCACTTGGCGATGCGCAGCACCTTGATATCCGGATCGTCGCCCAGCTGGTTGGCGTACCGGCGGGCGCGCTGGGTGATCAACGCCAGCAGCGCGGCTTCGCGCTGGGCGACCTCGAGGGCAAACTGGCTGACGTGCTCGAGCTCGGCTTTTTCCAACGCCTCGGCCATGGCCTTGGTGTCTTTGTTCTGGCCTTCACGGGAAAAGTGCAGGTGGCAGATGCGCGTCTGGATGGCTTCGCCCGCCTGGACCGGGGCGTTCTGGCTGATGACGATGCTGCCGCGAAAGGGTGGTTCGTAGGTGTCGTTGCCGCTGTTCTTCACGCCACGGGCGCGGATCGAGCGGCCGTTAAAGGCGGTTTTTAGCTCATCCCAATCGAACTGCTTTTGCTTGGCGCCGCCTTCCTGCTCGCGGTCGGACTCGATCAGCACCACCGGCAGGTTGCTCACCTGGGCGAAGTTGCGCGAGCGGGCGGGCATGGTGGCCTTGCTGGGGTCAAAGCCCTCGTAGTCGCGCCGGCCGCACAGCTTCCACAGAAACTCGATCAGCGTGGATTTACCGGCGCCGGCTTCGCCGACGATCTCCAGAAATGGGAAGCTGCCCATCTCGGCGCGGATCTGCTCGGCCAGCAGGCTGCCCATCCAATAGCCCAGGGCCACCACACCGCGGGTACCAAACGCGCCGAGCAGCTGCGGAATCCAGTCGGTACTGAACGCTTTGCGATCGGGGTTGATGTGCAGCGCCACGGACTGGCTGAGGGTCTTCAACTGGCGGCGGGGGCCGAGCTCGAAAAAGTCTTCGCTGTTGATGGGGACCACCCGGCCACCGGCCACGGCGAGATCACCGAACACATAGGCGCCGTGGTCTTTGCTGTAGCCGATGAAGTCGATGGTCTCGACGGTTTTGATGTTGCCGATCTGGTCCTGCAGCAGTTGGTCGAGCTGTTGACTGGTACCGGTCCACACTGCGCCGGGAGCCACGCCCAGCAGGCGCTTTTTATATTCGCTGGCACTGGCCAGCTGGCCGCCGCTGAAGGTGTTCTTGATCGGCGGGCGGCCGTCGGGGAATTCCACGCGGTAGTAGTACCAGCTCTCATCGGTGACCGCGTTGGCCTGGTAATACAGCGCCGTGGGGTAACAGGTGCAGATCCGCTTCACGCTGCCCGCTTGCTCCAGGGCGGCATCGCGCATCGCCGGGTCCAGCTGTTCCTGGTCGTGGCCATCCGCTCCATCGGCACGCAGGGCACGGTCGAAGGCGTCCATATCCAGCTTCCACCACCACACCTGGCGTTTGAACTCGAACCAGAACTCCCGCTGCTCGCGGCGCTTGTACATCAGCAGCGCCTTGGCCATGGCGGTCGGCGCTAACAGCAGGTCGCCGTGGTAGCGGTAGGTCTCGCGGTCCGCCTCGGTCAGCTCGCCGCGTTGGTGGGCATCGTTCCAGTCGTGGCCACCGTGCGGAATCTGCGCGGCGTGGCACTCCCAACCAGCCGCCCGGGCACGTTTAACGTGCTTGAGCGTGGCGTTGTGGCCAGCGCGGTTGTTATCCAGCGCCCACACCAGCGCCGGGCGGCAGGTGCCTGCGTGGTGGGCGGCGTCCG
Organism: Halomonas sp. G11; assembly: GCF_001663515.1. Lineage (NCBI taxonomy): Bacteria > Pseudomonadati > Pseudomonadota > Gammaproteobacteria > Oceanospirillales > Halomonadaceae > Halomonas > Halomonas sp. G11. Next base: position 24,508 of record NZ_LYXG01000009.1, read on the forward strand.
CCAGGGCTTTGAGCGCTGCATCGGGGTAGTTGCCGCAGCTCATGGCGGACACGGCGGCGATGCCGTGGTGATATAGGGCGGTGGCATCAAAGATGCCTTCCACGATCCATACTTCGCCGGCGGCGACCAGATCGTTAAGCGTCAGCGCTGGCGGGCACCACCACTGGCCTTTATAGCGGCCGACGAAGTTGGCTTTCTGCTTGCCAAAGCGCTCCGGGTTATCCAGCAGGCGTTCCCAGTAGGCGCCGCCAGGCAGGGCAAAGCGCACCGTGGCGGTGCCGCCGACCTCCGGCTTCCAGTAGCTCTCCTGGGTGTACCAGCCCTGAATACGAGAAAGCTCAAAACCACGGCCGTCGCGCAGGTAGCCATCCGCCACCGGCGTGGCGGAGGCGGGCTGTTCCCCCGCTTTGGGGCTGTAGCGTTCGCTCCAGGAGCGGAACAGGTCAGGGAACAGCGCCTTAACGTGCAGCTGCGCGCCGCAGTTGTTCTCCCGGCCGCATTTCAGCATCCACGGCGCGTCGGCATTGATGTACGCCTCGCGCTTCCCGCACTCCGGGCAGCGCACCCGTTGCAGGTAGGGGCCGCGCTCAATGGCCTCAAAATCGCTTATCAAGCGCGTAACAATGTCCTGGCGCAGCGATGGATTCACGCTCGCCTCCTTAGTTTCAGAGTCATTGGCTGGGCCGGTCAGGCGTTTACGATGCCCCTTGCGCCTGCTTGATCGCCTGTTGAAGCAACCTGGGCGTAAACGGCAGATCCACCTGGGCGTTGGGGCTGTCGCTGGGTGTCAGCGTGTTGCACACCTCGATGCGCGCTTTGCCCCGAAACCCACAGTCTTCATTGCGGCATTCCACGACCGCCTCGCGGTACACCGGCGTTAGCCCCTGGCTTTTGCGGATGCGCAGGTTGTGGCCACAGTGCGGGCAAGGAAGGCGGTGTTTGCTGGTCATCGTCATCAGTGTTTTCTCTCAATGGGGTAAAGGGCGCGGCCTCGGCCGGTGAGTCCTTGGGTGCCTTTGCGCAAGCGGCGACGCATCAACCACTCGGCGGCTTCGTCCAGGCTCGATAAGTTCTGCTGGTTGCATACCTGCTGCAGCACGTCCTCTAGCTGCTCATTCAGCGGAAGGCGTAATTCGCCGCGGGCCGGTTGGTCAGCCATACATCAGTGCTCCTTGGGGTCCTCAAAAAGACCTGCCTTTACGACGCCTCTTGAGGCACATTGCTAACGGAGAGATCAGCAACGCCCAGCGTCTCTAGTGCTTCTTTCAGCACCAGTTGACGTAGCAGCGAGGCTCGGTCGATGCCGGTGTAATCCACCAGGGCATCGATCAGTCGGGCCTCGTACTGATCCAAATTGAGAGCGGCGTAACGAGAGCGCACACGTTTGGGGTCCTGGTACATGGCAAACATCCTTATGCAAGGCAGCGGGTCGTCATTCGGCACTGAGGGTGTCTTGGTCGTACTGCTCGATACCGCGCAGCATGAGCATGCGAGCGGTGGCCGACAGCGTGCGCATTTCCAGCTGGGCGATACGCTTCAGGTCGTCGCGCTCGTTTTCGGTCACGTGGGCCATGATTGGGCAGTTACACCCCTTGGGGGCATAAATTGCCTTTGGGGTAATGGAGTTAGGGCGGTTCATGGGTTAGGCTTCCTTAACAAAGTGAAAGACAATGCGAACCAGTGGTTAGCGCTGGTACAGGCGAATCAGCTTGCGTTGCACGAAGTGCTCATCCAGGTGGGTACGCAGCGCTTCCAGCGCGTGTTCCCGCTGAATGTCGGAATGCTGGCCGTTGGCGATCAACGTGGCCGCCAGTTGGCCTACCGCCTCGGCGGTGGTGCGCTCTTCCAGCGCCTCGATCTCCGCCAGCGGGTTGAGCGTTTGGCTACCGCCGCCGGTGGCCAGCTGCAGTAACTGGCGAGTGCGTTGCGGGCAACGCTCCAGGTCAACGGTGACGCCGCGATAGGTCACGGTTTTGGGGTGTAGCGGTGTGGGTTTGGCAGGTGTGGCCATGGCAGTGGCTCCCTTGCTGTGTGTTGTGAAGTGAAAGACATATTTATCGTGTATCCAAAACGATACCTTGTCAAGGAATGAATACCTAATGAGTTCTATCGGTGAGCGTTTGCGTGATGAAAGAGTACGGCTTGGCTTCTCCCAAGGAGAGCTGGGAGCCGCCGCAGGCGTCACAAAAAACACTCAATTGCTCTATGAGAGCGATAAGCGAAGCCCAAAGGCTGATTACCTTTCGACTTTGCATAGTGTTGGTGTGAATACTCATTACGTGCTGACAGGTAGTCGTTCGATTACTTCTGACGTTGGGCCAGTAGATATAGGAGCTGGGCTCTCGCCAGTGAAGATGTACGACATCGAAGCCGCCGCCGGGGCAGGGCGCAGCTTTGAAGGCGAGCCAGTTCAAACCATTTTGCATTTCCCTAGTAGCGAGCTGGCCGAGCAGGGGCTAGACCCGGCCCAGGTGGTTGGCGTGAAAGTTCGCGGCGATTCCATGCTCGGCACGCTGGATGATGGCGACTGGGTGCTGGTGGATCGCAGCAACCGTGACCCGAAACAGGAAGGCGTGTTTTTGCTACTGGTGAGCGGAGAGCGTCGGATCAAGCGGGTACAGCGCCTGGCGGGCGGTGCGCTGTACCTGATTAGCGACAACGATCACTACCAGCCGGAAATGATCAAGCCGCAGGATATGCACGATGTGGAGATACTTGGGAGGTGTGAGATTCGGATTGGGCGGGTGGTTTGACTGTAAAACTATAAAGGCAGCTAGGTGGTTTTGAGGCTGCAATAACGACAGGGAGTAAGGGAATGCGAGTTTTTAAAATGACCGCTATCGCGGCGGCAGCTGTTGCATTAGCGGGATGCAAAACCGAGTTTTCCACACAGGTAGCACTTTCAGAGTTGCAAGACCCAGACGTTGCCAGCGTACCTGGCAAGGTGCGGTTAGAAGTGTTGACCTGTGAAGATTACGAAGATAGCCGTAAGCCATCGGACTCGCTGGTTGAAGCTCAAGAAATGATGCCTCGCATTTTCCCTACCGCGTCTTTCAGTGAGTGTTATTCGCAAAGTATGGATAGCTGGGCTGAGTTTGACATTGCCTTGCCCATTGATCGAGATGGTGATGCAGAAACGTTCGCGTCAGAAGATGCTTTCAATATTACTACCAGTGAAAACCTGCCGCTTGGCGTAGCCGTTCCGCCTGCCGTGTTAAACCGTCTGGAACAAGCCCAGCAAGCCAATATGATGATGGGCGAACTAGAATATGCGATTACTGTGGACGTGGTTAACGATACTGGTGAACCCTTTGCCGTCACTGCACTTTCTACGTGGGTCAACGGCGAGCCCGCAACGTTACAACCCTTGGAAGTGCCTGATAGCGAAACCATTTCCTTACGTTTCTCGGATGTGCTGATTGAGCGAGCGATCACCACCGGCGAGGCTACTGTTTTGGTGGATCTGGCATATCTAGGCGAGCAATTGAGGAAATAGTTTGTTATGAATTTTACAAGCCGAAAATGATGCGAGTCGCATGCCGTAGTATATGTGCTACGTGAAGATTTTGAGGCGTGTGAGACTTGGATATTGTGGGTTCTACGGTAAACAACTGTTTGGTGTGGAGGCTGCTGTTAAAATAACGTTTAACTCGGTTTATAAAATGCGGAGTTTATAATGATTGAGCAAAGTGAAATTAAAATGATAGATGTAAATCTTCTGCATCTTGATTTTAGAAACCCTAGGCTACCATCAAATGTCCAGAAAACAGAAAAATCTATACTGAAATATATAGCCACCACAACTAGCCTTGAAGATTTGATGGAAGCTATTGCACAAAACGGGTTTTTTCCAGGTGAACCTTTAGTTGCTATTAAAGAAGATGAAAAATATATAATAGTTGAAGGAAATCGACGTCTTTCAGCTGTAAGGCTCCTTAATAACCCTAATGAGATAGATAGACCAGGTAGGCTCATGACAGTGATTTCTGAAAGCTGTGAGCCTATTGAAAAACTTCCTGTAGTAATAAGGGAGAGTAGGGAGAAAGTACTTCCTTATCTGGGGTATCGGCATATTACTGGTGTGAAACAGTGGGAGCCGTTGTCAAAAGCTCGATACATGCGTGAACTTTTTTCACTTACGGGTGAGCACGAAGATCCAAGTGAAAGATATAGAAAAGTTGCTCAGATGATTGGCTCTCGTAGCAATCATATTAAGCGCAACTTAGATGCCTTAGCAGTTTATGAGGTGATCGAGAAAGAAGATTTCTATGGTATTCCTGGTCTCGATGAAGAGAGTATAAAATTTGCTGTATTATCAACAGCCTTGGCTGACGAAAGAATAGCTTGTTTTATTGGAACAGCAGAAAAAGAAGGCAGAGAAACTGAGCATACACATCCTATCGTTGAGTCTGGTTGCTTGTCTAAAGCAAGTATCAAAGATTTAACAAATTGGCTGTATAGGAAAAACGAAAATGGAGTTACTCGAGTTGGCGAATCTCGTAACCTAAAACGCTTAGGAGCTATCTTAGATTCAGAAAAAGCAAAAATTGCTTTTATGGGTGGCAGTTCTTTAGATTATGCTTTTAGGCTTTCGAAAGGATCTGAAGAAGAGTTTATGGAGTTTCTTTATAATGCACAGGCCTCACTAGCTCAAGCTTCTAGCTTGGTTGCAAATATTGACTTCTCTGAACAAGCGCTAGAAGTTTCTAGAGAGATACAAAGTAATATCAAGCTCATAGGAAAAACATTGTCAGCTAAGAAGGTTGATGACGATGAATTTTGAGATAGGTGTCTTGCAGCCCAATTCTCCTCATCTTTTTGCGGACTTGATTGAATTTTTAGCTATCTTCGATCCTCATGGTAAAAATGAAGTTCATAAAAACGACATTGCGAATATTGTCAATGGTTTACCATTATCCGATGATGATGTTGACAGTGAGGAGCTATTAGATGACTCAGATCTCTCTGACTCCGGTAAACATGATATAAAAGAAGAGCGACTTGAAGATGCTTGGACGCAATTGGAGTACCGAGCTTCATGCTTTTCTGAAAATTATCCATTTCAGGTCGTCGGGGATGTAATAAAACTAAATACAGATTGGAGCAACCCTAGGCATAAAGTTTATAGGTTTTTATTGGCTTCTTCACGATTGCGGTCTTTTAAGCCTACTAATAGATATCACTGGTCTCAGGCTTTTGCTAAAGTTTCATCAGTTGCATTGAGTTCATTACTGCCTGATTATGCAGATGTTAAAATTTTCGATGCAAACTCGGATGATCGACGAGAATATTACGGAACCGACTGTAGAGATGCGCTTGTTAGGCTAGGAGATCAGGTTAGTGCTTTCAAAGTACATGAAGAAGATATCAGGGAGCGAGATTCTTCTGGAGATGGTGGGATTGATTTAGTTGGTGTCATTTCTTTTAGAGATATGGCACATGGTGCGCATGTTATATTTGGACAGTGCGGCGCCCAAGAAGAAAACTGGCCGGATAAACGGCTTGAAGCCCATCCCATGGGGTTGTCAAACTATTTCCAATTTTCTCATGATGTTATAACTACTATGTTCACACCTGTACTTTACAGATCTTCAACGGGTAGGTGGGCGCAAGGAAGTAAAGTGACCGGGGTCGTAGTGATAGATCGCTTACGAATTATTAGTTTAATAGAGAAGAGCAATGATTTTGAAGGCATCGCTCTTCAAGCTTACTTTCAAAATTTTGAGGCTGAATTTGAAGCTTATAGCCTTCCTCTATAAGAATTAATCCCATATGTCTGGTAAAGCTCTCGCCACCGCCTCAAAAAGAGGCGGTGGTACTGCATTCCCAACCACTTTGTATCGCATGCTCATGCTTCCGTATTTATGCTCTGGAAACATTAGGTCGCCAAAGCCTTGCAGCTTAGCGGCCTCCCGGTAACTGAAGCGGCGTGCTGGCCCATCATGCGCGAAACGCCAAACGTTATGCTCAAGCTTTTCGAGCGGCGGGCTCATTGGATGAAGCGGCATATGCCGAGGATTAGCCACAATTGTTTTTGACTGATCTGCCCATTCGTTGCGCCGGTTTCTTGATAAGTAGTACCAGTGGAAGTCTAGGTCGTAGAACTCGCCTTCTGGCCATTCGGGCATTCCACCGATGGCGTCATGAATTGTCTTTTTTGGAGTGCCGCCCAGCACGCTATGGGTTGGCTGTGGAAACTCATACTCAATACCAAAGTCGTCTCGGATGCCGACGATGAAAATCCGCTTACGCTCTTGCGCGACTCCGAAGTCGGCTGCATTTAGTACTTGGAAAGATACGTTGTACCCAGCTTCAGTAAATACCCGTTCCTGGTCCTGTAGGAGGTAGGCGTAATTTTTACGCACCATGCCAGATACATTCTCAACAATGAATGCCTTGGGCCGTATCTGCCTTAGCGCGCGTGCAAATTCAAGATACAGCGTGTTGATTTTTCTGTTAGCGTCGCGTACGCCGCCTTGACTGAATCCTTGACATGGGTAGCAGCCAACCAATAACTCGGCATCTGGAAAATGTTCTATTTTGCTGACGTCACCTAAGCGGTAGTCAGTCTCTGGGTGGTTGTGCTCATACACTGCCTGCGCGTATGCCAACACATCGTTGGCCATCAGCACATCAAAGCCAGCATTGATGATGCCAGCGTCTGAGCCTCCGCAACCTGAGAAAAGTGACACTGCTGTTGGCATGACGTTACCCTAAGCCTTAACTCCCTCTCGGGATGGATGTTCTTGAAAGGGTAGGATTCTAACGTCCCTTGGCCGTGTAGGCACACCCTCAATGCGTTTTTTCTTTATTGCGTTATTGCATCTCATGCTAATACGCCCAGAGCCGTATGGCCACACTTTCTTTCTTCTTGAAGCTTTTGCCTCTATTTACCCTGCGAGTAGGCGATTATTTCTTTCAATTGATCAATCGATAGCCACGGCCGTTGAGCATGTACCATGCGGTGGCAGTTCGCGCAGAGTAGGGCCAAGTCGCTGATTTTTGTTTTACTCCCTGCGTCCAACGTGTAGAGCGGTCGCGTGTGGTGGCATTCTATAAAGCCTTCGCCACGCTCTCCATAGACTTCGGCAAAGTCAAAGCAGCAGGCTTCACAAGTTAGCTTGCCGGATTCTTTCATCACCTTCGCTTTCTTCTTTTTGACTAGTGTACGGTTACGCTCTTTGCTCTTGTGCAAGCGAGTGAGGGTTCGGCCCTCGCTCGCTTCGTCGTCGTCTTCGCCGCCGGTAGGGTACTGATCGCTTGATGGCTCTGTATCCAAGGCTTGGGATATGGCTGCTGCTGTAGCTTCTAATCTAGGGCGGTCACCTGAAAATTCTTCCCATATTTCTCGATCTAACTTGCCGCCGGCCTTAAGACCCCCAGACCTAGTAGGGTCAATGTACTGCAAGTTAGCAATTTTCATCGTGATGCTGTTGGGTGAGCGGTAATTCTCTTGCCTAGATTCATTCTCAAGTGGGGGTATAGCAGCTAACAGACGGCTAAGTTCTTGTATTGCGGTCTCGTCAGTGCTGTTTTGTCGCGGTTCCAACCGAAAATATAAATCTAATGCCAATATTAGCTCATCTCGAGACCAGGGCTTATTTTTTGCCATGCAGCACCTTCTTTAAGTATTTCATCATATGTTTTGATTGTGACACGGGCCGATGCTATTTGGGATACGTCTTCATCAGATAAGCCCTGTTCGTCGCTTCGCGCATCCACTGTGTATGGGGTTTCTCCTTTGACCATTTTGCTTCCCGGCTCTTGCGAAAGACTGTTTATTTATACAGTATTAGCCACAGGGAAAGCGACAGGCAAACGCTAATGTACGTCGCCAAACATCGAGCAAGCACAGGGGGAGCGAATGCGAGTGACTTACTTGGGGCCAGCCGTGGTGGGCATTGATCATCCGGCGGTAGCGGAAATGGACAGGCGAAAATTTACCCCGAGCTGTTTTCTGGTGGAGATTAGCGAGGAAGCGCATCCAGGCGGGCCGTTGATGGAAGGCGACGTGCTGGTGGTTGATGAAGCGCGCTCGCTCGTGTCGACGCCGGTGCTATAAGTCCGTAAATCATCAAAATAGATTGTCCCCCCGACCCGCATGACCTTTCCTTGTTGGTGACCAAACCACAAAGAGATTGCGCCATGCTAAGCCGAGAGGACTTTCTCATGATAAAGCAACTTCACCAACGAGGCGCCCATCTCGTGGACATTGCACACCAGATCGGCTGTTGTGAACGTACCGTGCGGCGCCACCTGGCCCGTGAGGCGGCACCCACCGGGCGGCCAACCAAGCCACGAGCGAGCAAGCTGGATCCCTTCAAGCCCATCATCAATCAGCTGCTAGCCGACAATGTCTGGAATGCCGAGGTGATCTTCCAGTTGATTCGCGAGCAGGGCTACACCGGTGGCAGCACCATGGTGCGGATGTACATCCAGCCTAAACGCGCCCTCCGGCCCAGTAAGCAGACCGTGCGTTTCGAGACCCAGCCCGGCTTTCAGTTGCAGCATGACTGGGGCGAGATCGAGACAATCATCGCCAGCCAGCGTTGTAAGGTTAATTTTGCCGTCAACACCCTGGGATACTCACGGCGGTTCCATGCCTGGGCGGCCCCTAGCCAAGATGCCGAGCATACCTACGAGGCGCTGGTACAGGCCTTCCGTTATTTTGGCGGCGTACCGCGCACCGTACTGGTCGATAATCAGAAGGCCGCTGTGCTCAAGCATGGCCGGGACCACCGCGTGATCTTCAACGCTGGCTTCCTGCAACTGGCCAACCATTACAGCTTCGCGCCCAAGGCGTGCCGCCCGCAGCGCCCGCGCACCAAGGGCAAGACCGAGCGCATGGTGGGCTACGTAAAGCAGCACTTCTTCCAGCGCTATCGCCAGTTCGAGAGCTACGCCCACTTGAACCAGCTGCTCCAGCTATGGCTGGAGCGCGTGGCCGATCAGCGGCCACTGCGGCAGTTCCGGCTAACGCCGACCGAGCGCTTTACGGCCGAAGCGGAGGCCCTCCAGGGGCTCCCGGCCACCGACTTCGATACCCGCTATCACGACCTTCGCCAGGTCGGCTGGGACGGCTACATCGAAGTCCGTGGCAACCGCTATAGCGTGCCCGACGGCTATTGCGGCCAGGCGGTGGTGATCCGGCTCAGCCTGGATGACGAGCTGACGGTGTACACCGCCGCTGGTGACACCATCGCCTATCACCGCCTACAGGCCCCGCAAGCAGGTTGGCACACCGTGCCGGAGCATCATGCTGCCCTATGGCAGCAGACGCTCTCCGTGCAGCAGCGTGACCTGAGCGTCTACGAGGAGGTGCTGTGATGGCCCTGGAACAGCTACTTGATCGCCTGAAGATGGAGCATCTTCAGGCGTCGCTCGACAGCCTCTGCGAGCACGCCAGCAAGCAAGACCTGAACTACCGCGAGTTCCTGGAACAAGCCCTGTTGCAGGAATGGGGCGGGCGTCATCAGAAGGGCCTGGAGTCCCGTCTAAAACAGGCCCGACTGCCGTGGATCAAGACCCTGGAGCAGTTCGACTTCAGCTTCCAGCCCAGCATCGACCACAAGATCGTGCGCGAGCTGGCTGGCCTGGGCTTCGTCGAGCGCAGTGACAACGTCGTGCTGCTCGGGCCGCCTGGTGTCGGTAAAACGCACCTCGCCGTGGCGCTGGCGGTGAAGGCGGCCGAAGCCGGCCACCGGGTGCTGTTCATGACGTTAGACCGGCTGGTCAGCACGCTGATGCGTGCCCGACAGGAAAACCGCCTGGACCGACAACTCCAGCAACTGACGTACCCGAAGGTGCTGGTACTGGACGAGATGGGCTACCTGCCGATGACCCGCGAAGAAGCCAGCCTGTTCTTCCGCTTGATCAACCGGCGCTACGAACGGGCCAGTACGATCCTCACCTCGAACAAATCGTTCATGGACTGGGGCGAGATCTTTGGCGACCAGGTCATCGCCACGGCTATCTTGGACCGGCTACTGCATCACTCGACCACCCTGAACATCAAAGGCGAGAGCTATCGACTGAAGGACAAACGACGTGCTGGCTTAGTGACGACACCGACGACGAAGGAGGACAACACCTCAAACGAACCTGACGCTGTTCCGATAAAAGAGCATTGATAAACACTGGACAATCTAGAGTGATGAAATGCGGACAACCTTCATTGGTGTTGACACTCGGCCACGCCGATCTGGTGGTGGCTGAAATAGAAGGCGAGTACCGGCTGTTTAAGTCCCATCGCGCCGGTAGCCGCTGCCGATTATTGCCGCCCAACGGTGGGCAGGGCTACTTTGTGAACGCGCAGCAGTTCAAGGGGGTGGTGGTCAGGCAGGCGAGGTGCTGGGCCGTGTAAGCTATTTCTTACATGCACTGTAGGCAATGGCTTACATAAAATTAGGCAAAAATTTGCCAAGCTCAGGATGTCGCCTTGAAGCACACGGGACAGACAACGTTTCGTCAGAAGAATGCGGCATTAAAAGCCCCTGGCCATGGAATGGCTGGGGGTTAACTATCTCAAAACTCATTAACGCACGCTAAGATGTGCCTACGCTGTTGAATAATACTCACTCCTACATCCAAGAGAGCTAAGTATAATCCAACAAAAGGTATGGCTCTGCTCCTGATCCATACGCGCAGAGCTCTCGTGACGGGAGAGTTATAAGCTTGCACTGCTTGCTTGATAGCATCACTGATGCTGAATTCGTTGATGAGTAGTTCTATATAGCTTTTGACACTGTTATCGTTATCTTTTTCGAGTGATTCGGCTATACCTTCTATAAGCGTATCCAGGCTTTGCTCTTGAATGAATTCTTCGAACTGTTCAATGTGTTCTTCATCGATGTTAAATATATCAGCTAATACGCGAATAACAGCTTTAAAACAAGGATGAATAGCCTGGGGCTCAAGAATAGATGCAACCTCTTGGGGGCTGCGAATCGGTGCAAGGTCTTTTACCTGATTTGGTGAGTAGTTTGTTAGAGTCCAGCCCTCCTGTGGGCTCTCCTCATAAAGAAGATCTAGGGGAAGATAATCTTCAATTAGAGATTGCAATTCCTCAAGCTTAGCAGCACTTTCATTGATTAATTCCGGTTTAAGGAAGAGTAATGTAAATTCTTGGTTTGCTGAAGCCTTGATAGCATTAATTCGATCGTAAGTTTCCTGGTCGAGGTAAACTCCCCCTTCTTGGCCCAGTGCACTTAAAGGATAATAAATAAGCGCCCCGCTACCTGCGCCCGCGCTGGCCATAAATGCTCTACGGCTCATTGTTTTTACATGTTGCACCATGCTCCCACCCCTCATTGATATTTTATTACCTGACATTCATTAAGCAGTATGGGCTGGGATAAGCAGATTTAGCGGTTCAAATGTGCCATGAATAGGTCTATCAGCTAAGGGACTGATAGTTCTAAGGTGTATCCATCAAAATGAGGCAAATTCAGTGCTTTTTACCTCACACCTCACCTGCGTCCCAAAGCCCCCGTCATTCAAGGAGTGCACCACCTCCGCCGCCAGCCACTCGGTCTCGTCGATCTCTGGTTTGTAGCCCTGAGTGGTGACAGTGGCCTAAGGCGTTGACCATTGCTACCGCCTAACGGGGCCTGGGATGCTTTGCTAAAGCCGATTAGTACCGGGGTGTATTGTTGCCGGCAGGCCAGGTGCAGGGGGGTGTAAGCGATTTCTTACATGCGCTGTCGGCATTGGCTTACATCAAAGCGATAGAAAATTTGCCATGATGAAAATGTCGCCTTGAAGCACTCGGGACGGAATCCGGCTCGTCAGAAGGATGCGACATTGACCCCCCGGCCATGCAATGGCGGGGGGGTTGCTTACGGTTTTGTATACCCCAGTGGGAGTTGTCTTTTAAGGCATCACTCGCAGTGTGCACACATTACTTCACCCTCACCCTCGCATTCTTCACAGAGGGCACGCCCGATGCCACCACATGATTCGCAGAAGGGATCTTCGCCCTCACATTCACTGCAAGTTACCTCTCCTTTGCGGTGGCAGTTCTCGCAGTCTACTTTTTTCAATCCTCCGCAGACTTGGCAATCATCTTCTGAAAGTTCGCCGAGGCCTCCACACGTCCTGCATTCTATTTTTGTGTCTCCATCACACAGACTGCACTCATCAGGGCCAACGAGCCCTTCACCCTCGCAGCGAGGGCATCCCCTCTGTTTCTCTGCATCAGCGTCATAACTGATCCCGCTGCCTAGACATTCGCTACACACCAAATCAGCATGGCCACCCCTACATTCTGGGCAAGCAACCTCACCCTTTCCGCTGCACTGGCTGCAATACACCATCGATTCGTTCCCCGTATGACAGTTGATTTTGGAGCGTTTCTGGTTCTTTTAGGCATGCATCCTTATTTTAAGATCGAAGAAAATGAGTAACACTTAGGCATTAGTATATTCCAAGAAGTGCCTTTCGAAAGATGAAGCAAGCGTTCTTCAGCACTTATCTATCTGGTGACTGCTGTTCTCCTCACCTCACACCTAATCTGCGTCCCAAAACCCCCATCATTAAGCGAGTGCACCACTTCCGTCGCGAGCCATTCGGTCTCGTCGATCTCTGGTTTGTAGCCCTGCGCGGTGACAGTAGCTTCGGGGGTTAGGCGTGCGTTGCCGTGTGCCAGGGTGAGCTCGAACTCTGCCGCGCCGCGCTGGATGCGTTGCCATTCGGCGCGGGCGGCGTCCAGGGCGTCGGCTTCGGTGGCGTAGGTGGGGCGTAGTTGTTTGGCGTTGTCGTCGCTGCCGGCTAGCACGGTTTGGCGCTCTGCGCCTTGGGTGTCGTTCCAGTAGGCTTTTACGCCGCTGTAGGCGTCGCGGTCGGTGATGCTGTAGCGGTGCTGGTCGCCGTCGCGGCGGGTGAGAGGCACGCGGGGCATGGGGTTGCCGCTGGCGGTGAGGGCTTCACCGGCCACGGTGAACAACATGCGCCCGGCCTTGATGGCGGCCACGGCGTCGAACCGCTCGCCCAAACGGGTAAGAAAATTCAGATCCGACTCGTCGGTTTGGTCGATGTGGGCAATGCGCCGCTCGCCGAGCTGTGTGGCTACTACGGGCGTTAGGTCGTGGCGGGAGGCGATGGTGCTGATGATGTCGAGCAGGGTGATGTCGTGCCAGCTTTGCGTGCGTTTGCCGGGCAGTTGCCCGCGCATATCCGCCGAGCGGGCGCGGAGAGTGAGCTTGTCCGGCGTGCCGCTGTGCTGCACCTCGTCTACCGTGAACCGGCCTTTGTCCACCAGGCCTTCTTCCTCCCAGCCGAAGGCGACCTCCAGTGCGGCGCCACGTGAGGGTAATTCCAGTTGGCCATCGTGATCCGAGAGGGTGATATCCAGCTGGTCGGCCTCCATGCCGCGCTGCTCGCGCAGTGTGAGGTTGATCAACCGGCCGTTGATGCGCGGGGTAATGTCCTGGTCGCCCAGGGTGATGCGGTAGCTGGGCCGGGGGTAGCCATTGGGCGTGTTCATGCGTAGGCCCCGGCCAAGCGCGCCGCCGCTGAGAGTGTCAGGCGGCCGATGAGATCGGTGCGCTGATCATCCACATGCTCAAGCGACACGACGAAGTCGATTTTTTCTGCAGCGCCGTCGCGGAAAAAGTGGGTGCTGGTTTCTTCCACCCGGGTTACTACCCAGAGGCCGTATTGCCTGCCGGTGCCCTCGACCAGCGGCCAGGCGCTGCCCTGGTCGGCCATCTCGCGCAGTTCATCCAGGCTGAGCCGCCCGCCGGTAAAGCTGGGCAGTAGGGTGCCGGTCAGCGTGATAGTGTCGGCCCCTGGGCCAACGAATTGATAGGCTGGGCGATCGCCCACGCGGGATTGGCTGGCGTGCCGCCACTCGGTGATTCGCTTGAGTTCCTGGTAAGGCACGGTGAGGGTTTCAAACACGAACATGCCAAGGGCCATGAGCATGAGGGAGACTCCTTAATCAATATCCCACAACGATGAGCGGCGCCGCGCTTGGCTCTCGCGTTGAGCGTTGGCCAGGGCGCGTTCCACTTCCTGGGCGACGTATTGGGCGAGCTGGCGTTCATCCATGCCCTGAGTGGGCGTTACGTTGATGTTGATATCGCCCATGCTGAAGCCGCTGCCCGTCTGGGTGCTGGCTTGGGTGAGCGGCGGGCGGTTATCAAACTGAATGGGCGCTGGCTGCTCGATGGCGGGCATGGCCGCTGCGGGTAGGGCGGTGCCCAGGGCCAGCCCGGCACCGGCGCGGGTGACGCGCTTGGCGATCTCCTGAATGCGTCGGGCGGGTTCGTCGCGCTGGGCGTCCAGGCCTTTGTTCAGGCCATCCACTGTGTAGCCGCCCAGTTGGGTAAACACCCGGGAGGGGCTGTTGATATCCAGCACGTCGGCAAACCAGCCTTTTACGCTACCCGCTATACCGACGACACGGTCACGCAGCTCGCTGATCTTGCCGGTCAGGCCGCTGATTAACCCATCCACCGTGAAACCGCCTAGCTGGGCAAACACCCGCGAGGGGCTGTTGATGCCCAGCACGTTGGCGAACCAGTTGCGCACGCTACCTGCCATGCCTGTTATGCGATCCCGTAATTCGCCCAGTTTGCCGGTTAGCCCGCCGATAATGCCGTCCACAATGGCGGTGCCCAGCGAGCCGAACTGCGCGGGTATCTCGACGCCCAGTGCTGAGAGGGCGGTCGTCATGCCCTTGTACAGCAGGCCCAGCGGCGACCAGTTCACCAGCAGCTTGGCCACGCCACCAATGCCGTCACTAAACGCGGTTTTGACTTGCTGCCACAGCCCCTGGAAGAACGCCTTGATGGGTTCCCAGTAGCGGTAGATGAGGTAAGCCGCCGCGGCGATCGCGGCGATGGCGATGCCAATGGGGTTGGCAAGGAAGAACATGGAGACCGCCCGGAATACGCCACCCAGCCACATCATGGCTTTTCCGGCGGTGAGCAGCTGCGGCCCCACCAGGGCCATGCCGTAGCGCACCATGGCGATGGGACCGAGAATCGAGGCGAGCATCAGCGTCAGCGCGCCTCCGGCGGTGACCAACACGGCAAGCCCGGCAGCGACCTTGGCGAGGGTACCGGCCAGGCGTGGGTTTTCGTTGATCCATTCGCCCATGCCCCGCGTAATGGCGGTGACGCGCTGAATGAGATCGCGCAGCGGGCCGTTGTTGGTCTCGGTGATCGAGATGCCGATTTCATCCCAGGCGCTGCTGAGCGATTTGAGGTCGCCGCCGATATTATCGGCCATGGTTTTCGCCACGCGGGCATTCTCACCAGCTGAGTTGCTGAGGATCTCGGTGAACTGTTCGATCCCGGCGCTGCCCTGCTGGGCGATCAGCTCGGCCATGCCCGCGCCGGGTTCTTCGCCGAAGATGTCTTTCAGGTAGGCGGCGCGGTCGGCGTTGCCCATTTCTTCCGTGGCACGGGCCACATCGGCGAGGATTTTGGGCACGTCGCGCAGGTTGCCCTCGGCATCCTTGGCGTTGACGCCCAGGTCTGCCAGCGCCCCGGCGGCGGCGCTGGTGGGCGCGGACAAGCGCGTGACCATGGCGCGCAGCGTGGTGCCCGCCTGGCTGGCCTGAATGCCCACGTTACCCAGCAGGCCCGCGATGGCGGCGGATTGTTCCAGCGACATGTTCATGGCGCGGGCCTGGGGGGCGACGTACTTCATCGACTGGCCGAGCATTTCCAGGTCGACGTTGGCCCGGGTGGTAGTGGCGGTTAGCACGTCGCCCACGCGGCCCATCTCGTCGGGGTCCAGCCCAAAGCCGGAGAGAATGTTGGAGGAGATATCCGCCGTGCGGCCGAGATCCGTGCGGTTGGCCAGGGCGAGGTTGAGCATGTCCGGCATGGCGGCCTGAATCGCCTCCGGATCGAACCCGGCCATGGCCAGGTAGCCTTGCGCATCGGCAGATTGCCCGGCGCTGAACGCGGTGGAGGCCCCCAGTTCCCGCGCCTGTTGGCGAAGCGCCTGGAACCGTTCGTCGTCGGCCTCCATGCGGGTAAGCGCCTGCACGCGAGACATCGACTCGCCATAGGCCACGCCGGGGGAGAGCAGGCGTGCCCCGGCATACAGCGCGGCACCGCCGCTGGCTGCCATGCCCGCGCCGGTACCGGCCATGTTGTTGCGCATGCTCATGGCGCGGTCGTACTGGCCGCGTGCGCGGGCGGCGTTACGTTGCTGCTCGGCCAGCCGCTTCAGCCGTTGCCGCTGCTCATCCACCACGGTGTTGGCCTGGCGGATATCGCTGGAAAGCCGACGCTGGTCGCGGGCGAGCTGGCCGGTGCTGACGCCGTTGTCGTTCAGTGAGGTGCGCAGCCGGTGCAGCTTTTGGCGTTCTTCGTCGTAGCGCTGGGTCAGCCGGCGGGCCTGGCTGATGGCCTTTTGGCGCTCGGCGGTGAGGGCGGCGGTGTCGCCCTGGTTATCTTGCATTTGCTGCGAGAGGCGGCGGATGCGGTCCTGCTGCTCGCGCAGCGCGCTGGCGGTGTCGGTGGATTGGCGAGACAGGGTACGAAAGGAGCTAACGTCCTTCTGCGTGGCTTGCAGCTGCTTCAGGCGGTCGCGGTTTTCGCGCATGGCCTGGGAGGCACCCGCCGATGCGCGATCAATGGAGCGCAGCGGGCGGGTGGCCTGGTCAACGGCGTTGAGAATTACCTGAAGTTTAAGATCGCGTGCCACGCTGGCTCCCGCTTTCCGTTGGTGTGCTGCGCTTACGCGCCCGTTCGCGCCATTCCATCAGCTCGCGCAGGCTAAAACCGGCGCAGTCCTCCGGTGACCAGTGGAAGACGATGGCGAGATCCGCCATCGCGTCTTCTACTTGCCCGGGTAGGTTTATTCGCTCTCGCCCTTGGCCCGCTTCGTCAGCAAAAAACCGGCGATTTCACCGCCGCATTGCACGAGATCCGCTGGGTCCATCTGGCGCACCTCGGCGGCGGTGAGGGAAGGGCTGGAAAGGCGCGGTACCAGCGTGATCAACGCGTCGGTGTTCATCTGCAGCACCTCGGCCAGCGAGACACCGCGCAGCTCGCCGGAGGTGGGTTTGCGCAGGCGCAGCTCGGTGATCTCGGTTTCACCCCGGGTGAGCGGGGTATCCAGCGTGATGGTGGCGGCGATGGCTTGAGTAACGGCGGCTCTGGTCATGGGGTCGTCCTAGTGTGTGAGTGAAGGTTGGGTAAAGGAGCGGCTTAAATGCCTGTCTTTAAATGCCTAAGCGTTGCCGGCGACCGGCGAGACGGTCTTCACCGTTAACCTTGAACACGCCGTTGACCAGGTCGATCTCGATCTTGGTGGTGCCGTCGACGGTCAGCTTGTAATAGCTGAGCGTGCTGGTGACCTGGTGCTCGGTGTTCTCACCGGCCTGGGCGTCGCCCATGTCGATCTCGGTGTGGCGGCCGCGCATGACGACCTCGACAGCGGAGGCATCATCCACGTCGTCACGCTCGTAGCTGCCGGTCATGCGTAGCATGTCGGCGTCGATGCGGGCGGTGCCGAAGTTATCGAAGATGCTTTCGACCAGCCCGCCCACGGTCCACTGGACGGTCAGCAGGCCGTCCTGGCCCAGGTCGATGCCGACGGGGCCATCCATGCCGCCCCCGCGCCATTCTTCGATCTTGCGGGTGAGGGTGGGCAGGGTGATGGCCTGCACGATGCCCTGCCAGCTGTCGCCGTTGCTGAACAGATTCAGGTCTTTGAGCTTTTTGGGGAGTGCCATGGAAAAAAATCCTTACGCGGTGGCCGCAACGCGCTCAGCGAAGTCGGCGAGGTACGAATCGGTAATGCGCTGCAGGAAGCCGAGATCCTCAAGCGGCGGCACCGGCGTGTAGTCGTAGTCGATGCGCAGCTTGCCAGCCTTGAGCGAGGTCTGGGTGTTGAGCTCCTCGTTTAGCCAGGCGTTGGCATCGACGATCAGCCCCAGGTTTTTCAGTTCGCGGAACTTGGCGTTGAGGCCTTCTATGATGTCCCGGGCCAGCGAGGCATGCAGCGGCTTGTCCACCGCCCACAGGTGCGCTTCCGCCACGGTGTCGGCGATGATCTGCGCGGTGCGGGTGTAGTTCTCGAACGGGTAGAGGCTTTCCGGCCCGGCGCAGGTGCGCGAGCCCCAGAAGCGGTAGCCGTTCTGGTTGATCAGCGTGGTGACATCCGCCGCGTTGAGCAGGCCCGCATCGGTATTGGGCGATTGCAGATCCCAGAAGACGTCTTTGCTGATGCCGGTGACGCCGTTGACCACTACGTTACTCAGGGTTTTGTGCCAGCCCACGGTTTGGTCGAGCTGGGCGCGCAGGCCAAGGGCGGTGGCCACCGGGCAGAGGGTGGTGGTCTCGGCGTCGTCGGTATCGAACGCTTCCCACTGCGGCCAGATCGGCATCAGCTCACGGGCACCAAACTCATCGCGGTAAGCAATGACCTCGGAAACTGTCTCGCAGCCGTGGGCGTAGAAGTAACCGAAGGCGCGCAACTGCTCGAGGATCGAGGCCATGGCGGTGACCACCGGTTGGGTATCCAGGTAGGGCACACCTATGATGCGCGGCGTCACGCCCAGCTTTTGCTTGGCGGTCAATAGCGCCTGCAGGCCGGTGCGCTGGCCGGTTTCCGTGGTGGTACCTACTAAATTGGCGGTGGTTTCTTCCTCGGTTTCGCCTTCGGCCACCCGCACCGCGACGATGATCGGCTTGGCCTGCTGGCTGATGGCGGTGAGGGTGTTTTTCAGCGTGCCCTGAGTACCGGCGTTGCCAATGGCGGTATCCACATTGGTGACCAGGGCCGGGCGGTTAAGGGGAAAGGTTTTGTCATCGGCATCCGGCGCGGTGCACACCACGCCAATAACGGCGGTGGAGACCGTGCGGATGGACCGGGTGCCGTCGTTGACTTCCGCAACGCGCACGCCGTGGTGGTATTGATCAAGTGCCATGGTGGCTCCTGCGCAGGTTCACAAGAAAGGTGAATTCACGCAGGTATCGTGCGGGGTCTTGGGGCAGGGTGTTAGCAGCGCTGGGGGTGAGTGGGGCGGTTTACACTGAGGGGTGTGGTAAGGTGCGGGGAAGTGACTGTTAAGGGGATGTTGGGATGAAGGAAGAGGAAAAGATAGAAGCTACTGATCAAACTGGTAAGAAATATAACTACTGGCCACTAGTACTTCCAGTCATGGTTACTGCCATTGTTGCCATTGGAGTGTACGTAAATAATTTCTGGGGGTTACCACCCTCACGTAAACCAAGCGATTGGGCAGCGTTCGCAACGTATGTATCAGGCACTGTGGGTGTGGCTGCTGTAGTGGCGACACTGATGGCTTTCGTAATTACGTTGAAGCAGCAGAAAAAACTGATTGATAGTCAAAGTGATATGATCATAAAGCAAGAGCAGCAGTTGGATCTCACACGACAGCAGCTCGAAGGTGAGGAAAGAAGGCGTAAAGTCGAATTGGTATATAACTGTGCTGTTAATATTATTCCTCCCGTGGTTAAAGAGTTGGAAAGACAAAGGGTAATGCGATCTGACTATTTTTTTGATGGGTTTGATCTGGTCCAGGAGGTTCCTCCCGACGTCAATATTCATCAAACAGTAGGTGAACTATTTTCTGATGGAGGAGAATATTCTTGGTTAGATCAGCTTGATAAGGGGTGGTTGATTTGTTTTGGAGAGGCTTTGACAGGTAATGCTTATAGATTGGGTGTTTTGGTGTCAGACTGCTTGTACGAGGCTAAAGAGTTAGAGGATTATTTTAGGTCAGTTATAGGAAGTGATAACTTTAGTATGATTGAATGCGCTATGTTATTCAAGAAAAATTCCGTCAATTCAGGTTTTAGTAGGCATCAAAGAGCGCTGAGAATAGTGGATGGAAAACAATCTAACCCAGCGGCTCAGTTTTGGCACGACCTAGGTGAAAAAGCGTTTGAAAAGCCCACTGAGTAGCGGGCTTTTGGCTGTTTAAGTTAGAGATGTCATGTTGTAACTTATTCATCAATATCCCACGTATTGCTTGAGAAGTTGAAAATGTAAACGGGCGAATAATGCGTAATTTTCTTTCTCAAATAAGTGAATTCGTATTTCGCTTGGATGCGAAAAGACCTTCTTTCATTCATAGTATTATTGTTTTTCTTTGAGAGATTATCAATAATTTCATTAGTGAATATGTTGATAACTCTTTCATCTCTACCTTGAACATATCCTCTTTTCTTACAAGTTTGTAAAAATTGTTGGGTCTCATTTTTGTCAACAGAACCGTAGAGAAATATTTCAAGGTCTTCGAAATCATTGTCTGTTAGGTTTGTATACTTGAGTGAGGTCCTGTGAGGATTTTGTGGATCATTGTTTAACGTGTTATGAACAACTGCTAAATATAATCTTGGTTTATTGGTCTGGGCTAACTGTAAGCGCATAAACCAGTGTTGAAATATTAAGAATATGCTACCCGTTAACGCAGATGCCACAGCAAAAATGGTTAAGTATGCATTAACCCTTTCAGCATCGCTCAGCTGGTAATGAGTACCTTCTCTTATTTCCCAATAGAAGCCTCCTCCTATAGCCCAAATAATTACCGTGGCTATGATTGGAAACCAAAATACTTTCATCATTTTAGGGCCTTATCGAAATGAGATGGTCTTCCATACATAATATCATATTAAGCGACGTTAGTAAGGCCAAATTGGAATCACGTTCACGAGATAGTAAATCTATTGTGATAGCTTTATATATATCTACATATATAGAGAGCAAGGGATGTAGTCTATGGCAGACCGCTAACTGATGTTACCAGGAGATAGAATTTATAGATTGCCGATCCTCGGCTTCGAGCGCCACCTCAATCGCATCCTTCCGCTCCCAGCTGTGGTCGTAAATGCTCTCGATGTGGGCCAGTGCGTCGTTGGTCAGCGTGTACATCTCATCGGGGGTGAGGTAGCGGGTGACGTTTTTCTCGCCACGAAATTTCATCACCGGCTCGGTGATGCCTTCATCAAGCGCTGATTTGGCCTTGGCGCGTAAGCCCAGCAGGTTGATTTGATCTTGGGGGCGGGTTTGCACAACGTCCGGCTCGCCAGCGATGTCTCGAGGCAGGCCATCTGCTAGTGCCGCATCGCGGGCGGCGTTGATTCTCTGTTTGGCGGCATTCGCATGTTCTTTGATGCTAATGTCGGGCTTGTTGCTGAGTACAATTGAGCCATTGGCAATGGTGATTATTTTACCTTGTGCTTCTCCTCGCAGAAGTTTCTTATGCTCGGCTGGAGCTATTTCTATTGCATCGCTCGGAATATTTTTGTGGACTTTTTTGCTATAAAAGCCACGGGCGCTAGGGCTGTAGAACATAGTGATTTCCTTTAATGGCCTAATGCAATCCAGTACACACGATGAGAAGAACTGCTATCGGCGATATATTTAGTTAGTTTCATCATGGTTAGTGTTGGCAGCGAACCATTCCCGTCAGAGGCAATTGCAACAGTTTCTCCGGCAGCATTGTTGTCGTTCAGGTCGCCAACTGTTACTGCTAAAATGGCGTTTGGAAATGCAATAGGGTAAGTGACCGTGGATGTGTTTCCCACGGAGCTAATCCCCCATTGCAAAATGAGACCTCCCAACCAGCTCGGCATAACCAAATACCCTATCTCGCTGATGTCATAGCTAACCCCCCACCTTAGCTTTTTCGGTGTTATCACCGTGTCATCGCTTTCCCCAGCTTCTGCCTGTTCCTGAGTTGCCACCTTGAGCATGCCAGCGACACTTTCAGTCGCCTGCTTTACCCAGTTGGTTGCCCAGGCTTTGAGCTTTTTAGGCGTGACGAACCTGATGTCGCTTTCGCCTTGATCGACGGTAGATTGATCGGCGGCGCGATCATCCAGCATCGCCTTAACGCCTGACGGCTTCGCCGCACGGTCGTCCCGCTGGCCATCCAGGTGTTCTTGCTTGGTGGCAAACTGCACGAACCCTTTTGCCGTGGTGGTAGCGTCCGGGTGGTTCCGGCTGGCGATGTGGGCCTCGATCTCCTTATCAACATACTCCCGGGTGGCCAGCACGATGCTCGGGTCGACCTTGAGCTCCACGTTGGCGGTGTTGCTCAGGATGAGGTGCATGCGAACCACTTGATTACGGCCAGAGCCTTGCGCGAGCAGGGGCTTGTAGCTGGGTGGGCAGTTGGCCACGGCAACGAAGTCGCCATCCTCGTCTTCAATGCCCAGCTCGCGTATCCACCAGCCACCAATGTTGGGCGGCAGCACCACTTCGGCAATCAAGATGCCAGGGTTATCAGGGTCGATGGATAGCTGGTTGATGGCGGCGCGGTGTACCTGGTTAACCAACTGGGTCTGGTCAGCGTCGGGCACCGGGTCGCTTCCGTTGGCATCGCCCAGCAAAAGGTGAGTGAGCTTCCAGGGCGTTTTCAGGGCATTGGCGTTGGCTTGCTTGGCTTCCCCAACGGTGGTGAGAAAACCGCCGAACGTAGAGTTTTCATCAATCATGGAGGTAGACATCCAGCGTGTCGTGGAACAAGGGGGTGAGCGCGTGCGTAGTGAGGCACTGCACGTGCAGGTCGGGCGTTTGCCAGGGCAGTACCTCGAGGGTGTCGCCATCGAACATGGCTACACCCACATGGCTGGTAACGCGGGTGCTCAGGGTGATATCCAGCCCGGTAATGTGGCGGGTGAGCGGCTTGGCATCGTCGATCAGCCGCTCGAGCTCCTGATACATGGCATCGGTAATGCCGTTATCCAGCACGCCGATGCGCAGCGAAAACGTGCCGCGTTGGCCCGCTGGTTCGGTTTCCCACCACTGGACCACCTCGAGCAAATACCCGAGCGGCTCGACCACCCGGCGCAGCGCGCTGATGGTGCCTTTGCGCTTGTGCACCGCCCAAGAGGCGCTGACCACGCCGCGCTTGGTGGCGGTGGACCAGGCCGGGTCCCAGCGGTCGACGCTGAGCGCCCAGGCCAGATAGGGCAGCAGATGGGCGGGGCAATCGTAGGGGTTCCAGAGTTGGCGAAGTGGTACCGGTACGTCCTGAATTTCGGCCAGCGCCTGGGCGGCGGCGCGTTCCAGTGGCGTGCTGTTGGCAGGCAATAAGGGGCGGCGTTGGTCAGTCATCGCTGCCCCCGATGCGCAGGCGTTTATCCGTGCAGCGGGCCGCCTGGGTGGGCTCGATGATCAGGTGCACGGCGGGCTTGATCAGGTTGACGTGCTCGACCCCTTCAACATGCAATGCGGCCTTGATCGCATCGCGGTAGATGCTGACCCCCAGGCGCCGACGTTGGCGATGTTGGGCTTCAATAAAGCGCGCCAGGCGGTTGTTGGCGGCGTTGAGAATTGGCTCTTGGGCGGTGTCGGCGTCGTCGTACAGCTGCAGCTCGGCGTCGATCTCGTAGTCAATGATCTCGGCGGATTGCACCGTGACCCGGTCGCCCAGTGGGCGCACATCTTCCGGCGTGAGGGCGGTCTCGACGATATCCAACAGGTCCTGGCTGGCGGTGCCGTCGCCTTCGCGAGATAGAATAATCACCAGCGCCTCACAAGGCTCCGGTGAAAGGGCGCGGGCATCGGCGACACGGCCATCCGCCGAGCGGGCGTGAAATTCATAGGCGCCGCGTGGTCCGGCGATGCTCAGGCCTTCCCACGCTTCCTGGGTGCGCAGGCGCAGGTCGGTGTTGCGCTCGTAAGTCGGCGGGATGGGTGGTGAGGCGTCGGGGTCGCCGGGATCGATCATCAGCCGTTCCACCTCATTGTTAGCGGCTAGGTGATCGAGGTCTTCATCCTCTGCGTAGGCGAGCATGACGCCGCGAGCGGCTTCATTGACGCGTTGGCGTAGCAGCAACTCCCGGTAGGCGTTTTCTTCCAGCAGTTTGACCAGCGGCTCGGATTCCAGCGTGAGCAACTCGGTGATCGTTTCGCGCTCTTCTTCGGGGTAGAGCGCAACCAGCCGGGCCTTGCGAGCAGCGAGGATGGTTTCAAAATCCAGCGGCTCGATCACATTGGGCGGCGGCAACTGGGAGAGATCGATCGGCGTGCTCATTGGATGGGCACCTCCATGTCGAACGTCTCACCCGTGGCCACCTGCTGGGCGGTAATGCTGAGGGTTAACCGGCCTGGTCGAGTGGTGCTGACCTGGCGGGTGATGTGTTGCACGCGCAGGCGCGGCTCCCAGGTCATCAGCGCGACCACGGTGGCGGAGTAAACGCGGAGTACCGTGGGGCCGTTGAGCGGCTGGTCGATCAGCTCCGGCAGTAGCGAGCCGTAATTGCGGCGCATGACCCGCGAGCCTAGCGGGGTGGTGAGAATATCCTGCACCGACTGCACCAGGTGTTGGCGTTCATTCAACTGGCGGCCGGTGGTGGCATTCATTCCGGGCATGCTATTGCACCTTGTACGTGCCGGAGGAGCTGCCACCGGTGACCGGCACGGCGGCATTGCTCTGAATTTCATCCACCACCGCATTGGCGATCGCCTCCGCCATGCGATTCACCCAGCTGTGCTGGCCCGAGGCGGTCGCGCCCTGGGCCTGCATTTCGCTGACGATGCGGTTTTTGAGCTGGGATTTGCTGAGCGCCATTATTTGCCTGCCTTGACCGTTGAGCTGCCATCGCCATGCGGGTTGCCGGTGAAATGGCAGATGTGCTGCTGCGTGACCACGCCGGTGCCCTGGTTGTGTTTGATCAAGGGAGCATCGACCGTGACGGTGCCCGTGGCTTTCACCTCAATGGGCCCTACGCAGTTGATGAACAGCCGGTGCTTGGCATGGTCGTACTCGACCCGCGAGCCATCGGGCAGCCAGCGGCCGATCACGTCGGGGTTGCTGGAGGGGGTCGGATGCGCGTTTGAGCACAGTCCGGCCAGCACCACCCCGGCAGCGGGGTCACCGCCGGGGGAGAACACCATCACCTGCTCGCCCACCGTGGGTGGATTCCAATCCCGGGTAGTCCCGGCGCGGGCTTCCAGCCACGGCAGCCAGTCGGTCAGCAGTGCGCCCGCTTTGACGCGTACCCGGGCAGCGGCGTGATCCACCTCGGCAATAGTGCCGGTGCGGATCAGGTTGTGGAGCAGGCGGAGAAGTTCGGGAATATTCATGCCGCTATCGTGCGGCGGCAGGCGTTGAAGGCGAAGCGGTGGCGGGTGTGAGTGGGGTGTTTTACACCGAGTCCAGATGGGTAAGCACCGAATCCATAATCAGCTCGTGATCCTGGTGGGTAAAACCCAGCAGCTCGCGCTGGGCGTACTCGACTCGAGGGCCATTCCGGCTGACGCGGTCGCGCAAGCCGTATTGGTGGGTACGGGCAATGCGGGCGATGTTGCCGAAAAAGCCGACCATGGCAGTGTCGTTGCGGGCGGTGGCCTTGAGCCATCTGGCGGTGGAGAGCTTGCTGAACATGGCGCGGCGGCGGATGTGGCCTTGTTTGGCCCGCCACGTTTGCGGCTTGCGGGGTGCGTAGGGCGTGCCATCGGGGTTGGTTTGGGCGCGGATGTGATCGCGCTGGCTGCGGCGAAGATCCCGCGCAACGCGTTGGGCGAGTACCCGGCGCTGTTTGACATCCAACTGGGCCAGCAGCGGGCCGACCCAGTCTTCCAGGGCGTCCAGGTTATCCGCCATTTGGATCTTTCCATTCGGCGGCCAGGGTGTAGTCGGTCTCAGTGTCGCTATCGCGCATCAGTAGTTGCCAGCGGGGGCTTGGGCAGCCGGTGACCTCAAAGCGAGGCAGGGCGTGATCGACCTTGATCTGGCCGGTGTCACAATCCACCTTGGCGAGCACCCGTTCTGTGAGTTTGACGCGCAGGGCGACGTCCACCGATTGATGGCTGAGGATCTCGGCTTCAAAGCTTAGCGCCTCATTGGGGTCGGCATCCGGCTGGTATTCGGCCAGCCATTGAAGCAACGGCACAATGACGGTGTCGAGATCCGCGCTGAAGTCGGTGAGGACCAGTTGGGCGGTGAACTGGTATTCGTGGGTGAGGTTTGGGCCACGGTGAAACTCGATACTGCCTTCTTCCACGAAGGTGAGCAGACGTTCGGGATCGTTGGCGAGTGCAGGCACCGCGTTAATCAGGTGGGCGCGTAACCGGTGCAGCTTTTTCATCGGCATCCTCGTGGCAGGCAATGATGGCGTCGACCTCGGCGGCGCACTGCGCCCAGGCGGTCTCGGTGCGTTCCAGCTGCAGGTGCAGCTCGCCGTTCGTTTGCGGGTTACTCGCGGGCAGGCTGCAGGGGCTGGGGATCGCGCACTGATTGATGGTAAGCACCGGCGCCGGTGACGGCGGGGCGCTTGCGCAGGCGGATAACAGCATCAGGCAGGCGAGTGCCAGCCCAGGCGCGTAGGGCTTGGTTTTCACGTTGCAGCTCCTCGATGGTGGCAAGGCGGTTGGAGGCGATGCGGGTGAGCGCTGCCTGCTGTTTGGCGAGCGCGCGGCGCTGGTTGGCTTGCCGGCGGGCGTTATCCCATAGCGAGTCGATAATCATTTGGTGTTGGGCTTCGCGCTGCTGGGATTCGGCCAGGCGTTGCTCGGCGAGATCGGCCCGGGCCTCGGCGGCGGTACTGCGTTGCCAAAGCGCCCAGGTCACCAGGATGACCAGGCCGAGGATGACAAGCGCGGCGGTCAGGCGGGTCATGGCGTTGGCTCCTCTGTTTGCTTGGCGACTTTCACCCCGGCCAGGCACAGCTCGCGCTCGGTGGCGCGGCGGTTCACCAGGCCTTTGAGCTTGCGGCCCTGGGCGTAGACCCAGCGGGGTAGCTCCTGACAGGCGCCGCGCAGGTCGCCCTGGTTGAGCTTGCGCAGGAGGGTGGAGCGGGCAAACGCGCCTTCGCCGACGTTGTAAACGAACGAGGCCAGCGCGGCCCGGGTAGGGGCTGGCAGTTTGATCTGGGCGTGGCGGTCAACGGCGTCAAAAGCGTGCCCGAGATCTGCCTTTAGCAGCTCGGTGCATTGCTTTTGGCTGAGCGTTTGCCCCATGCGGGCGGTGGCGGTGTGGCCATAGCAGATGGTCGGAATACCCACCGGGTCATGGTAGGCAGTGGGCTCGTAGCCTTCGTAAAACGACACCACGGCGGTGGCGATACTGACGGCGCCGGCGGCAAGGCTGACGCCAATACGTGTTTTAAGACCCACGGCGGTTCTCCCAATATTCACGCAGGCGGGTGATGTAGCGCGGTACCAGCAGGCCGATTTGCAGGGCGAGGTACAGCAGCGTGAGCACCGTGACCCAGTCGGCCGGGGTCATGCCGCCAACGTGCATCATCGAGACCACGGCGGGCGGCGCGGCCTTGGCACTTTCGGTGGTGATTTCAAAGGGCTGGCTCATGCGGGCCTCAAGCAGATGATTGGGTGCGCGTCAGCGGGCGCAGCAATGTATTAGTCCCACAGCCGCACGGTTTGGCGGCGGGGCGGAGCGGTGGCGTTGGGCAGCTTGACCGGTGTGCCCTGGGGCAAAGCGGGGCCGAGGTCGGCTAGGCCGGGGTTGGCGGCCAGCACCTGTTCGGTAATGCCTTGGGTAAACCCCACGGCGCGGTAGCAGAGGGCATCCAGGGTTTCGTTTTGGCGAGCGTGAAGCGTTTTCATATCAGCTCGACCGTGCTGTGCGGGCGGCCTTCGATCTCGCTGATCGCCCAGGCGGCATCGCGCCGGTAGCTATCGGCGGGGTCGGCGAGCTGTTCGCCGCGCTCGCGGGCGCTGTTGGTGGCGTCATAGTCGGCGTAGCGCTCTATCAGGCTGGCGTGGGCGGTGGAGAACACGGCGCGGAGATAAAGGCCGAGGAAAACGCCGGGGGCCTGCCAAACGGGGACGGGGATGTCGTCTACCGTGGGATAACCCGCGTCGACCTTTTCCGCCTGCCAGTGGCGCAGCATGCGGTTCACCGTAGCCATGGCGGCCAGCAGCGCGCCTTCGATGCGGGCGCTGGTGATGGTGCTATCCAGCCGGTGGCGTTCGCGGAAGTCGCTGGGCGGAATGTCCGGCCAGAAGCCGTTGTTCTCGATGGTGCTTTCAGCGGTGTCGCGGGTGGTGCCTGCCGAGATAAAGCTGCTCATCGGTTCCCTCTATCAATAAAAGGGGGTGGGCGGCGTTCGAGCGGCCGCGTTAACACGCTTGGCTCTTACGTCGCGCCCCCTGACGTCGGCGGTCGACTCGGTTGGCCGCTAGCTCGAAGGCTTCGCGGCAGCGTTCTGTTTCAGTTCTCGTTCCAGGCGTTCGAGGTCTTTCTTCACGCCAATGCGCTCGTTGAGTGACAGAGCACGTTCCAGAGTGGCCTGGGCATTTTCCAGCTGGCCATTGGTGCGTTGGGCGTAACCCAGGGCCTTGTGGAGCTTGGCGCGGATCTGGTCATGCATATCCGCCTCGCGGGTAAGCGCTTCGACGCTGACCAGGTGCTCGAGGAGGGCGACCGTATTGGCGTCTTCGTCGTCCAGCTGTTTGAGGGCCTGGTCGGCGACTTCCTCAGCGATGATGGCGGCGGTACCACGCTCGAACTGATCCGGCGGGGTGAGGCCGTGCGTGATCGCATAGTGGGCGATCGCGATGGCCCCGGCGAGGTCGCCAGCGTCGATACGCCAGAGCATGACGCGCATCAGCACGTCGTCCTGGGCGCCTTGCCCGGCTTCCAGCACGCCGGTGACGTACTCGGCGTACTTGGGCAGGATCTCGCGCTTGATCTCGGCTTTGCGCTCCATCGACTGGGTGGATTTAAGGCGGCGATAGTCTTCAAACAGCGCGGCCTGCATGAGCTCGTAGGCTTCGCCCTGCATGGGTTGGTCGCCCGCATCAGCGGCCGCCTGGGCGGCGCTGACGCGTTCAAAGTGGCGGCGGGCTGGGCTGGTCATGACTACTCCTTGATACCGTTTCGAGCCGCTTCAGAGAGCTCAATGTTTTCCACCAGGCAGCCCGCGCCGAAGTCCTCCACCACGTAGGCGTCGTTGCTTGACTCGTAGTTTTCGATGCGGTTGCGCTTGGGATTCTCGGTGACATAGCGACGGCGGGCGCCGTTCTGCCAGTAGACCGAGAGGTTATCCAGGGTGGTGACCATTAGCGCGTTGTCGGGGAAGAAGGGCACGTCTACACCTTGCAGTCCGCCGATGCGTTTCTGGCTGATGACCATGTCGGCAGCCATTTGCTCGCTGGGCGGTAGCTGGTTGAGCAGCGGGAAGTACTTATCGGCCATGAGATTGCGGCCAAGGATGACTACCAGACCCGGCAGACGGCGGAACCAAGGGTCGATCAGGCAGCTAATAATGTCGTATACCAGAGCATCTAGGGTCGCGTAGTCGCCTTTGATGCCATCGATATTGCCATCTGTATCTTTGGTAGGGGTATGGTCGATCAGGATCTTCCCGTTGGTTTTACCATCTTTCATGACGCGAGCGGGGGCTTGGGTACGGTAGTGCTGCAGCCAGCCGATGTTGACGTCTTGCAGAAGCGGGTTGGCGACCGGATCGGTTTGCGCGGCGGCGGAGGTGCCATTGAAGCCAACCATCATGCGGTCCAAAGCCTGCTGACGAACGATCACATCGCGCACCATGGCCTGGAAGTTGGGGAACTTGGCCCAGGCATCCAGCTTGTTGTAGCCCAGGTGGGTGTCGAACTCGGTCATTCGGCACTCGTAGCCTTGAGCGTCCAGAGTCGTGAGGTCGCGTGTGGTGCGATCCTGGTTGTTGACGTTGGTGCGGGCGGCGATGGGGCCGGTGACGCCGAGGGCGAGTTTTTCGCCTTTCAGCTCATCCACGCCCACCATGTTGATGCGCGATAGGAAGTCGCTGGCTTCCTGGATGCGCTTTTCCAGCCGCTGCTGAATGGTCGGGTCGACGGCGAATTTCTGGGTGGCGTCCGGGACGCCGTTGAGCTTCGCCACCTGGCTGGCGAAGTTGTTGAAGTGCTTGCGGGTATCGTTGCGCATGGGCGTGGGCGTCTCTTAGCAGTCGGTTTCGATGGTGCCGTCGTTGCCGGTAGCGGGCGTGCGCGGCGAGCGGGTTGGGGTGTTGTCGAGCTGGGTGTAAAGCGCGTCGAACTCTTGCTTCAGCGTGTCGTGGGCGCTTTTGAGCTCGTTGAAAGCGGCCTGGGTGGGACGCTTTTCGAGCGCTTCGCTCAAGGCCTGATGTTTTTCCACGAACAGGCCAAGGGTGTCTTCCAGCTCGGCGCGGAAGGCGGCGAAGCCATCGGCGGTCTTGGCATCCTGCTTTTTGAACAGCGCCTTGACGCGCTCGGCCAGCGTTGGGCCTTGCTCTTGCTGTTCTTCGCTGAAGGTGAGGTCGACTTCTACCGCTTCGGAGAAGACGTTATCCGGGCGTTGTTTTCGGGCGGCCAGCGGGGAGTTTTTGCCTTCCTGCGCGCTGAACTTGAGCATCGAGGTGCCCAGCGACGCGGGCGAGTCGGTGACCGCCAGGCCCACCAGGTAGGGTTCGCCAGAACCGGCAAAGTCGAGGTCGACTTCCATGGAGGTATAGATTTTCTGGCGCTTCTCGACCATGGCCTTGAGATCGTCGGTGGGGTCGATCTCGGCGAACAGGCCAAGCTTGCCGTCGTCGCCTTCTTCCGCCTTGAGCGCGGTGACATCGCCATAGGCTTTGAAGGGGCCGTCCGGCAGGATGCCTTTCATGTGCTCCATGTTGATCCGACAGCCGTACTTGGCGGGATCGAAGTTGGCGGCCATTTGGGTGAGCCATTCGGCGCTGATGTTGCGGCCATCGGTGGTGGCGCCTTCAGTTGCAATGCGATGCCAGGGCATGGGCGGGCCTCGGTGTCTGAAAAAGGGTCTGGGCGTTTTGGTTGCCGTCAGGTTCCGCGCACATGCCTTTGCGCTCAACACGTTACGGGTGTGAGTAGGGCGACTTACACCGAGCGGGGCAATCGTCGCCTCGCCTGCGCGGGTACGCTGGCGGCATGACGCCTCAAGCCCACATCGACGACGATCACTACCGCTTATCTGCCCGCCATCTCTATTGGATGGGGTGGCGGATTGCGCGTATTGCCGAGTTTCTAGAGCTGCCCCGGGCCACCGTGGATTCGTGGAAAAAGCGCGATGCCTGGGACGACGCCACGCCGACCCAGCGGGTGGAAGGCGCACTGGAAGCACGCCTGGTGCAGCTGATCTGGAAGGATCAAAAGGAAGGTAAGGACTTCAAGGAAATCGACCTGCTGGGCCGCCAGATCGAGCGGCTCGCCCGGGTGCACAAGTACCAGGGCAGCGGCAAGGAAGCCGACCTGAACCCCAACATCGAGCGCCGCAACGAAGCGCCGAAGAAAAAGCCCGCCCGCAACGATGTGGGCGATGAAGGGGTGATTCAGATTGTCGAGGCGTTCGAGGCCTCGCTGTTTGATTACCAGCGCGGCTGGTACCGGGCGGGTCAGCATGAGCGCATCCGCAACCTGCTCAAGTCGCGGCAGATCGGTGCGACCTGGTACTTCGCTCGGGAAGCGATAGCGGACGCCCTGGAGACCGGGAAGAATAAGATATTCATGAGCGCGAGCAAGGCGCAGGCGCATATCTTCCGGCACTACATCGTGCAGTTCGTGAAGGAAGTCACCGGCGTTGAGCTCAAGGGCGACCCCATCATTCTCGCCAATGGCGCCGAGCTGCACTTTCTGGGTACCAACGCCAAAACGGCGCAGGGCTACCACGGCGATACCTACCTGGACGAATACTTCTGGATTCATGGTTTCGAGACGTTCCGCAAGGTGACGTCGGGTATGGCGATGCACAAGAAGTGGAAACAGACCTACTTCAGTACGCCATCCTCTGTGGCCCATGAGGCGTACCCGTTCTGGACCGGTGACCGGTTCAACAAACGCCAGAAGAAAGCCGACCGGGTGAAGATCGATGTGAGCCACGCGGCGCTGAAGGATGGGGCGCGCGGGCCGGATGGCCAGTGGCGACAGATCGTGACTATCGAGGATGCCATTGCCGGGGGCTGCGACCTGTTCGACATCGATCAGCTGCGCCTCGAGTACAGCGACGATGAGTTCGCGAACCTGCTGATGTGCGAGTTCGTGGACGACACGCAAAGCGCCTTCCCTTTGGCGATGATGCAGCGTTGCATGGTGGATAGCTGGGATGCCTGGCGAGATCTGAAGCCCTTCGCGCCAAGGCCTTATGGTGAGCACCCGGTATGGGTGGGCTATGACCCGGCGGGTGATGGTGAAGACGGCGATGGGGCAGGCTTAGTGGTCGTGGCGCCGCCTAAGTCGATGGACAGCAAGCACCGCATCCTGGAACGCCACCGCCTCAAAGGGCGCGACTATGAAGCCCAGGCGGAATTCATTCGCAGCGTTACCCACCGCTATAACGTGACCTTTATCGGCATCGATACCTCGGGCCTGGGCGAAGCCGTGGCCCAGCTGGTGGCGAAGTTCTTCCCTACAGTGACTCGTTACCGCTATACCCCGGAAATGAAGTCGCGCCTTGTCATGCAGGCGCAGCAGATCATCAACAAAGGCCGCTTGGAATTCGATGCGGGATGGGTGGATCTCGCCCAGTCGTTCATGGCGATCCGCCGCGAGCTGACCGCCTCCGGACGCCAGATGACCTACACCGCCGGGCGCAATAACCAAACCGGCCACGCTGACTTGGCATGGGCCACCATGCACGCCTTACACAATGAACCCCTTGATGGCCCGGTCGATTACGGCACGGGCCGTTCCCTGATGGAGATGTTTGGATGAGCGATTCGCTGGCGGAAAAGCCTCGGGTGCGCGTGCCCGCCTACGATGTGAACGAAACTAGCGAGACGCCTAAACCCGCCAAGGCAGAGGCGTTCAGCTTTGGCGAGCCGACGCCGGTGATTGATGGCTATGACTTTTTCTATACCGGCTGCTGGATGCTGGGTAATGAGTGGTACGAGCCGCCGGTGGACTTCCCGGCGCTGTCCCAGACCTACCGCGCCACGGCGCACCATGGCTCGGCCATCCAGGTGAAGCGCAATATTCTGGTGCGCTCGTTCATTCCCCACCCGCTGCTAAGCCGCCAGGCGTTTAGCGCGCTGGCCACTGATTACCTGGTGTTCGGCAACTGCTACCTGGAGAAGATCTACGGCCGGTTGAACAGGCTGCTGGCCTTGAAGCCGGCGCGGGCTAAGTACGTGCGACGCGGGGCGGATCTCAACCGCTACTTCTGGGTACCCAACTGGTCGGAGCGCAGCGAGTTCGACGAAGGCAGCATCATCCACCTGTTGGAACCGGACATTAACCAGGAGGTGTATGGCGTGCCGGACTACCTGGGCGCGCTGCAGTCGATCTACCTCAATGAAAACGCTACGCTGTTCCGCCGCAAGTATTACCTCAATGGCTCCCACGCGGGCTTTGTGATGTACGTTTCTGACACGGCCCAAAACCAGGAAGACATCGACGCCATGCGCGCCGCGCTCAAGGAATCGAAGGGCGTCGGCAACTTCCGCAACCTGTTCCTCTACAGCCCCAACGGCAAGAAAGACGGCATCCAGATCATCCCGATCTCTGAGGTGGCCGCCAAGGACGACTTCGCCGCGATCAAGAACATCACCCGTGACGATCAGCTCGCCGGCCACCGCATCCCCCCGCAGCTGATGGGCATCATCCCCAATAACACCGGCGGCTTCGGCGACGTTGAAAAAGCCGCCAAGGTGTTCGTCACCAACGAGCTTGAGCCGGTGCAGGCGGTATTCAGCGAGATCAATGACCTGCTAGGGGAGGAGGTGATTCGGTTCAAGGAGTATTCACTAGACCCACAATAAAAAAAGCGCCTGGCATGGCCAGGCGCCTATCGCTCGTTTCATCCCTAAAAACAGTGGGAGCGTCCCGGCCCCGCAAGCGATACCGACTACTGTACATCAATACTGTATATATAAACAGGTATCAAGGATGATGAATCGACCAATTTTGCCTTGGATGGGCGGCAAGCGTCGCTTGGCTAAACAGATCCTACCGCTCTTCAAACCGCACACCGCCTACGTGGAGCCCTTCTGCGGCGGTGCTGCGCTCTTCTTCATGAAAGCGCCAAGCAAGGTGGAGGTGATCAACGACGCGCATGGGGAGTTGGTGAACCTCTACCGCGTTGTGAAGCACCACCCGGATGAGCTGGTGAAACAGTTCCGTTGGGGGCTGATCAGCCGGGAAGAGTACCTCACCCAGAAAGAGATCAACCCACGCCATCTGACCGACATACAGCGGGCGGCGCGTTTCTTCTACCTCCAGAAGCTGGCGTTCGGCGCCAAGGTCAGCGGCCAGTCGTTTGGCACCTCGGCGGTATCCCCACCGCGTATGAACCTGCTGCGGATTGAAGAAGATCTCAGCGCCGCGCACCTTCGCCTGGCGCGAACCGTGGTAGAGCACCTGGACTGGGCGGAGTGCATCAAACGTTACGATCGGGAAGGCACGCTGTTCTACCTCGATCCACCGTACTGGGGCACCGCCGGCTATGGAGATGACTTCCCGCTTGAGGAGTATTACCGCATGGGGGAGCTAGCCCGAACAGGGCAGGGGCAGTTTGTGGTCAGCGTCAACGATACACCCGAAATGCGTGATGCCTTCGCAGGCCTATCCATCCAAACCACTGAAATTCGGTACACTGTAGGACAGCAGGCAACAGAGCCTCGTGGGGAAATGATCATCACGAACCGGTAGGCCTGAAGCCAGCCAACGCAAAGCCGCCCCAATGAGGGCGGTTTCTTATGTTGACGCTTAAGGAGTCCATTCATGCAGGAGCTTATTTTAAGTTTGATTTCTCGGTTCTTCAGCCGTCAGCGAAATCTCGATTATCTATATGATGCACTTGAGGAATACACAAACGACAAACGAAGCCTTGCTAAACAGCTTCGACTTGAAGCTGCTTTTTTCAAAGCTTTCAAGAAGAAGGCTTCCGCAAAATTTATCGAGCGCTTAGCTCAAAGTGAATGGGGGCCGTTAGAGGCTCTGAGTGTATTCGGACGTACATCAGTGGCTGCAAGATGTGACTTTGATACGCATCAATTAAGGCTCGCCAGTCGTTGCTTCGCTTTTGGCAGTGGCAGTCGCTCGGTTGCTATCTCGTTGGTAAGCTTTATATTTTTAGTATTAGGAATGGCAATCACATTTGCTGGGTTTGTCCTAATGTACTGGGCTGTTTCGCAGGTCTATTTAGCAGGAGGATATGAAATATTAAAAGAAGGCATCGAAAAGGGTATAGATGTCTTTGCAGTCGGTAGTGCTGGGATAGCAGCCACTGTATTTGGTGCCTTCCTTACTTATACGGGCTGGGATCTGGCTAATGCCTTAGAGAGTGAGGTCAAAGTTTTAAAACTATATGAGGAACTCAACCCAGGTTCCTAGCACTCCATACCCACGGCGCGCCGTCGACTCCCCGCCCCGCCTGCGCGCTAAACCTGTTTGTTTTTATGCACCCATGCACATGCCGCAAAGCTGCGCCGCAACTAGGGTTCACGGCCTGATTGCGAGCGCTCGTTCTCATGCGGAATCCTGCGAATTTCTTCACAAAGCGGATGGTAGTGACTCAGGCGGGCTGGGGTGCTCTCAGAACTATGGGGGCCGTCGGAAAAAGGTAATCTAGGTGATTTGGCTGTTTTTTTGTGCGTAACTAAATGATTTTAAACGATATATAGGTTACCTCTAAAAGGTAATAAAAGGTGATGTAAAAGGTAATCTTTCCGTAAGATGTTGATAATTAATGATTTTAAGAATTGATCAATTCACCTTATAAAAAGGTAATGTGGTTACCTATTGATCACCTTTTTATTACCTTTTGAACAACTATTTTAATGCTCATTATTTCAATGTCTTATGGCATATTTTTGAGTTTGGTTACCTTTATTACCTTTTTCCGAGACCCCCAAACATTCTGACGTACCCTCCACGCATGATGCGCACGCACACGCGTCATGTGCGTATTTACCAAGGAAGGTAAACAGAGCAAAAGCCTGATTGAGTTGGCACAATTTTGGTACTTGTTCTTTACGAGAGGCTTAACGGCGGGGTTTCGTTCTAATCCATCATCGGGGCCACAGAAAACCGGCGTGCCGCGTCTGCTGGGTTAACGTTCGTCATATCAATCACTTGCATACTCGGTATGCGGTATAAAGACACGCCCTGAAACAGGTGTAAATGATACACCGCCGCGGACGCATAGTATCGGGGTTTATTGGTGTGCGATTGTACGCAAAAAAGGCCATTCAGCCCAGAGCGAAGACCGACTCTCAGCGTGGGTGAAATCGACGTCGGGTCAATGGTGTTAGGTTCGGCTATGGGTTAGGCTTTTTATATGAGTGAAACAAGCGACCGCTTGATAACGACTGGGAGAAGGTAATGGAATTTGTCGCTATATTGGCTGGTTTAGCCGTTATGGTTATCGGCTGGGTTTTGCTTGTTAGGTCCATGAAGATTAATGGGCGTCCCATGTGGTGGCGTCACTTTGCTTCAGCTTCATTTTCGCCACTGACCTTTGCCGGGGGATCGTTGATAGTTGGTAGCTTTTTGGGCGTGACCGACCCAGATGGCGAGACATGGGGCTTTGCGGGTGTTATTGCTGGTTTATTGGTGCTATTACCGGTGTCCATCACTTTGGGGGTTTCATGGGGTGCTGCGAAACGGAAGCAATTAAATCGCCCTCCTGCGGGTGATAACCATACGTAGCCAAAGCCAAGAGCAGGCCGACAACCTAAGCTTTCAACCGGGCCAGCGGCTACCAACAAAGAACCAGACTTAGCATCTGATGCATTAGCATCGATAGTGGCGTTTTCTGGTCTCGCCATGGCATCCGATAATCCTTTCTTCGATCAGTGGCTTATTTCTCTGTGTATGTGGCAGGGGAGTGATAAGCTGGCGGCTATGGTGGTCGAGGAGCGGATATGCATCAAATGAAGACAGGTTTCAGGCTAACGTTGGTTGGCATCATGTTATCCACCATGACACTGCTTGTTGGCTGTGGTGACGGGGATGGGCAGGCTGCGGACGAACAGGCCCGCGAGACGGCAGAGGCGGCAGCGCAAGAAGAAGCAGCGAGTCGCGAAGCGCAGGCGCAGAGCGAACCGGCCGAGGACGTAGAGCCGTTGGATGTTCGAATTCTTGTCTCGGCGTCGATTGGTTCAGACCGTCGCTTGCAGGTTGAGGGTGAGACCAACCTGCCCGATGGCGCTCAGGTGCAGGTGATTGTCGAGCGTGAACTGAGCCGCGTGCGTTGGCGCGAGCGGGTCGATGTTGAGCAAGGGCAGTTTGTCGCGGGGCCCTTTGGCCCCGGCAGTGGTTTACCGGACGGTGGCTATAGTGTCAGGGTGGAGTTGTCCGAAGCCGCCGTTCAACCCAGAGCCGTGCAGCAGCGCATCGGTGAAAAAGGGGAATATCTGACGGGGGAGCTGGTCACTCAATCCCGCCATGGTCTGGGTCAGATTGCCACTTACACCACACGTTTTATGGTCGGCAACCAGCCCAGACAGTCGCGGGGGGACGCAGAGTTACTCCAGACGCCATGAAATGCCCTTCAGGCGGAGCGCCAGTGCGCTAACAGTACGGCTTGAATAGTGACGTCGCTGGTCGCTTTGCTTAACTGTTTAAGATGCAGTTTATCGTCCTGCTCCACCAGGTACAGGCCGCTCTTGTGGAAGACGTGGGTGGGGCCCAGCAGGAGTAGGTCGCCCGGCTTGGCCGGTGCAAAGTCGCTACCGGGGCCCGGTGTCACCATGATGCAGGGAGCTTTCCAGTTGGCCTTGAGCGGTAAATGATCAGGCACGGTCATCGCCGTTGACTGCACCTGCTCCCAGGGTAGTGGTCCTTCGTGGCTGAGCGTCAACAAGAGTGGGGCGCTGTCACCCTCAAGCAATGTGGCGAGCGAGCAGTCCAGGGATTCGGCCAATGCCACCAGACGCTCATGGCCGATTTGCTTGATGGCCCCGGACTCCCAATAAGAAATGGTGACATCCGATACGCCAACTTTACGTGCTAGGGCAGCTTTGTTGAGCTTGGCCCGAAGTCGCAGTTGCTTGATACGTGAGCCTAGCGATTCCATTTCGTTTTCCTGTCGATGAGCGGCGTCGCTCGTTTAAAAATGTCCATCAAAGCGATGGCGTTAAAATAGGTTCTCTGCTGAAAATGAGACCTGGATTCCGCTGATCAGCGCTACGACATACTAAGCGATTGTGCAATAACGCGCATTTTTTTCCAGACAACGTTTATTTAACCCCGTATCTGACGCTTTCTGGCGGAAGTCGTTCCCTACGCGATGGTGTTGGTTAAGCACAGGGTGCGTATAATATCGCCACGCTTTTTGCCAAAAGGACGCTCCAATGACCGTACGTACCCGAATTGCGCCATCGCCGACGGGAGATCCCCATGTCGGAACGGCGTATATTGCGCTGTTTAATCTATGTTTCGCACGTCAGCACGGCGGCCAGTTTATCCTGCGTATCGAAGACACCGATCGGGTGCGCTCCACGCCAGAATCGGAACAGATGATTCTTGATTCGCTGCGCTGGTTGGGCCTTGAGTGGGATGAGGGCCCGGATGTGGGTGGGCCGCACGGTCCGTATCGGCAAAGCGAGCGTGGCGATATTTACGTCCAATATGCCCAGCAATTGCTGGATGAAGGACACGCGTTCAAGTGTTATCGCACCAGCGAAGAGTTGGATGAGCTGCGTGAGGCACGTAAGGCTGCCGGTATGCAGTTAGCCCTAAAACCGGCTGATCTGGCGTTGGATGAGGCCGAAGCGGCGCGTCGGGCGGCAGAAGGCTGGCCCTTTGTGGTGCGGATGAAGGTGCCAAGCGACGGCGTGTGTATAGTCGATGACATGCTCCGTGGCAGCATTGAAGTGGACTGGGCGCAGGTAGACGCCCAGATTCTGCTGAAATCGGATGGCATGCCCACCTATCACCTGGCCAATGTGGTAGATGACCATTTGATGGGCATTACCCATGTGCTGCGGGGTGAGGAGTGGATCAATTCCGCCCCCAAACACCAGTTGCTTTACGAATATTTCGGTTGGGAGATGCCGCAGCTTTGCCACATGCCGCTGTTGCGTAACCCGGATAAGTCGAAGCTTTCAAAGCGCAAGAATCCCACGTCGATTAATTACTACCGCCGCATGGGCTTCCTCCCCCAGGCGGTGACCAACTATCTGGGTCGAATGGGTTGGTCGATGCCCGACGAGCGCGAAAAATTCAGCCTTGCGGAAATGATGGCGGCCTTCGATGTTCAGCGTGTCTCCTTGGGTGGGCCGGTGTTCGATCTGGAAAAGCTGACCTGGCTGAACGGGGTCTACATTCGCGAAGACCTTGATGACGACGGGTTACTGATGGCACTGCGTGAGTGGGCCTTTAATGAGGACTATGTAAAGCAGATTCTGCCGCAGATTCGCCCCCGTATCGAAACCCTTGCACAGGCTACGCCATTGGCAGGGCATTTCTTTTCCGGGCTGCCCGAGCTGAAAGAACAGGACTTCGACAGCGTCAAGTTGGAAAAAGACGAGTTGGTGAAGCTGCTGCAATTCCTGGTCTGGCGTTTTGAAGTGGTGCCAGCGTGGCACAAAGAAGCACTTCTTGAAGAAGTGAAGGCATTGGCCGGGCACTTTGATTTGAAAATGAAGGCTTTCCTGGCACCTGTGTTCATCGCCATTACCGGTAGCGCCACCAGCACCTCAGTGATGGATGCGATGGCGATTCTGGGCTCAGACGTCACGCGAGCACGGCTTCGTCATGCGATCGAGGTGTTAGGCGGTGTTTCCAAGAAGCAGGCCAAGCGTCTTGAGAAAGAGTTTCGCGATCTATAAAAACCGTCCATTCTCACGGCCATAATATTTTGGCATTTTCCTGGTTGACGAAGGCGAGCGTAATCAGTAATATACGCCCGTCTTCGCGACACGTGGGGCCTTAGCTCAGCTGGGAGAGCGCAACACTGGCAGTGTTGAGGTCAGCGGTTCGATCCCGCTAGGCTCCACCAATCTTGACGTCGTCATACGCGAAGCGCGCTTGAAACGTCCCATTCGTCTAGTGGTCCAGGACACCGCCCTTTCACGGCGGTAACAGGGGTTCGAACCCCCTATGGGACGCCATCATCATTCAGCATTATCCCTTCCTTAATTTGGCAGTGCTATAAAGCTCACTTCATGTGCTTACCCACGGCTATGTCTCGCTGTTTTACAACCCCCGTTATGCGCTGAAAATCCGCTGATTTAGGGTATTTTGTACTTGACTTGTCCACTTTTACGTTTTTCTGAGACAGGTTGTGCACAACCCTGCGATGCGCGTGCGCTAAATCATTGTTTTATCATTATCTGTTTAAAAACAGTAGCTTACGTAAGGTTAAAAAATGACCAATTTAAGACGTCCCCGCTAATCATGGCGATTGTGGGACGTTTTCTAGTGGTTGTGAACAGGGTTATCCACAGATAGTGTGGAAAACCCTGTTGGGGTTAATAGCGGGGTGAAAAGTCAAGCATCTATTGCGCTTTACGCAGACGTTTTAGCAGCGATGAGGTGTCCCAACGGCCGCCACCGAGTCGTTGTACATCGGCATAAAATTGGTCCACCAGAGCGGTCACCGGCAAGGTGGCGTCAAAGTGGCGTGCCTGGGCTAGACAAATAGCCAGGTCCTTGCGCATCCAGTTCACCGCGAAGCCATGTTGATACTCATCGGCAATCATCGTTTTGTGACGATTTTCCATTTGCCATGAACCTGCGGCGCCTTTGGATACCACATCGATGACCTGTTGCTGATCAAGCCCGGCCTGCTCGGCAAAATGCAAGCCCTCGGCCAGGCCCTGGACCAGCCCCGCGATGCAGATCTGGTTGACCATCTTGGTCAGTTGCCCGCTACTGGCGCTGCCCATCAACGTCACCGCGCGAGCGTAATGGGCAAGCAGCGGTTCGACCGTATCGAAGTGCGCTTGCTGGCCACCACACATGATGGTCAGCCCACCATTTTCTGCCCCTTGCTGGCCGCCTGAAACGGGGGCGTCGAGAAAGGCGATGCCCTGCTGGCGGCAGGCGGCATCAAGCTCCAGGGCGAGGTCCGCCGATGCAGTGGTGTGATCAACCAGAAAGCTGCCGCTCGTCATGCCGTGGAGCACGCCGTTTTCCCCGGTTGTCACTTGCCTCACATCGTCATCGTTGCCAACGCACACCAGGACAAGGTCAGCGCCTTCGGCGGCTTCGCGGGGTGTGGCATGGGCGCTACCTCCGTATTCGCTTACCCAGGCGTCAGCTTTGCTGCTGGTGCGGTTGTACACGCGTGTGGTGAGACCTTGTTGGGCAAGATGCCCTGCCATGGGATAGCCCATAACGCCTAAACCGATAAATGCGACTGTCTTGATCGTAGCCATAAATCACCTGATTGTTGGTGTGTTGTGAATTAGCGATGGCGGAAATGCAAAAGGCCACCCTGGGGCGGCCTTTGCATGCTCATTTCACTCTGCGTAACGCGGCTTACTTTTTGGGGTAGTCGCGCTGGTCGTGGCCAATGTAAAGCTGGCGAGGACGACCGATCTTGTAGCTTTCGCTGAGCATCTCGTGCCAATGCGAAATCCAGCCGATGGTGCGGGATACCGCAAAGATCACCGTGAACATGTTTCTCGGAATGCCCATGGCTTTCAGGATAATGCCTGAATAGAAATCGACGTTCGGATACAGTTTGCGCTCAATGAAGTACTCATCTTCAAGGGCGATCTGCTCCAGACGCTTGGCGATTTTCAGCTGCGGATCGTCGGCCATGCCGAGCTCGGCCAGCACTTCGTCGCAGGTCTCTTTCATCACCTTGGCGCGCGGGTCGAAGTTGCGATAAACGCGGTGACCAAAGCCCATCAGCTTGAACGGGTCATCTTTATCCTTGGCTTTATCGACAAAGCGCTGAATGTTTTCTTCAGATTCGTCACCGATTTCGTCGAGCATCGCCAGCACGGCTTCGTTGGCACCGCCGTGCGCCGGTCCCCACAGGGCCGCAATGCCAGCGCTGATGCAGGCGTAGGGGTTGGCGCCGGTCGAGCCTGCCAGGCGAACGGTAGAGGTGGACGCGTTTTGCTCGTGATCCGCATGCAGCATGAAGATGCGGTCCATGGCTTTGGCGTATACCGGGTTGATTTTGTACTCTTCACACGGATTGCTGAACATCATGTAGAGGAAGTTCTCTGCGTAGTTCAGCTCGTTGCGTGGATAGTTGAACGGCTGGCCGATGTTGTACTTGTACGACATCGCAGCGATCGTCGGCATCTTGGCGATCAGGCGGATAGCGCTTATCTCGCGGTCTTCTTCTTTGGTGATGTCCATGTGGTCGTGGTAGAAAGCGGCCAGACCACCAACGACACCACACAGGATCGACATCGGATGCGCATCGCGACGAAATCCTTTGAAGAAGTTGTTGATCTGATCGTGAACCATGGTGTGGTTACGAATGCGCGACGCAAAGGCTTCGTATTGCTTGTCGTCAGGCAGATCACCAAAAAGCAGGGTGTAGCAAAGTTCTACGAAATTGGACTCTTTCGCCAGTTGGTCAATGGGGTAGCCGCGGTGCAGCAGTACGCCCTTGCCGCCATCGATATAGGTAATGGCAGACTGGCAGGAAGAGGTGGCCATGAAGCCTGGGTCGTAGGTGAACAGGCCCTCGGCACCCAAGGCGCGAACGTCGATAACGTCTGGGCCAAGTGAGCCGGAGTACATTGGTAGTTCGATCGTTTTATCTAGACCGTCTACCGTTAATGTTGCTTTCCTGTCAGCCATGCTGGCCTCCTTTCGAGTTCGGGTTGGGACGTAAAGTCGGTGCTGCGCATACCGCGCCGGCGAAAAGGCTTGCCCACTATAGAAGCGTGCGTCATTTTGTCAATTAGCCCTATCGCTAGGTATGCTTGTACAGTGTGTCTTGTCTTGGTTAATGATTGTCCATGGTTGATGCGTCGCTTTGAGCGGAAAATGCTATCACAGGGATAATACGTTAACCTGCTTACTAACGAGCTTGCTTACCGACACTATAGCGATGCTGCGATGCAAAATCGACTCACAATACGGAGTTTTTTCTTGCACAATGGTCGAGTAAAGCCTTAGTTCGGTTTGTCAGCGGGGGCTAAGCTTCTTATAATCTCTGGCGCACGACCGGTAGGCTGGTGGTCGTGCCAGACTTGGCAACGGCCGAGCCCCTTCCAGTAATCACTGCCCGCTCGGGCTATGCCCGACCTGTCGCAGAGCGGGCCAATAAGAGTGTGTATAAGCCGTGAATAGCAAACGACCCGTAAATTTAGACCTGACGACGATACACTTTCCCCTTCCGGCATTGACGTCGATTGCGCACCGCATCACCGGTGTCATCCTTTTTGTTGGCCTCATTTTCGCTTTCTGGGCACTTGGTGAATCACTGTCTTCACCGGCAGGCTTTGATGCTGTGAGCAGTGCCCTGGCCAATAACTTTTTCGCCAAGTTTGTGGCCTGGGGCCTGCTGTCGGCGCTGGCATTCCATTTCGTCGCAGGCATTAAACACCTGCTGATGGATGCCAACATTGGTGTCACGCTCGAGGGTGGTGTGAAAAAAGCGCAGATCACCGTGGTGGTAAGCGCGATTCTGATTATTCTGGCAGGAGTCTGGGTATGGTAACCAACGTCACAAGCTTTGGCCGTAGCGGCCTGTCCGACTGGCTGATGCAACGTTTTTCAGCGGTGGTGCTGGCCATTTACACCGTGTTCATGGTGGCCTACCTGCTGCTTCATCCTGACCTGGATTACTACGCCTGGACCGCGCTGTTCGATCAGACCTGGATGCGGATTTTTTCCCTGCTGGCCTTTATCTCGGTAGCAGCGCACGCCTGGATAGGCCTGTGGACCGTGACGACCGACTATCTTAAATCCACCTTCGTTCGCGTAGGTGCCCAGTCTCTCATCATTCTGGCCATCTTTGTGTACCTGGTGTGGGGCATTCAAATTCTGTGGGGAGCTTGATACATGTCTAACCTACGTAGCCTGACCTTTGACGCCATTATCATCGGTGGCGGTGGCTCTGGCCTGCGCGCTGCTCTAGAGCTTGCGAAATCCGGTAAGAAGACAGCCGTATTGTCGAAAGTGTTCCCAACGCGTTCCCACACAGTTTCTGCCCAGGGCGGGATCACCTGTGCCATCGCGTCTTCCGACCCGGATGACGATTGGCGCTGGCACATGTATGACACCGTCAAGGGCGGCGACTATATCGCTGACCAGGATGCCTCGGAGTACATGTGTTCTGAGGGCCCGAAAGCGGTCTTCGAGCTTGAGCACATGGGCCTGCCGTTCTCGCGCTTCGATAACGGCCGCATTTACCAGCGCCCGTTCGGCGGCCAGTCAAAAAACTTCGGTGAAGGTGGCCAGGCCGCACGTACCTGCGCCGCGGCCGACCGTACCGGCCACGCGCTGCTGCATACGCTGTACCAGAACAACCTCAAGAACAACACGACGTTCTTGAACGAGTGGTACGCGGTGGATCTGGTCAAGAATAGTGAAGGCGATGTGGTGGGCTGTATCGCCATGT
Organism: Halomonas sp. G11; assembly: GCF_001663515.1. Lineage (NCBI taxonomy): Bacteria > Pseudomonadati > Pseudomonadota > Gammaproteobacteria > Oceanospirillales > Halomonadaceae > Halomonas > Halomonas sp. G11. The sequence goes on from NZ_LYXG01000009.1 coordinate 68,876, forward strand.
GCATCGAGACCGGCGAAGTGGTTCACGTCAAATCGAAAGCCACGGTGCTGGCGACCGGCGGTGCAGGCCGTATCTACGCCTCGACCACCAACGCCCTGATCAACACCGGCGACGGTATCGGCATGGCGCTGCGCGCCGGCTTCCCGATGCAGGACATGGAAATGTGGCAGTTCCACCCCACCGGTATTTACGGGGCGGGTACGTTGGTCACCGAAGGTTGCCGTGGTGAGGGCGGTTACCTGATCAACAAGGATGGCGAGCGCTTCATGGAGCGTTACGCGCCAAACGCCAAAGACCTGGCGGGCCGCGACGTTGTGGCACGTTCCATGGTCATGGAAATTCTGGAAGGTCGTGGCTGCGGCGAGAACGGCGATCACGTCTTTCTGAAGCTTGACCACCTGGGCGAAGAGGTCCTTGGCAAGCGCCTGCCGGGTATCGTCGAGCTGTCCAAGACGTTTGCCCACGTCGATCCTGCGAAAGATCCGATTCCGGTCGTGCCGACCTGTCACTACATGATGGGTGGTATTCCGACCAACATTCATGGCCAGGCGATCACTCAGGACGAAAGCGGCAAAGACCATATCGTGAATGGCCTGTACGCCTGCGGTGAAGCGGCGTGCGTATCGGTTCACGGGGCCAACCGTCTGGGCGGTAACTCACTGCTCGATCTGGTGGTCTTCGGTCGTGCCGCGGGCATGTTTATCGAAGGCGCGCTAAACGAAGGTATCGAGTATCTCGACGCGTCCGAATCGGACGTCGAGTTTGCCATGAAGCGCATCACTCGCTGGAACGAGTCGGAGGGTGGCGAAAGCATCCCGGCGCTGAAGGCAGAGCTTCAAGACATCATGCAGACGTCTTTCGGTGTTTTCCGCGAAGAGAAAAACATGCAGGAAGGGGTCAAGAAGCTGGAAGAACTTCGCAGCCGTATTGCGAACGCCCACCTGCCTGACAAATCCAATGCGTTCAACACTGCACGCGTGGAAGCCCTGGAACTCGATAACCTGATGGAAGTGGCCGAAGCGACGGCGATCGCGGCCCTTGAGCGTAAAGAAAGCCGTGGTGCGCACTCGCGCTACGACTACCCTGACCGTGATGATGTCAACTGGCTGAAGCACTCGCTCTACTTCCCGATGTCCAAAGAACTGAAGAAGCGCGACGTCAACTTCAAGCCGAAAACCGTTGATACGTTCGAGCCCAAGGTTCGTACCTACTAATCTCTGCAACGAGAGGGAGTCACCATGTCCAATCTTCAGGTATCCATATACCGCTATAACCCGGAAACCGACTCCGCACCCTATATGCAGGAGTTTCAGGTCGATACCAAGGGTCGCGATGTAATGGTGCTGGATGTTCTTCATATGATGAAGGAGCAAGACAGCGGTCTGGCGTTTCGCCGTAGCTGCCGCGAAGGGGTTTGCGGCTCAGACGGCATGAACATGAACGGCAAGAATGGTCTGGCCTGTATTACACCGTTGTCGGAAGTTGTGAAAGGCAACAAGCTGACCCTGCGTCCGCTGCCCGGCTTGCCGGTCATTCGCGATATGGTCGTCGATATGGGGCTGTTCTATAAGCAGTACGAGCGTATTCAGCCGTACCTGCAGAATGACACCCCCGCACCGGCGATCGAGCGCCTGCAGTCGCCGGAAGAGCGCGACAAGCTGGACGGCCTGTACGAGTGCATTCTGTGCGCTTGCTGCTCAACCTCGTGCCCGTCTTTCTGGTGGAACCCGGACAAGTTTGTCGGCCCGGCAGGCCTGCTGCAGTCGTATCGCTTCCTCGCGGATTCGCGGGATACGGCGACCAGCGAGCGCTTGACCGATCTGGAAGATCCGTTTTCCGTGTTCCGCTGCCGCGGCATCATGAACTGTGTGGCGGTGTGTCCGAAAGGGCTGAACCCCACGCGGGCGATCGGCAAGATTCGTGAGATGCTGCTGGCAGATGCCACGTAAAATAAGGGGCTTTTATGCATAAAAAGCGGATACCACTTAAGTTGCGCACAAATGGTACTTAAATCGTGGCGCTTCGCTTGTTATCATAGTGCCTGTCATCTGGTGCGGCGACGCGTCGCACCAGATGACCAGTCAAGTTTAAAAGCCGGTGCCGAGAGTACCGGCTTTTGAGCATGAACTGACAAGAAATTGAATTGAAAAGGGTTTCCGGCCTCTGGTCGGTGCCGCCGGCAAATGTCCCGCCCCGCCGGCAGGGCAATACCGATGTCGCCGCGGTGACGCGACGATGCCGATACCACCCCATCAGTGCAGGGTGACCAAGAAATGCAACAAGGCATAATGGAGTTGATGTGGCGTTCCTCTCACGTTAGTGGTGGCAACGCTCACTACGTGGAAGCGCTTTACGAGCAGTACCTCGCCGATCCTGAATCTGTCCCTGACGAGTGGCGCAACTATTTTGACCAGTTGCCTCGCCCGGAGGGCAGTGCCTCTCACGATGTTCCGCTAAGTCCTATTCGTGATCAGTTCTATCAGTTGGGCCGTGAAAATCGCCCTGCCCGGGCTGCCGCTGAAAGTGGCGAAAACAAGAAGCAGGTGAAAGTCCTGCAGCTGATCAACGCTTACCGCTTTCGTGGTCATCAAAAGGCTAATATCGACCCGCTGGGCCTGCGTAATCCCACCCCCGTTCCCGATCTCGACCTTTCTTTCCACCAGCTTTCAAAAGCTGACCTGGACACCGAGTTTCAGACTGGTTCTTTCTTTCTAGGTATCGACAAGGCGCCATTGCGCGATATCGTCGATGCCCTGGATCGTACCTACTGTCGCTCGATTGGCTGCGAGATCATGCACATTGTCGATACCGAGGAAAAACGCTGGCTACAGCGGCGTTTCGAATCGGTACGCAGTGCACCCAAGTTCAGCGATGACGTGCGCAAGCACGTGCTGGAACGTCTGACGGCGGCCGAAGGCCTGGAAAACTACCTGGCGTCCAAGTATCCGGGTACCAAGCGCTTCGGCCTGGAAGGCGGCGAAGTCTTTGTACCGATGATGGACGAACTTATCCAGCGGGCAGGCGGTTACGGCACTAAAGAAGTCGTGATTGGCATGGCCCACCGCGGGCGACTCAACCTGCTGGTCAACATCCTGGGTAAAAATCCGGCTGACTTGATCGATGAGTTCGACGGCAAGAAAGTCATCGAGCGTGGTTCGGGCGACGTCAAGTATCACCAGGGCTTTAGCTCGAATGTCATGTCGCCAGGCGGCGAAGTCCACCTGGCCATGTCGTTCAACCCGTCGCATCTGGAAATCGTCGCGCCCGTTGTCGAAGGCTCGGTGCGTGCCCGTCAGGACCGTCGTAACGACGAAGAGGGCAGTAAGGTCCTGCCCATCAACGTCCATGGCGACGCGGCCTTTGCCGGTCAGGGCGTGGTCATGGAGACATTCCAGATGTCCCAGACCCGCGCCTACAAGACCGGCGGCACGGTTCACATCGTCATCAACAACCAGGTGGGCTTTACCACGTCCCACCCGCAGGATTCGCGCTCCACAGAATACTGTACTGATATCGCCAAGATGGTACAGGCGCCGATTTTCCACGTTAACGGCGATGATGCGGACGCGGTTCTTCACGCGACTCAGGTGGCGCTGGACTATCGGCAGGAGTTCAAGAAAGACGTGGTCATCGATCTCGTCTGCTATCGTCGGCGCGGCCATAACGAAGCCGACGAGCCGTCCGGTACCCAGCCGATGATGTACTCGAAGATCAAGGACCATCCTTCTTCGCGTACCTTATATGCCAAGCGTCTGGTCGAGCAGGGCGTTTTGTCTGAAGAAGACGCCAAGGCGATGATTGAAACCTACCGCGATGACCTGGTGGCCGGTAACCACGTGGCCAATGCGCTGGTTCAGGAGCCCAACAAGTCCTTGTTCGTCGACTGGACGCCTTACCTCGGCCATGAGTGGACCGGCAATGCCGATACCACCTTCGACATGAAGCGGCTGCAGCAGCTGGCGGCGAAAATGTGCGAGATCCCGGACGGGGTCGATGTACAGCGTCAGGTTGCCAAGATTTACGAAGATCGCCGCAAGATGCAGGCCGGTGGCATGGGGCTCAACTGGGGGTTTGCCGAAACGCTGGCTTATGCCACCTTGATTGATCAGGGGCACCCGGTGCGCATTACCGGTCAGGATGTCGGCCGCGGCACTTTCTCTCACCGCCATGCGGTCGTGCACAATCAGAAAGATGGCACCACCTTCGTGCCGTTGCAGAATCTGTCGGACGGTCAGCCACGCTTTACCATCCACGACTCCATTCTGTCGGAAGAAGCCGTGTTGGCCTTTGAATACGGTTACTCGACCACGGCTCCCAATGATCTGGTCATCTGGGAAGCCCAGTTCGGTGACTTCTTCAACGGCGCGCAAGTCGTGGTGGATCAGTTCATTTCCTCGGGTGAGACCAAATGGGGCCGCTTATGCGGTTTAACCATGCTCCTGCCCCATGGTTATGAAGGTCAGGGTCCCGAGCACTCCTCCGCCCGTCTGGAACGTTTCCTGCAGATGTGTGCCGAGCACAATATGCAGGTGTGTGTGCCGACCACCCCCGCGCAGATTTATCACTTGCTGCGTCGTCAGGTGATTCGCCCGTTGCGCAAGCCGCTGGTGGTGATGTCACCCAAATCGCTTCTGCGTCACAAGCAGGCGGTTTCCAGCCTTGAAGACCTGGCTCATGGCAAGTTCCATATGGTGCTGGCAGACCAGGCCGAGCTGACCGCTGAGAAGGTGAAGCGCGTGATCCTGTGTGCGGGCAAGGTTTACTATGATCTTGTGAATTGGCGTGCTGAGAACGAGCGCCACGATACGGCGATCCTGCGTCTTGAGCAGCTCTACCCCTTCCCTAAAGAAGAGCTTCTTGAAGCCCTTCAGGCATATACCCAGTTGGAAGACATTGTCTGGTGCCAGGAAGAGCCGTTGAACCAGGGTGCCTGGTACTCAAGTCAGCACCATATGCGTTCCGTGGCCGACATGCTGAAAGATGGCCTGGGACGTGAGTTGAAATTCGCAGGACGCCCGGCCTCTGCTGCTCCGGCAGCGGGCTATATGTCCGTCCATACTGAACAGCAGCGCCAGCTGGTGGAAGACGCGTTTAATCTTTAAGCGCCCACCGGATTTAGAGAACACATAAGGGAAACGACATGGCTACCGAGATCAAAGCGCCAACCTTTCCGGAATCCGTTGCCGAAGGCACCGTCGCCGCTTGGCATAAGAAGCCGGGTGACAGCGTTGAGCGTGACGAGCTGATCGTCGAGATCGAAACCGACAAAGTGGTGCTCGAAGTCGTCGCACCGGAAGCGGGTACGCTAACCGACGTGATGGCCGACGAAGGCGATACCGTCGAGTCCGAGCAGGTGCTGGGCAAAATCGGCGAAGGCGAAGCCTCCGGCGATAGCAGCAAGAAAGAAGCCAAATCTTCTGGCGATGACAGCGCTGAAAAGGCATCTGAAGACAAGTCATCAGACGACAAGCAAGACGCTCCCAAAAAAGCCAGCGGTGGCGGCAAGCAGCATGAGGTGAAAGCGCCAAGCTTCCCCGAATCGGTCCAGGAAGGCACGGTCGCGACCTGGCACAAGAAAGTCGGCGAAGCGGTCAAGCGCGATGAAGTGCTGGCGGATATCGAAACCGACAAGGTCGTGCTTGAAGTTGTTGCCCCGGCCGATGGTGCGCTGTCCGAGATCAAGGCCGAAGAAGGCAGCCAGGTTGAATCAGAGGCCGTGCTTGCGACCTTCACCGAAGGTGCCGGTGGCGAAAGCAGCGGCGGCGATGACGCCAAACCGGCCAAGGATGAAAGCAGCGACGACGACGGCGGCGATGAAAAAGTCGGTGACAAGATCCTCGCACCGGCTGCTCGCAAGATGGTAGCGGAGCACGACCTGGACGTCGCCAAGATCGAAGGCACCGGCAAGGGCGGCCGCATTCTGAAAGAGGATGTGCAGAAAGCGGTGAAATCAGGTTCTGCCAAGAAAGCGTCCGGCGGCGCTGCAGCGCCAAAAGGTGCTGCGGCCGCTGCGACGACCACCGCGGTAGAGGGTGAGCGGCCAGAAAAACGTGTTCCGATGAGCCGTCTGCGTCAAACCATCGCCAAGCGCCTGGTAGAGGCCCAGCAAACGGCTGCCATGCTGACCACTTACAACGAAGTGGACATGACAGCCGTGATGGAGTTGCGTGCGCAGTACAAGGACACCTTCCTGAAGGCGCACGATACCAAACTTGGTTTCATGGGCTTTTTCGTCAAGGCCGCTTCCGAGGCGCTCAAGCGCTTCCCGGACGTCAACGCCTCCATCGACGGTACCGACATCGTTTATCATGGCTACCAGGATATCGGCGTTGCCGTGTCCACGCCGCGTGGCCTGGTCGTGCCGGTACTGCGCGACACCGACAGCATGAAAATCGCCGATGTCGAGAAGACGATCGTCGACTTCGGTAAGCGTGCCCGTGACGGTAAGCTCGGCATCGATGAAATGCAGGGCGGTACCTTTACGATCACCAACGGCGGTATCTTCGGCTCGCTGATGTCGACCCCGATCATCAATCCGCCGCAAACCGCCATCCTGGGGATGCACAAGATTCAAGAACGCCCCATGGCGGTCAATGGCAAGGTCGAGATTCGCCCCATGATGTACTTGGCGGTTTCCTATGATCACCGCATGATCGACGGCAAAGACGCCGTGCAATTCCTGGTGACCATCAAAGAGCTGCTGGAAGATCCCGCACGCCTGTTGCTGGACGTGTAAGGGTCACAACGACCTGTCACATACTCACGTTCAATTGCACTCTGCCTTCTGCCCCAAAAGGGAGAAGGCACCCAAGCTAAAGGAGCCAACATGGCTGACAAGTTTGATGTGATCGTTATCGGTGCCGGCCCCGGTGGTTATGTCGCTGCCATCCGTGCGGCGCAACTCGGGCTGAAAACCGCCTGTGTCGAAAAGTGGATCGGCAAGGAAGGCAACGTCGTGCACGGCGGTACCTGCCTGAACGTCGGCTGTATCCCGTCCAAGGCGCTGCTCGAAGCATCGCACAAGTTCGTCGAAGCGAAAGACGATTTCGACGACCTGGGTATCCAGGCCGGTGACGTCACCATGGACGTCAAAAAGATGATGGCGCGCAAGGACAAGATCGTTAAGAACTTGACCGGCGGCATCTCGGGGCTGTTCAAGGCCAACGGCGTCACCGCCATTGATGGTACCGGTAAGGTGATTTCCGCCAAGCAGGTGGAAGTGACCGATAAAGACGGCAAGGCCACCACCTATGACGCCGATAACATCGTCGTGGCGGCAGGCTCTGTACCGGTGGAAATTCCGCCGACCCCGCTGGTCGAAGGACTGGTTGTTGACTCCACCGGTGCACTGGAATTCCAGGAAACTCCCAAGCGTCTTGGCGTGATTGGTGCCGGTATCATTGGCCTAGAACTGGGTAGCGTTTGGAACCGCCTGGGCTCCGAGGTCACCGTGCTCGAAGCCATGGATTCTTTCCTGCCCATGGTCGACGGTGCTATCGGTAAAGAAACCCAGAAGCTGCTCAAGAAACAGGGCCTGGACATCAAACTGGGCGCTCGCGTCACCGGCTCGGAAACCAACGGCGAAGAAGTGACCGTCAAGTACACCGACGCTGACGGCGAGCAGGAAATGACCTTCGACAAGCTGATCGTCTGTGTCGGTCGTCGTCCTTATACCAAGGGCGTCATTGACGACGGTGTCAGCGTCGAGCTGGACGAACGCGGCTTTATCTTCGTCGACGACCAGTGCCGTACCAATGTCCCGGGCGTTTACGCCATTGGCGATTGCGTGCGTGGCCCGATGCTGGCGCACAAGGCCTCGGAAGAAGGCATCATGGTGGCAGATATCATCGCGGGCCATAAGGCCGAGATGAACTACGACGCCATTCCCAACGTTATCTACACCTTCCCGGAAGTCGCGTGGGTGGGGATTACCGAGGAAGAAGCCAAAGCCAAGGGTATCAACGTCAAGACCGGTAGTTTCCCCTTCGCGGCAAGTGGCCGGGCGATGGCCAACAACGCCACAGAGGGCAATGCCAAGATCATCGCCGATGCGGAAACCGACCGCATTCTGGGCATGCACATCGTTGGCCAGCACGCCGGTGAGATGATTGCCCAGGGCGTGATTGCCATGGAATTCGGTTCCAGTGCCGAAGACCTGGCGCTGACTTGCTACGCTCACCCGACCATGTCGGAAGCGGTGCATGAAGCGGCGCTCGCGGTTGAAGGCCACGCGATCCACATGGCCAACCGTAAAAAGCGTAAGTAAATTACGCCGTAACAAAAAAGCGCCACCCCAGGGTGGCGCAACGCTTTCGGCCATGTCTTTTCGACGCGGTTTGAAAAACAGAGATCGAAAGCACGGGGATGACAGTTCTTTCAAGGAAACTGATCATCGTTCGAGTCACATGCAACCAATGGCATGAATCGATGAACCTTCACGAGTATCAAGGTAAACAGCTGTTTGCCGATTATGGTCTACCCGTGTCCAAGAGCTTTGCTGTGGACACTCCCGAAGAAGCTGAAGACGCATGTAAAAAGATCGGCGGCGACATGTGGGTGGTTAAAGCCCAGGTGCACGCAGGTGGTCGTGGTAAAGCGGGTGGCGTAAAGCTGATTAAAGACCCGGCTGATGCCAAGGCGTTTGCCGAGCAGTGGCTGGGCAAAAACCTGGTGACCTTCCAGACCGACGAGCACGGCCAGCCAGTTTCCAAGATTCTTATCGAGACCTGCACTGATATCGCCGATGAGCTGTATCTGGGTGCCGTTGTCGATCGTACGACCCGCCGCGTGGTCTTCATGGCCTCCACCGAAGGCGGCGTAGAGATCGAGAAAGTCGCCGAAGAAACCCCCGAAAAGATTCTCAGAGCCGAGATCGACCCGCTGGTTGGCGCACAGCCTTACCAGGCGCGTGAGCTGGCCTTTGCACTGGGCCTTTCCGGCGACCAGATCAAGCAGTTCACCAAGATTTTCCTGGGGCTGTCCAAGTTGTTCCACGAGAAAGACCTGGCGCTGCTTGAAATCAACCCGCTGGTCATCACCGACCAAGGCAACTTGCACTGCCTGGACGCCAAGCTTGGCCTCGACAGCAACGCGCTGTACCGTCACCCGGATCTGCAGGCAATGCGTGACCCGTCTCAAGAAGACGAGCGCGAAGCTGAAGCGGCTGCATGGGAACTCAACTATGTGGCGCTGGATGGCAACATCGGCTGCATGGTCAACGGCGCTGGCCTGGCCATGGGTACCATGGACATCGTCAACCTGAACGGTGGCAAGCCGGCCAACTTCCTCGACGTTGGCGGCGGTGCCACCAAAGAGCGCGTTGCAGAAGCCTTCAAGCTGATTCTGTCTGACGACTCCGTCAAGGCCGTACTGGTGAACATCTTCGGCGGCATCGTCCGTTGCGACATGATCGCTGAAGGCATCATCGGTGCCGTTGAGCAGGTCGGTGTCAACGTGCCGGTCGTCGTGCGTCTGGAAGGTAACAACGCCGAGCTAGGCACCGAGAAACTCGCGTCTAGCGGTCTCAACATTATCGCGGCTACCAGTCTGACCGACGCGGCTCAGCAGGTCGTTAAAGCGGCGGAGGGCAAATAATGAGCATCCTGATCGACAAGAACACCAAGGTCATCTGCCAAGGCTTTACGGGTGGCCAGGGTACGTTCCACTCCGAGCAGGCGATTGCCTACGGTACGCAGATGGTCGGTGGTGTTACCCCCGGTAAAGGCGGCCAGGAGCACCTGGGTCTGCCCGTTTTCAACACCGTGAAAGAAGCGGTCGCGAAAACCGGCGCTGAAGCCAGCGTGATCTACGTACCGGCACCGTTCTGCAAAGACTCGATCCTTGAAGCGGCCAATGCCGGTATCAAGCTGATTGTGTGCATCACGGAAGGCATTGCCACCCTGGATATGCTCGAAGCCAAGGTGAAGTGCGACGAGCTGGGCGTCCGCCTGATCGGTCCGAACTGCCCGGGTGTTATCACACCGGGCGAGTGCAAGATCGGCATCATGCCGGGCCACATCCACCAGCCGGGTCGTGTCGGCATCGTATCGCGTTCGGGTACTTTGACCTACGAAGCGGTCAAGCAGACCACTGATCATGGCTTTGGTCAGTCCAGCTGTGTCGGCATCGGTGGTGACCCGATCCCGGGCTCCAACTTCATCGACATCCTCGAGATGTTCGAGAAAGACCCGAAAACCGAAGCCATCGTCATGATCGGCGAAATCGGTGGCACGGCGGAAGAAGAAGCGGCGGCTTACATCAAGGCCAACGTTTCCAAGCCCGTGGTTGCCTACATTGCCGGTGTGACAGCACCTCCTGGCAAGCGTATGGGCCACGCGGGCGCGATCATCTCCGGCGGTAAAGGCACCGCTGACGAGAAGTTCTCTGCCCTTGAAGATGCCGGCGTTAAAACCGTGCGCTCCTTGGCGGAAATCGGCGACGCGCTGAAAGCCGTCACTGGCTGGTAAGCGGTTACGTCGCCTGGCGTGTGCAAGTCACGCCTGATATGAAAAAGAGCACCTACGGGTGCTCTTTTTTTGCCTCTGGGACGGGCCCATCGATTGAGGGGCTGCGCCTGAACAAGCGGAATCCATAGCTCAGGAAAAACGGTGCGCCAGCGGCCAAATAGAGATGGTAGCTGATGAGGCGCCATATCAATACCGCAGCGGCGGCCTGCTCGGCGGCCATTAACGGCAGCAAAAGCGAGCCAACCCCCACCTCGGCTGCCCCGGCGCCACCGGGCAAAAAGCTCAACTGGCTGGCGGCCATGGCCAGCATCTGGGTCAAGAAGGTCCACACCCAATCGACATCGCCCCCCACGCCGAGCACGGCCAGGTAGAGCAGGCTGTAGCGCATCAGCCAATGAGCCGTGGTCAGCAGGAGCATTGCGGCTAGGGTGGTGCGAGGCAGCGACAGCGTTACCTTCAAGGCCTGGCGAAAACCCAGACAACCACGGGCAAGACGTCGGCGTCGGTCGCGACTCAGCCAGGTAAGCCTGAAACGCCTGGCCCGCAATAGCCGGGGTAGCTGATAGACCAGCAGACTGACGAGCGTGGCGCAGGCGACCAGGCCAGCCAGGGCGGATTGCACCAGCGCCTGATGGGGCCAGTTGACGTCGCTGACCAATGACAGAATCACCAGCCCGCCGAGCATACTGAGAAAGAACAGCATGTCGCAGCCCTGGTCGATCAGAAATACCGCGCTGCCTTTGGAGGGAGGAAGACCGCGCTGTGCCAATAGCACGAGTAGCGTGGCGGGGCCGCCACTCCCGCCCGGTGTGGCACACAGGGCAAACTTCGACGCCAGCTCAATACCCAAGGCACCGCGTTGTCCCAGCGGGCCTGCCCGCCCGCCCAGCATCAAGCGTAGCCGTGCGGCGTTCAGGTTCCAGCACAGGCAAGCGAGGAACAGCATCAGCAGCAGTATGCCAAGCGGAAACTGTCGGACGCGCTGCCAGGCGTCACTGCCGCCGATCCAGGCGGTCAGCACTAGGGGTAACCCCAATGCCAGCACGATCATGGCGACTTGCAGGGGCCGCCAGCGCCACCAGGCTGAAGGTTTAGCGTGGCTGAAGGAGAGCATTGGGCATAGCGATATCGGTTAAGGTCTCGTAGTGAGCCAGCAGCGAGTGCATCACGCTATCCCAGTTGGCGTAGCGTTCCACATGGCGGCGTGCGTAGCGCCCGCTGGCCGCAATGTCATTGCTGAATAGCGCATCGCAGGCTTCGGCCATGGCGGCGGGATCCAGCGGGCGGCATAAAATGCCGGCGCCGAGGGGAACATTCTCAGCCAGTGCCCCGGCGCGGGCGGCGACCACTGGGGTGCCGCAGGCCATGGCTTCCTGGGCGATCAAACCAAAGGTTTCCCGGGTACCCGCATGCAAGAGGGCATCGCTGCTGGCGAGCGCCTTGGTCACCTCGTGGGCACCGCAACAGCGGTCGACCACGGTGACGTTGGTGGGGACCTGGTGCGGCATCCCTGGGCCCATCAGCAAGAGGTGGTAGTCGTCGCCCAGCCTGCGCATGGTGGCCAGCAGGACATCGATATTCTTTTCCCGGGAGTAGCGGCCGACGAAAATCAGCAGCTTTTTATGCGGTGGAATGCCCATGCTGGCGCGAAAGTCAGCATCGTACTGGTCGGGGTGGAAGTGGTTAACGTCTACCCCCAGAGGCTGCACCCGGACGTGTTCAACGCCCCATTCCCTTAGGCGATCTGCCATGGTCTGGCAGGGGGCCAGCACGCTATCAAACTGGCGATAGAGGTTCGTCACGTAGCGGATCAAGCGCCGACTCACATGCCGCCCGAAACGGTCGCCCATCAAGCGTGGCAAGTCCGAGTGATAAAACCCGACCACGGGGATGCCCAGCCGTTGTCCGGCTTCAAGGGCTGCCCAGGCGGTCACATAGGGGTCACCGGCCTCGATGAGGTCAGGCCGTAAGCCGATCAGCGCATCGCGCCACGGAGCCGCGCGGAGAGGAAAGCGGTAACCCTGCCCAAGGGGTAAACGAAAGGCCGGTAAGGTGTGCTGGTCGCCGAGGCTGTCTCGCTCGGCACCGGGTACCAGCAGGCTTGTGCGCACGCCGGGGTAGCGGGAAAAGACGCGATGCTTGGCCTGTAAATAGGTACGCACGCCGCCGCTGGCGGGTGCATGGAACATGGTCACATCGGCGATGTGCAAGGTAACCTCCGAGCCACATGAATGTCATGAGTTACCTTAACCAATCAATAAGTCAGTTCGACGACAGGGCGATGACTGACATACGCATAAAAAAGCCACGGTCTCGTCAACAGAGACCGTGGCTTAACGTCACCTTGATAGCGTGCTTATCAAGCGACGGGTTTTGCCACCAGCGAGCGGGTTTCTTCACGAGCTTCGGTGAGCACGACGCGAAGACTGTCGCCCAGCTTGTAGCGTTCCTCGCCTTCGATCTGGATACGGCCTTCTTTATCGTCGATCACTACCTTGCTGCGGTCACTGTGCATCAAGGGAGCGGGAACAAAGGCGGTGGCGCCATTTTCGATCAGGCGAACGCGCATGCCGCCTCGGTTGATCGCCATGATCTCGGCGTCAAAGGTGTCCTGGTTCTGCGCGGCGGGCGTCAGGTAGCGCACGTAAAGCCAGTCTTTCACGTCGCGCTCGGCCATACGGTTCAGGCGGCGACGCTCGGTCAGCTGTTCGGTGAGCTGCTGGCTGGCTTCGGCCGGGGCCTGTTCACCCTTCAGCACGCGCTTGATCAGGCGGTGGTTGACCATATCGCCATACTTGCGGATCGGCGAGGTCCAGGTGGCGTAGGCGGCAAGGCCCAGGCCGAAGTGAGGGCCGGGCTGCGCCGACATGCTGGTGAAGCCCTGGAAACGACGCAGGCGGGCATCCAGCCAGGCATCGTCGCGGCTTTCCAGCGCGCGCTTGAGGTCTTTGTAGTGGGCAAGCTCGGTTAACGCCTGCTGGTCAACCTCAATTTCCTGACCCGCCAGGAACTCCTGCGCGGCTTCGGCTTTCTCGGGCTCAAAGGCGCGGTGCACGTTGAAGATACCGTGACCGATGTGCTGGGCGAGGAAATCGGCGCAACAGGCGTTGGCGGCAATCATCGACTCTTCGATCATGCGGTTGGCGATGCGGCGATCCTCGGTGCGAATCCCCAGCACGTTGCCCGCGTCGTCCAGGTCAAAGACATAATCCGGGCGATCCTTGAAGACCAGGGCATGCTCGTTACGCCAGGCGGTTCGCGCTTCGGTTAAATCGCGCAGCGCAGTCAACTGCTCGGCGATGTTATCCGCCGGTGCCCAATCGCCCTGACCGTCGATCCAGTCAGACACCGGATCGTAGGCCAGTTTGGCATTCGATTTCACAGTGGCGGCGAAAAAGCGGTAATCGCCCAGGCTGCCGTCGGCATTGATATCCAGCGTGCAGGCCAGCGCCGGGCGATCCTGGCCTTCCCATAGCGAGCACAGCTCGTCCGACAATTTCTCGGGCAGCATGGTGACGTTCTGGCCGGGCAAATACACCGTAAAGGCGCGGGTGCGCGCTTCCAGATCGGCGGCGTGGCCTTCTTCCACGTAGGCGGTGGGATCGGCGATGGCGACGCTCAACTGCCAGCCGCCTTCAGCGCGCGGCGTGACGTGCAGGGCGTCATCCATATCGCGGGTCTTTTCACCGTCGATGGTAAAGAAGGGCTGTGCGGTAAGGTCCTCGCGGACAAGGCCTTCATCGCGCAGTGGCCAGTCGTCGCCCGCATTGGGAGATGCCTGCTCCAGCGCATGACGGGCAAGCGTGACACGCCATGGCACGGCGGGGTCGTCGGATTTGGCCACTAGCTCGTCAATCTGGCTGAAAAAACCACGATCGTTTTCTTTCAGCGGGTGACGCACCAGGCGGGCGACGACCCAATCGCCATCAGCAATGGTCGACTCATCCAGGCTGTTCTTGATGCGCGCTTTAAGCACGTTACGGATCGAGGGATGATCCGGCACGACGGCAAGGCGGTCTTCGCGCTTTTGCACGCGCGCAATAAAACGGTCGAGCCCCGCTTCGATCAGCTTCTCGGGCTCAAGGGATTTTTTATCGCCGTTCTCGTGAATCACGCCTTCTACGCGGTCACCGTGGAGCACTTGCTTCATGGCGGGGGGCGGCACGAAATAGGAGTCACCGTCATCGGTTTCAAGAAACCCGAAACCTTTCTCGGTAGCCTTGATCACCCCTTCGGCACGTGGGGTGGTATCGCGAATCTGTTGCTTGAGCGACGCAAGCACGGAATTGTTTTGCAGCATGAGGTCAATCAGTTGGCGAAGGATAGGGGGACACTATACGGATTACCGCGGGCCGCGCCAATTGTCGTTGCCGCTGGTCGATCTGGAACACGGTAAGTCAACTACTTACATGCGGTTTGCCGAATCGGGTAAGCTATTGATACATCTTTCGGGAGCGCGCTATGACACCACGGCTAATTGTTTCGGATCTGGATGGAACCCTGCTGGGGAGTGATCACCGGCTGCACGATGAGACGGTTGACGTACTTCGCCAGTTGCATGGTCAGGGGCACCATGTCGCGCTGGCGTCGGGCCGTCATTATCACGATATGCGGGTGTTCCGTGATCAACTGGCGATTCCGGCGCACTTGATCAGTACCAACGGCGCTTATGTGCACGACCCGAACGACACCTTGCTCGCCGCCCATCATGTGGCGCCGGAACATGCACAGGCGCTGATCGATCTTCCGCGCCCGCCTCAGGTACGGCTTAACATTTACCGTGAAAGCGGCTGGCATATCGACGCTGAGGCGCCGCACTTACTGTCACTTCATGCCTCTACCGGCTTTCGCTATGAGGTTGTGCCGCCCACCCAGATGGACACTAACGGTGTAGGCAAAGTGCTTTATCTGGGCGATCCCGCCGCGCTAAAACAACTGGAAGCCCAGGCGCAGGAAGCTCACGGCGACGCACTGCATATTACCTATTCGACGGTCGACTCGCTGGAAATCATGGCCCGCGGCGTCAACAAGGGTGTCGCGCTATCATCACTGCTGGAGCGGTTGGGGTTGACGGCTGCGGACTGTCTGGCCTTTGGCGATAACCTCAACGATACCGAAATGCTGGACCTGGCGGGGGAAGCCCAGGTGATGGCCAACGCCCACCCGGCGCTGTTTGATCGCGTCACCGACGCAGAACGTATTGGCCATCACGGTGAGGCGGCTGTCGCCCGGTGGCTACGCGAGCGCTTTGCGCTGTAACAGGCTACCACCTTAGTCGAGGCTGCCTTGTCACCTGCGTTTGGCTCGCCCATGATCATCTCCTCTTACAAAAATCATCTCTTCTTACAAAAATAGCGTGGGATCAGCCTGCCCCGATGACAACCGCCACCCCGACATCGTCCCCCCCGACCAAGCCCGCCACGCTGTTCGTGG
>NZ_LYXG01000010.1:0-95772 GCF_001663515.1 Halomonas sp. G11
GGTCTCGCGGTACTGCACGCAGTACTCGCGCTCGGCAAGCTCGCGGGTGACCGCAAAGGTTACGTCCCGGATACCGCGTTCGTCGCACAGGGTATTGATAATGGTGAGCGGATCGACTTTCTGAAAGATGCGCGAGTTCTGGCGCAGCGAGAGGCGCCAAAGTGCGGGGCGCAGTACCAGGGAGTAGAAGGTGCGCCGATGGCCGCGATCGCCCCGGCCAAATTCAGCGACAATCCCATGTACTCTGCGCAGCGGTTCGCCGTCCTGCCAGATGGTGAGTGTTGCTTCACGATCCAGGAGGTCGGCAGCCTCCAGGCTGCCGTCGCGGCTGGCCAGGTTGAGCGCCAGTTCGAAAGGCTGGGAGAGGGCTTCGCGATGGGTGAAGTCGATCACCGCGATATCATCCACCCCCGGTAGCGCTAGGGTGAATTGCAGGCCTGTTTTGTTCGCCCCCGTCCTTTCCGACATAATGCCGCTCCCTGGACCATCAATCGCTAATGAAA
This sequence comes from Halomonas sp. G11, assembly GCF_001663515.1. Classification (NCBI taxonomy): domain Bacteria; kingdom Pseudomonadati; phylum Pseudomonadota; class Gammaproteobacteria; order Oceanospirillales; family Halomonadaceae; genus Halomonas; species Halomonas sp. G11. The sequence goes on from NZ_LYXG01000010.1 coordinate 504, forward strand.
ACGGTCAGAATAGCGAGCCAGAAGCGAAGCGCAACCCTTGCAGGGCACGTCACAGCGATCTCTTACACGTGTACGAAATAGCTTACAAAACAGGCAAAAATTTGCCCGAATTATTGTGATAAAAGCCCGGATAACTACTTGATCAACTGCACCAAACCATGCCGCACGTACCACACCTGCTCGGCCTGGGCGGTGGCGTCTTGAGTAAACCAGCCATTGAGGTCGCGCAGGCGGCGCTGCTCGGGTGACATGGGCACAATACCCCGACCGACTTCATTAGCGATAATGATAAGCGGCGCCTTTAGTTCGCCAGCACGCTGGCAGAGCCGTGTCATATCGCCCTGCCACTGTTGGCGCAGGGGGTCATTTTCCGCGTTTGCTAAAGCGGCTTCCAGCCACTCGAGCACGCCGGTTATCACCAGCGGGGTGTCGGCAACCAGCGCTTGCTGGCACTCTTCCAGCCGCTGACCCGGTGCGAGGCGATGCCATACGGCGTCGGGAAAGCGAGCCGTTACGGCGTCGCGTTTACCAGCGCAGGCACCGCCGATGAAGAGCTGCATTGCCAATCTCCTTTGCCATTCGCATCGGTTTGATAAGTGAGTGCCCAGCGCCTGCCCTGGGCCTGACTCACTGAGCCATCCCAGAAGTGAAGGGTTTCAAAACGACGGCGCAGTTCGCGAATCACACCGCCGTGAGTGACCGCTAGAATCTTTCGATGGCCGTCTTGCCGGGCATTCACGGCTACATCATGCAACCAGGCCTCCAGGCGCGTGCGCAGTTGGGCGGCGGATTCACCGCCAGGAATTTGCAGCTCGCCAACGCTGTCGATCCAGGCGCGGTAATGGGGCAAATCTTTTAGCTCGTCGTAGACCTTGCCTTCATAGTCGCCAAAATCGAGTTCGCGCAGACGCGGCTCAAGCGCAACCGGCACGCCCTCTTTCGCGGCCTGGATCCACTCAAGCGTCTGTTGGCAGCGGTTCAAGTCGCTTGAATAAATGGCATCAAAACGCTCACCCGCCAGCGCTTCGCGCAGCGCCAGTAACCCTGCCTCAGCATCGGGAAACAGCAGCGGGATATCGCGCTGGCCCTGGTAGCGGCGCTCTAGATTCCAGGCGGTGATACCGTGGCGAACTGCCACCAGCTCCACACTAAGATCAGTAGCCAAAGCTCTCCTCCTTCGATGGTGGCACCGACCATATCGCCGTTGATGCCGTTAAACAGGCGCAGCATAAGCCAGCGCATAAGTCCCACAAAAACGCTGGCCGTCAGCAGCATCACCACCAGTGTGGGTGCCAACAGGGCTATCACCGCCAGCGGCACCAGCGCCAGGGCCACATCCTGGCCGCTAAGCGACTGCTGCCAGCTCCAGGCCAAGCCCTTGGGCTGGGCGCAAGGGGTCAGCACCAGCAATGCCACACCCGCCCAGCGCCCAAGCGCGGGCACCACCAGCAGCCACCAGAGCGGCGCTTGATAGGTAAGTAATGCCCACAGTAGAACGCCCTTCCAGGCAAGTAGAAACACCAGCGCCAGGATGCCGAAACTGCCGATTTGCGGATCCTTCATGATCGCCCAGCGACGTTCCAACGGTTGATTGCTGCCCAGCGCATCGGCGATATCCATGACGCCATCCAGGTGCAGCCCACCGGAAAGCGCGACCCAAAGGCTCAGCAGCGCCAGCGCGGTGATCGGCGTGGGGACGTTGTGCATGGCGAATGCCAACAGCACCAAGACGCTGCCGATTAGCAAGCCGACCAGGGGATAGGCACGCACCGCCCAGCGCCGGGTTGCAGGCGTCCAGGGGCAAGCGACAGGGATCGGGATTCGGGTCAAAAACTGTAGCGCGAGCAGGAGACCGAACAAAGCGTTTTTCACGGCGTCTTCTTTCACAGCATCTTCTTTCAGAGTACTTTCTTTCACATCAACTTCCCGTCGTTTTTCCATTCGATGGCACAGCCCGCGACCACTTCCAGCACCGAGTCCGCCTCGGCGGCTAGCCAGCGGTGGGCACGCTGAAGAAAGGTCAGGTAGCGCCAGGTTTCGGCATTACCGGGAGGTAACGTTTCGTTGATATCGTTAGAGACAATCACTAGATGCACGCGGCGTGCCTGGGCATCTGCGAGGGTGTCTGCCAGTAACGCCAAGCCTTCGTCTTCGCCAAGCTGACTGGCATACAGCACCTGGCTGGCCCAGAGGGTCAGGCAATCCAGTAGAACGGCGCTCCCTTCTGGCACTCTTGCAATCGCCTGATCAATGGCCAGCGGCGCTTCCAGTGTCAGCCACTGCGCGCCCCTGGATTGCCGATGGCGAGCAACACGTGCGGCCATCTCGTCGTCGTACACGTCTGCGGTGGCCAAATAGTAACAGGGGGAACCGGCCGCCGCGCCAAGCACCCGCTGCTCGGCGATGTCGCTTTTGCCGGAACGCGCTCCGCCGCTAACGAAGACAATCATGCAGTGCCTTTTTCAACTCATTGACTAGCCGCCGGTTAGCCGCTTCATCGCGTAGCGCCACTCTTAGCCATTCACCTTCAAGCCCGGCAAAATTGTGGGTATGGCGTACCAGTACGCCTTGCTGCAGCAGCCGCTCAAATAACACATCACTGGTGGTGCCTGCGGCGCGCTGCTCGGCACCAGGCTGGATAAGAAAAAAGCAGGCCTGGCTGGGTACAACGTCCAGACCCAACTCGCTAAGTGCTTGACGCAGGCGTGGCCGCTCGCTGGCTAACCAGCGCTGGGTGCGCCGGGTAAAGGCACCGTCCGCCAGCAGCGGCGCTACCAGCTCCGCCGCCAGGTGATTCACGCTCCAGGGCGGCTGGTGGGTCTGTGCCGCCTGAATCGTGGCCGCATCCGCCAGCAGGTAGCCTAGCCGTAGCCCTGGCAGCGTATAAAACTTGGTCATCGAGCGCAGCAGAATCAGATGCGGGTAGCGATCCAGCAGCGGTACCAGCGACACCGCATCATGCGTATCGCCGACCATGTCCACAAAAGCCTCGTCCACCACCACCCGGCAGCCCGCCCAAGCCGTGTAATCCAGCAGTACCTCCATGGCCGAGGTATCGATAAGGGTCGCTGTGGGATTATTGGGCCGACACAGAAACAGCACATCGATATCATTAAGCCTTGCCAACAGCGTATCAACATCCAGGGCAAAGTCCGGCGCGGGCAGCGCGATCTCAACGATTGAGAGCCGGTGGGCACAGCAAGCGCGGGCATACTCGCCAAAGCTTGGCGTCATAATCGCCGCGCGCTGCCAGGCATGTAGCGCGGCGGCAAGAAAAATCGCCTCGGCGCCGCCGTTGGTCAGCAGCACCTGTTCGGGCTGCAGTTGGTGATGGTTGGCGATGGCCTGGCGGGCCGCGGAATAATCCGGCGCTGGATAGCGCTCAAGGCCGGCCAGATGTTGCGTTAACCAGTCGCGTACCCAGGCGGGTGGCCCCAGGGGATTCAGATTGGCGCTGAAATCGTCCAGACGATGCCCGGAGGGCAAGCCGAAGTGGGCTAATAGCGTCTCGGCTTGGCCGCCGTGGCTGGGCCATTCAGGTGTACTCATATAAGCCTCGGAAAAATCATACCCAACCCGACCATCAGGACAGCGGACAGTAAAATGAACAGCATCCAGCCACCGTGCATCAAGCGAATCGTGGCGTCGATGTGGGCAACCCGAAGTGGCTCCAGCGGCTTGCCTAGCGTCGCACGACAGGAAGCCACACCCTCATAGTAATTGGTACCGCCCAACTGCACACCGAGCAATCGCGCCACCATGGCTTCCGGCCAGCCAGCGTTGGGACTCGGGTGACGGGGTGCATCGCATAAGGTACCGCGCAGCGCGCCTCGCCAGTGCAGGCGCATCCCCCAAAAAACGCTCAACAGCAGACCCGCTAGCCACAGACAAAAAGCCGTCAAGCGAGCTGGCAGCCAGTTGGCCGCGTCGTCCAGCCTGGCGGAGGCATAACCAAACTCGTTATAGCGTGCGTTGCGATAACCGACCATCGAATCCAGAGTATTCACCGCCTTGTACGCCAGCGCCAGCGGCGCGCCGCCGATCAGGGCAAAAAACAGCGGCGCGGTAATGCCATCGACGGTATTTTCCGCCACGGTTTCCACCGCCCCCCGGGTAATCTCGGCTTCATCCAGGCCATAGGTATCGCGCCCGACAATCATGCCGAGGGCTTGCCGAGCGGCGGGCAGGTCGCCTTTGGCAAGCGGGGCGGCAATCGCGCGCCCCGCATCCGCCAACCCTTTGATGGCAAGCGTGGTGGACAACAGCCAAAGCTCCGCGATGAGCGCAAGCCCAGGATGCAAACGCGCCAAGATCGCCAGCACCAACACGCTACCCCCCCATACGCCACCCACCACAATGACGGTGAGCAGCACGCCACTCAGCCGCCGCTGCTTGGGCGAGCCGCGGTTCCAGAGCCGCTCGTAGTGGCTGATAAAACGGCCGATGATCACCACTGGGTGCGGCAGCGAGCGCGGGTCACCGACGATCAGATCAATCATGATCGCCACGGCGATCCACACCAGGATCATGAGTGCGTCGTCGTTGAAGGGCATCATTGGCGGGCGCTATCGCTTACGCCCGCATCAGCGAAGGTTGCCATCTCATTGAGCATTGCGACAGCCGCCTGAAGCAGCGGGAATGCCAGCGCCGCCCCGCTGCCTTCGCCCAGGCGCATGCCAAGCGCCAGCAGCGGCTTGGCGTCCAACGCGTCAAGTGCCGTGGCATGACCTGGCTCTTCCGAGCGGTGACCAAATACCAGATAGCCGCGCACCGCGGGGCATAAACGACACGCCACCAGAGCCGCCACCGTGGCGATAAAGCCATCGACGATAGCAGGCAGCCGGTGTGCCGCCGAGGCCAGGTAGGCCCCGGTCATGGCGGCGATTTCCAGGCCGCCCATTTTAACAAGCACGTCCAGAGGGTCATTGGGGTCGGCCTGGCGCGCTTGAATAGCGCGCTCGATCACCGCTACTTTATGAGCTTGCTGTGCGCTATCGATACCGGTTCCGGCGCCAACCACCTGAGCCACTGGCGTAGCGGTCAACACCGCCAGCATGGCGCTGCTGGCGGTGGTATTGGCAATCCCCATTTCGCCGACAATGATGCACCTGGCCCCGGCGTGGCTGGCGCGCTCCACGGCGGCAACGCCCGCATTGATCGCTGCGTGGGCTTCAGCGCCTTGCATGGCGTTTTCGAGCACCATATTGGCCGTGCCTGGGCGCACCTTGGCATGCGTCACGCCCGCCACGGTCAAGGGTGCCACCACCCCCACATCGACGACGTCGATTCTCGCGCCAATCTGCCGGGCAAAGACATTGATGGCGGCACCGCCGCTTGCGAAGTTGGCGACCATTTGCGCCGTTACGGCCTGAGGAAACGCGGACACGCCCTCTTCGGCCACACCGTGATCGGCAGCAAATACCAGCACACTGGCTGGCGTTACGTCAGGCGTTTGCCCACCGGTGATGGCACTCAACTGTATGGCAAGTGTCTCCAAGCGACCAAGGCTGCCCGGGGGTTTGGTCAACGTATCAAGATAGGCGCGGGTACGTTCGCCAGCGCAAGCATCTACCGGCGCAATACGCTCGATAATAGACGGGGCAACATCGATAGGCATGGCGGCTCCAGAGCGTTCAACATCACGAGAGGGGGATGGTAGCAAAAGCAGGCCTGCTATACTTGCGATTTACGCTTAGCAAGCGGGCGATTACCGCTATCGCAATCAATCTTTAGCCCTGATCGCCCAGGGCGATAGCTGTCATCAATTAGGGTAATAAAACTACAATTAACGCTTTTATTGCCGTAAGGTCTCTCCTATCGCCATCAAAAAATGTAAAATAACTACAGGTCTGACTCACCGTCTCTACCATGCAGAGGTCCCTATGCCGAGCTCAACACACGCCCCTTTAAACCCCACCGTTGCCGAGGTTACCCAGCGCATACGTGAGCGTTCTGCCGAGCGGCGCGCGCTATACGAGCGTCGCATGGCCGACCAGCACAAACGCGGCGTGCATCGCGGCGAGCTCTCATGCGGTAACCTCGCCCATGGGTTTGCGGCCTGCAACCCGCAGGAAAAGGATTCCCTCAAGCTGATGAACAGCGCCAACCTGGGGATCATCTCCGCCTACAATGACATGCTCTCGGCTCACCAGCCGTTTGAGACTTTCCCGGAAACCATCAAGGGGGCTGCCCGCGCCATGGGCTCTACCGCCCAGTTTGCCGGTGGCGTACCGGCGATGTGCGATGGTGTGACCCAGGGCCAGCCAGGCATGGAGCTGTCGCTGTTCTCTCGGGATGTGATTGCCATGGCCACCGCCGTAGGCCTGTCCCACAACATGTTCGACGCTGCCTTGTACCTTGGCGTGTGCGACAAGATCGTACCGGGGCTGTTCATTGCCGCGGCGCGCTTTGGTCACCTGCCCGCGATGTTCGTGCCAGCGGGCCCAATGCCCAGCGGCCTGCCCAACAAGGAAAAGGCCCGCATCCGCCAGTTGTACGCCGAAGGCAAGGTGGGCCGCGATGCACTGCTGGAAGCCGAGTCCGAGTCGTACCACAGCCCCGGCACCTGTACCTTCTACGGCACTGCCAACTCCAACCAGCTGATGATGGAAGTGATGGGCCTGCACCTGCCGGGTACCTCCTTCGTCAACCCTGGCACCGAGATGCGCGAGGCCCTGACCCGCTACGCCACCGAGCAGGCAATCCGCAACACCGAGCCTGGCGGTGACTATCGCCCGTTCTACAAGCAGATCGACGAACGTGCGATCGTCAATGCGGTGGTTGGCCTGCTGGCGTCGGGCGGCTCCACCAACCATACCATGCACCTGATCGCCATGGCGGCGGCCGCTGGCATTACGCTCAACTGGGACGACTTCACCGATCTGTCCGCGGTCACTCCAAGCCTGATGCGGGTCTACCCCAACGGCCAGGCGGATATCAACCACTTCCAGGCGGCGGGCGGCATGAGCTTCCTGTTCCGCGAGCTTCTGGGCGCGGGCCTGCTGCACGGCGATATTCCCACCGTCTTCGGCACCGACCTGACCGCCTACACCCAGGAGCCTTTCCTGGAAGACGGCAAGGTGGTCTGGCACGAAGGTCCCGAGAAGAGCCTCGACGAAGCCGTGCTGAGCACCGTGGCCAACCCGTTCGCGCCCACCGGCGGCCTGACGGTGATGAAAGGCAACCTGGGCCGGGGTGTGATCAAGGTCTCGGCGGTTACCGAAGAGCACCGTATCGTCGAAGCGCCGGTGAAGATCTTCGAAGACCAGAACGAGATGAAGGCCGCCTTCGAATCCGGCGAGCTGGATCGCGACGTGATCGTGGTCGTGCGCTTCCAGGGCCCCAAGGCCAACGGCATGCCGGAACTGCACAAGCTGACGCCGTACCTGGGTGTCCTCCAGGATCGTGGCTACAAGGTCGCGCTGGTTACCGACGGCCGTATGTCGGGCGCCTCGGGTAAGGTGCCCGCGTCCATCCATATGAGCCCGGAAGCCCTGGACGGCGGCCCGCTGGCCAAACTGCGCGATGGCGATATCGTCCGTCTGGACGCCAACGCCGGCACCCTCGACGCCAAGGTAGACCCTGTTACCTGGGGGCAGCGTGAACTGGCCATCGGCAATCTTGACCACTACCACGTAGGCCTGGGTCGCGAGCTGTTCTCTGGGTTCCGCCACCTGGCCATGCGCGGCGAAGAAGGCGCCGGGGTGTTCGGCGGCTTTGAAGCCGACGACCTGGCCCGCCAGGAAGGACAGATCTTCGAAGAGGATGCCTGATGCGACCGGCCTTGATCGGCGATATCGGCGGGACCAATGCTCGCCTGGCGCTAGTGACGCCAGGCGACATTACCCCGCACGATATCATCAACCTGCCCTGCGCCGACTACCCGGGCGTCATTGAGGCGATTCAGGACTACCTGACCCGGGTGGGTGCGGCGGGCGACAACGCCCCTCGCGAAGCCTGCCTGGCGTTTGCCTGCCCGGTCCACGCCGAGCGGGTCAAGATGACCAACAACCACTGGGATTTCAGGAAAAGCGAGGTTCGCGAAACGCTGAACCTATCGCTATTCAAGGTTATCAACGACTTTACCGCTCAGGCCCTGGGCGTGCCCCATGTGACCGCCGATGACCTCGTCGCGGTTCAGGCAGGTGACGGCCAGGCACATTCCACTCGCCTGGTGATTGGCCCTGGCACAGGGCTTGGCGTGGCCGGGGTCTTCCCTGGCCAGCACGCCTGGATACCGCTGCCTACCGAGGGCGGCCATGTCACTTTCGCGCCCACCGACGACACCGAGCGCGCGCTGCTCGACGTCTTTCTGCAACACCACAAGCGGGTCAGCGTGGAGCGCATCCTGTGCGGCCAAGGCTTACTCGAGCTTTATCAGGCCCACTGCGCGCTTGACGATCAGGCGCCGCGCTGCACCTCCCCTGCCGAGGTGACCCAGGCCGCCAACCAGGGCGACCCGATCGCCACGGCCACGCTGTTGCGGTTCCTGAAAATTCTCGGCGATGTGTGTGGCGATGCCACGCTGACCATGGGTGCCCGTGGCGGGGTTTACCTGTGCGGCGGGATCCTGCCGCGCCTGCTTGACTGGCTGCCCAAAAGCCAGCTGCGCGACGGCTTCGTCAACAAGGGCCGCATGGGGGCGTATAACGCTGACATTCCCGTCTGGGTGGTCACCCACCCGTGGACGGGGCTACTGGGCGCCGCTGAGGCGTTGCATAACGAAGAAGTGTTTTAAGCCAACCGACAGGAAGCTCCCTATGCCCGCGCCAACCTTTGACGTGCCCTTTGTCCTTGGCATGATGCGTCTCCACGAGACCGCCGAAATGCACCAGGCCAACCACCTGGCTGACTGGATCGAGGCGCGACTCGAGCAGGGGCTGCACTGGTTCGACCACGCCGATATCTACGGCAAGGGTGCTGGCGAGACGCTGTTTGGTCAGGCACTGCGCGCCCGCCCGGCGCTTGCCAAGCGGCTCAAGGTGGTGACCAAGGCCAGCATTGCCAACGACAACCCCGCCCCTGGCTCAGGCAAGGTCAAGCACTACAACGCCAGCCCGGCGTACCTGAGCCAGGCGATTGATGACTCGCTAAACTGCCTGAGCGTTGAGCGGATCGATCACTTTCTGATTCACCGTCCTGACCTGCTGATGGACGCCGAAGCCACCGGGCGCGCCCTGGACAGCGCCATCGAGGCAGGCAAAATTGGCGCCGCAGGCGTTTCCAACCACCTGCCCGGCCAGTGGCGCAGGTTGCAAAACGCCATGCACTACCCGCTGCGCGCCAATCAGATCGAGCTGTCCATCGCCCATAGCACACCGCTGTTTGACGGCAGCTTCGACGATTTATGCGCCGACGGCCATGCGCCGATGGCGTGGTCGCCGCTGGCGGGCGGTCACCTGATGCAGGGCGCAGTGCATAAGGTGCTTGACCGTTTGGCAAGCGAGTACAACAGCACGCCCGGCGCACTTGCCCTGGCATGGCTTCGCACGCTGCCCAATCGCCCTGCGCCCGTGGTAGGTAGCGTGAAGCCCGAACGGATTGCCGATATGCTGGCAGGCCCAGACACCCTCCCCAGGGAAGCCTGGTATGAACTGTTGGAAGCCGCCCGGGGCCATTGCGTCGCCTAGTTCAAGGCTTCTCTTCTGATCAATAATGACAAGGAATCGATCATGACGCCGATCATTGCGTTTGGTGAAGCCCTGGTGGATATGCTCTCCAGCCGCCTGGGTAACGACAACACAGGACCCGAGACCTTTACCCCCTACGCCGGGGGTGCACCCGCCGGGTGCACCCGCCAATGTGGCGCCCGCCAATGTGGCGGTTGCCTGCGCCCGGCTCGGCGTGCCCAGCCAGTTTCTGGGCATGGTCGGCGATGATACCTTCGGGCATTTTCTAATCCGCGAATTACAACACCATGGCGTGGACACCCAGGGCGTGATCCTCACTCAAGAGGCACGCACGGCGCTGGCGTTTGTCTCCCGGGATAGCCAGGGCGAGCGCACCTTCGATTTTTACCGGCCACCGGCCGCCGACCTGCTATACCGTCTTGAACACCTCCCCCAGGGCGTTTTCGAGAACCCCGCGATTCTTCACCTCTGCAGTAACAGCCTGACCGACCCGGAAATCGCCGACGTGACGCTTGCCATGGCGTCCATGGCGAAACGTGCAGGTTGCCTGATCAGCGTTGATGCCAACCTGCGCCACAATCTCTGGCCAGAAGGTGAAGCGGATATGGGCTTGGTGACGCAACTGCTGGATAGCGCCGAGCTGGTCAAGGTATCGCTCGACGAACTTGATTATCTGCGCGGCGATCACCCCCAAGAAGCCTGGATAGCAGAGCGCCTTGCCGCAGGCGTGAAGGTCATGCTGGTGACCGACGGGCCCAATAGCGTGGCGATGAAAGGCGTGGGCATTGATCAAACCATCGCGCCGCCCAAGGTTGAGGCCGTGGACACCACCGCGGGCGGTGATGCGTTCATTGGCGGCCTGCTGGCCGAGCTGTCACATCACGGCATTGAGGAAGGCTGGCACCAGGACGCCGACTTTCTTACCCGCGCGGTGAAAACGGCCTGCCGTTGTGGCGCACACGCCGTAACGCGCCCCGGCGCCTACTCCGCCCTACCCACCCACGCGGATATCGAAGCGTTGCGCAACGCTTTCTAAATAACGTTCCCTAAATACCATTCCCTAAATAACAGCCAATTGCCCAGGGCGCACCGATATGCGCCCTGCATTGCCGACAAAGGTCGTACCGCTCCGGCTTGTCTAAATGTCAGACATTTACTACCATACCGTCACTATCGTTAATAAGTGACCGCTATGACGCTGGAGACCCTTCCCCGCCATAAAGGGGGTGCGGACGAGTTAGCCCGCCTGCTGGCAAGGGCATTACTGGCAGGCCACTGGCAGCCGGGTGACGCCTTCCCCAAGGAAATGGACATCGGCACGCACTTCGATGTGAGCCGTAACCAGGTGCGCAATGCGCTGACCCGCTTGACCGCCGCAGGTCTTTTAGACCGCACCGCCGGGCGTGGCACGCACGTCCGTGAAATGAGCGACTGGCACCTGCTGGATCCGCTGATGAGCGAATGGATGACGGGGCTTACCGACCTCGACCCGCAGCTCACGAGCGCCATCTATGCGTTTCGCTTTTCGGCCGAGCCCGTCGTGGCGGGCCTTGCCGCCGACGCTGCCGATGCGAACGATATCGCCCGCCTGGAAGCCGCCTTTGAAGGCATGCAGAAAACGGCCCGGTCACCCGCCGCTCGCGCCCAGCACGCCGAGTATGACGTGATGTTTCACGATGCTACCTATCAAGCCAGCCATAACCTGGTGTGGCGGCAAATGGGACACTTGTTGCGCCCTTCGATCATGGCCCTGGTTCATGGCTCTCAGCACCGAACCGACACCTTCGACGACAGCCTGTCACGGCATCGCCGCGTGCTTGAAGCCATTATGCGCCGGGATGCCGAGGCGGCGTCTCGCGCTGCGCGGGAAGTGCTTCGCCGCACGGCGATCGACCTGGGCATCGTCAATTAATCGGCCATCGACAACTGACTAGGATCTGACCCTATGAAAATTACCCGACTAAAAACCTGGCAAGTACCGCCCCGCTGGCTGTTTCTCAAGATCGAAACCGACGAAGGCTGCTACGGCTGGGGCGAGCCGGTCATCGAAGGCCGCGCGGCGACTGTCGAGGCTGCCGTTCATGAGCTTTCCGACTACCTGATTGGCCAGGACCCGCACCGCATCGAACACCTGTGGAATACGCTGTATCGCGCCGGGTTCTACCGCGGCGGGCCAATCTTGATGAGCGCCATTGCGGGTATCGACCAGGCGCTATGGGACCTTAAAGGTCGCGATCTGGGTGTGCCCGTGCACCAGCTTCTAGGCGGCGCGGTGCGCGATAAAATGCGCATGTACGCCTGGACCGGCGGCGACCGGCCAAGCGACGTGGGCGCGGGCGCCAAGGCGCTGGCCGACAAGGGCTTTACCGCCTTCAAAATGAACGGCACACCGGAGCTGCAGATCGTCGACTCCCACCGCAAAGTGGATGAGGCGGTCGCCCGGGTGGCCGAAGCGCGCAATGCGGTCGGCCCGGATGTGGGCATTGGTATCGATTTTCATGGCCGCGTGCATCGCCCCATGGCCAAGGCGCTGCTGCGCGAGCTGGAGCCCTATCACCCGATGTTCGTCGAGGAACCGGTTGCTCCCGAGCACTTGCCCTGCCTGAAAGACATTGCCGGTGGCCTTGGGTACCCGCTCGCCACCGGCGAACGGCTGCATACCCGCTTTGAGTTCCGGGACCTGCTCAAGGACGGCATGATCGACATTATTCAGCCAGATATCTCCCACTGTGGCGGTATCAGCGAGGGGCTTAAAATCGCCGCCTTGGCATCCGCCTACGACGTGGCCCTGGCGCCCCACTGCCCGCTCGGCCCGTTGACCCTGGCCGCGTCGCTACAGCTGGATGCCGTTAGCCACAACGCCTTTATCCAGGAACAGAGCATGGGCATTCACTACAACCAGGGCAACGATGTTCTCGACTACCTGGTCGACAAATCGGCGCTCAGCATTGAAGACGGCTTCTGTGCGATTCCCCAGGGCCCAGGGCTAGGTGTGGAGATTGACGAGGCCTTCGTTGAAGAGCGCGCCAGGGTCGGCCACCGCTGGCGCAACCCCGTCTGGACCCATGAAGATGGCTCGATTGCCGAGTGGTAAACCATCTCATCAACGGGAGACGTCCCTATGGGCGCAAGTGAACTGACACGTCCTTTAGCGTGGATTGCGGTGGACTGGGGGTCGAGCAACCTGCGCGCCTGGGCAATGGATGCCCAGCATCACGTCATGGCGAGTGCCTCCAGCCCTCGCGGCATGCTGTCGCTGACCCCCGCCGAGTACGAGGCCGAGCTGCTTGGAATCGTCGGCGACTGGTTGCCCGACAGCGGCCAAACGCCCGTGATGGTATGCGGTATGGCGGGCGCGCGGCAGGGTTGGCAGGAAGCCGCCTATCTGGCGACGCCCACGCGTCTCGATCAACTCTCTCGTGGCGCGGTGATGCCGCCCCTCGCCGACCCTCGCCTGCGGGTTTATTTACTGCCTGGATTAAGCCAGACCGGCAGCACAAACCACGACTATGATGTCATGCGCGGGGAGGAAACCCAGCTGGCTGGCCTGTTGGCGGATACATCGCGTTTTAGCGGCCTTGTCTGCCTGCCCGGCACCCATGCCAAATGGGCACGCTTAACCGATGGTGCCGTCACCGAGTTTGCGACCTACTTGACCGGCGAGCTGTATCAACTGCTCGCTCATCAATCCGTACTGAAGCACTCCGTAGGGCAGGATGACCTGCAACACGACGGCTGTCGCCAGGCGTTTAGCCAGGCGGTCAAGGCAACCTATCAGGCGCCCGAACGCTTCAGCCAGCGGCTATTCGGCGTCCGCGCTCAGGACTTGCTGGCTAATACCTTACCGAGCGGTGATGCCCGAGGTGCCGTGCTTGCCGCACATCTCTCGGGGTTGGCGATCGGTCTGGAACTGGCCGGTGCCTGCCGCGAGCTGACAACCGGGGAAAGGGTTACCCTGATCGGCAACGAGGCACTCAGCCACCGTTACTCACTCGCCCTGGAAACCCTCGGCATCGACACCCAGCGCGTTGACGGCGACACAGCGGTATTGGCAGGGCTGACCCTCGCCTACCAAAGCACCCGGTAATAAGTACCCGGCAATAAGCATCAGCTAAACAAGGAGAGCGCTATGACACTGCCTTTAATTGGCATTTTACGTGGGGTGACGCCCAATGACGCGGTGGCCGTTGGCGGCGCCTTGCTTGAGGCGGGCATCACGCAAATCGAGGTGCCGCTTAATTCTCCAGACCCGCTCACCAGCATCCAGCGCCTGGCGGACGCCTTTGGCGACCAGGCGCTGATCGGTGCGGGAACGGTATTAAGCGCTGAGCAGGTACGCGACGTTCATGCTGCAGGCGGTCGATTGATCGTCTCGCCCAACTGCCGCCCTGCCGTCATCGAAGCATCCCATCGCCTCTCCATGGCCAGTTGGCCGGGCATTGTTACGCCTTCCGAAGCCTTTGATGCCCTGGATGCGGGGGCGACCGGACTCAAGCTCTTCCCGGCGGTCCAGGTGGGCATCGCGGGCATGAAAGCTGTCCGCGCCGTGCTGCCCCTTAACACATTGCTATATGCGGTTGGGGGTATCGGTATCGACAATTTCGCCGCCTGGCGCGCCGCGGGCGTAGATGGCGCAGGCCTTGGCAGCGCGCTTTACCAACCGGGGCAAACGCCCCAGCAAGTCGGCAAGCAGGCCCATGCACTGGTAGACGCCTGGCAAGCCGCAGGAGATCGTTTATGAATCACAACAAGATGGCCGAACTGGCGGTGGATTGCCGCTGCGAGCTGGGAGAAGGCCCCCAATGGGACGCCGAAAGCGGACGGCTTTACTGGTGCGATATTCTGGGCAAATGCCTTCACTGGCTGTCGCTTGAAAACGGCGATCACGGCCATTATCCCCTTGGACAAATGGTATCGCTCGCCACCCCACTGAACGATGGCCGGTTAATGCTGGTCGGCGAGCACAGCCTGAGCCTGTTGAATCCGGCCACGCAACGCCTTGAGCATTTTGCCGACTTTGAAGCCGACAACCCCGTTACGCGCAGCAACGATGCCCGCGTGGACCGCCACGGCAGCCTGTGGCTTTCCACCATGGGCAAGACCGCCGAACCCGGCGCGGGGAGCCTTTACCGCCTGCATCGCGGTGAGCTGACCCGAGTGCGCAGCGGGCTCACCATTCCCAACGCCATCTGCTTTTCACCTCAAGGCGACGCGGCGTATTTTACCGACACAGCCGCCGGGGTCGTGATGCGCTGGGCGTTGGACGACCAGGGCTGGCCTGTCGGCGAACCGGTTGCCTGGGCAGATTTCAAGGGGGTTGACGGCAATCCGGACGGCGCGGTGATCGATAGCGAAGGCTGCCTGTGGCTCGCCCTGTGGGGCGCTGGCAAAGTGGTGCGGCTGAACCGCGATGGCCAGGTGATTGATAGCGTTCAGCTCCCCGTTAGCCAACCCTCCTGCCCAGCCTTCGCGGGCGAGAATCTGGACCGGCTTTACATCACCACCGCTCAGGAAGGATTCACTGCCGACCAACGCCAGGAACAGCCCCAGGCGGGCGGACTGTTCACCTGCGACGTTGGCGTGCGCGGGCTTGCCGACCCGCTATTGCGCCTGGCTTAGCCACAGCAAAAAAACCCCGGACCATGTCCGGGGCAATCCACTTGCACAAACGACCCTGTTTGCGTGAGGCAAGTGGCGAGAGTGCACCTTACTGCTAACACCACCTTTAGTGGTGAAAGCGCTCGGCAGCCTGGCGGGCCAGCTCGCGAATACCGTCCCAGTCTTCTGCCTCGACCATTGCCTTCGGCGTCAGCCAGGAACCGCCCACGCACATGACGTTGGGCAGCGAGAGATAGTCCTCGGCGTTGTCGACGGTGATGCCGCCCGTGGGGCAGAAACGTGCTTCCGGAATCGGCGCGCCAAACGCCTTGAGCGCTTTGGCCCCGCCGCTGGATTCCGCCGGGAAGAACTTGAACCGGCGGTAGCCGTACTGCCCGCCGGTCATCAGTTCTGAAATGGTGGATACGCCGGGCAGCATCGGCACCGGGCTTTCCACGCCATAGCGATAAAGCGCATCGGTCGCCCCCGGGGTTACCACGAAGTCAGCGCCGACCNCCCCGCCGCTGGATTCCGCCGGGAAGAACTTGAACCGGCGGTAGCCGTACTGCCAGCCGGTCATCAGTTCTGAAATGGTGGATACGCCGGGCAGCATCGGCACCGGGCTTTCCACGCCATAGCGATAAAGCGCATCGGTCGCCCCCGGGGTTACCACGAAGTCAGCGCCGACCTGCTCGGCCTGGCGATATTGGGCAGGGGTCAACACCGTGCCGACGCCAATGCTCGCCCCCGGCAGCGCTTCTTTCATGCGCTTGATGGCTTCCAGCGCGCAATCGGTACGCAGGGTGATTTCCAGCACCGTCAAGCCGCCTTCTACCAGCGCACGCCCCATCGGTACGGCATCTTCCAGGCGATCAATAGTAATCACCGGAATCACCTCGGCCTTGAGGCAAATGCTGTCTAGCTCCGCGGTGCGTGTCGACGGTAGCTGCTTATCAATGGTCATGTGAGTCTCCAAGCAAATTATTATTGGCGAAAGCGGCGTTAAGGCGCCCAGTAAATCGCCAAGGGGCAGGATAAGAAAGCGCGGATGGGCAGTTGACGCATGTCGTCCCCGCTCAGAGCCTTGGCCAACACCGCTCTCTTATCGTCACCGGTAATATGTAAAATGTGGCGGCGCGCCTGATGCAGCCGGTCTGCCGAAAACGTGATGCGCGGCTGCGGCTGGCTGGGCGTTCGCACGGCGACCAGCGGCTCTTCCGTGGCGAGCGCCAGGCCAAGTTCAAGGCTGTCAGGAAACAGCGAGGCCGTGTGGCCATCGCCGCCCATGCCCAAAATCACGACGCTTGCCGGCCAGCTAAGTGATAGCGCACGCTCACTGACGTCGGACACACCTTCTTCAGGCGTCCCCGCGTCGCTGGTCAAGGGTGCAAAATGGGCTGCCGCTGCCGCCCCCTGAAGCAAGTGCTCGCGGACCAATTTTGCGTTGCTGTCGTCACTTTGCTCATCCACCCAGCGCTCGTCCGCCAGCGTGATTTCCACCCGCTCCCAGGGCAGCGGCTTGGCCGCCAGGGCTTTGAAAAAGGGGACGGGCGTCGAGCCGCCGGAGACCACCAGCAAGGCGTTTTCCTGGTGTTCCAGGTCGTCGTTCAAGGCCTGAAAAACGGCCTCGGCCAGCTGTTCGGCAAGCTGTGTGCGTGCATCGCTCATATCAATAATCCTCGTACCAGCTGCGACCATCCTGGGTAATCATGGCAATGGAGGCGACCGGCCCCCAGGACCCGGCCGGATAACGGCGCGGCGGCGTTTCCCGGGCTTTCCAGCCATCAATCAGCTGATCACACCAGCGCCAGGCATGCTCGACTTCGTCACGGCGCACGAACAGGTACTGCTGGCCTTTCATGACTTCCAGCAGCAACCGTTCGTAGGCATCAGGGATACGCGATTTGGGGAAGGCGTTGTTGAAATCCAGGTGCAGCGGGCCGGGGCGCAGGCGCATGCCTTTATCGAGACCGCTGTCTTTGGTGAGCACCTGGAGCGCAATGCCCTCTTCCGGCTGCAGACGAATGATCAGCTTGTTGGCCGCGATATTGCGCTGATCCGGATCGAAGATGTAGTGCGGCTGCTGGCGGAAGTGGATCACGATCTGCGACAGCTTCTCCGGCATCCGTTTGCCGGTACGCAGATAGAAAGGTACGCCCGCCCAGCGCCAGTTGGCCACCTCGGTCTTCATCGCGACGAAGGTTTCCGTCTGGCTCTCCGTGTTGGCGCCCTCCTCTTCCAGGTAGCCGGGCACCTGTTGGCCGTCGCTGGTGCCCGCCGTGTACTGGCCGCGCACCACGTCCTTGTCCAGGGCTTCACCGGTGAACGGCTTGAGCGCCTTCAACACCTTGACCTTTTCGTCGCGAATGGCGTCAGCGTCGAGGTTGGAGGGCGGGTCCATGGCAATCAGACAAAGCAACTGCAGCAAGTGGTTCTGCACCATGTCGCGCAGCTGGCCCGCTTCATCGAAATAGCCCCAGCGGCCCTCGATGCCGACCTTTTCCGCCACGGTAATTTCCACGTGGGAGATATGGTTTTGATTCCACTGGGTGCCGAACAGCGGGTTGGCAAAGCGCAGCGCGATCAGGTTCTGAACGGTTTCCTTGCCCAGATAGTGGTCAATGCGATACACCCGCGACTCGGGAAAGACATCGCCAATGGCGTCGTTGATTTCCTCGGAAGACGCCAGGTCGAAACCGATGGGCTTTTCCACCACGACGCGCGTGGCATCGTCCAGACTGCCGCTCTGCTGAAGGTTTCGACAGATATCGCCGTAGATTTTGGCGCCCACCGACAGATAGACCACCATCGGGCGCGGCGACCCTTCGCGCCATTGACGCACGGCATCAAACCCCTCGACACTGGTAAAATCCAGCTTCAAGTAATCGAGGCGGTCCAGAAAGCGCTCCAGGCTGGCTTTATCCTGCTCGTCCTTTTTGAGACGCTTGTGCAGCGCACCGCTTACCAATTGACGAAACTCGGCCGTATCGTGCTCCTGGCGCGCCAACCCCAGAATGCGCGTGCTCTCTGGCATCAGGCCTTCTCGGTCCAGTTGATAGAGCGCGGGAAACAGCTTGCGCAGCGCCAAATCGCCAAGCGCGCCAAACAGCGCTAAGTCGATGGCGTTATTCGGATCGCCCAATGGGGCACCCTGGGAGGCAGGTGACGGGCTCATCTCAGCTCCTGTTGACCATTAGATGATCTAATGTTGTTAGATTACCTAAAATCTATCTGAAAAAAGGCATTATACGCAATATTGCGTGTAATTTTACTACAAAAAATCTTCAAGCGTTACCTTAACGCTATTATGGTGTTGCACTGCTGCAATATGACATAGCGGCGGCTCTTCACATCAAGTATTCCCACCATACAAACGACTTCTGCGTCCCAGAAGAATGAGGCAGTGGAGGTATGAATAAGCGTAGCTAAGCCTGTTCAAGGGGCAATGCCAACACCGCGACAAGAACTGAGGTTTCACTTTGATGGCAACATAAAGGCCCCGTTCACTTCGTGGCTGATCAACGGACAATCAGGATAAGTGATAACGAGGATCGGAACGGTACCCGGAAAAGGCCAAGTAGCCGCTATGGTGAGAATGAGAACGCCTTGAACCTGGAACGCAGCGGCATCGATTAGGGAGTTTTCATGTGTGAACCAACAGGCAAACACCCGGCAAAGGTCGGGGGTTCATTAATGAAACAGCTAAATCTCCACGGCGCGACCAATAAACTGGATAGGGCCAGTAGGCAAGCCAGTAGGCGAGCCGGTGTCGTCTTCCAGGGTGAGCTCAAAAAGCTGGTTATCCTGAAGCGGCGGCAGCTCATCCAGGCGTAGGCGGATGGGCTGGCCTGGCTCGACCAGGCCAAGCGATACCGGCGCCTGCCATTCGTCAGCCTTGGTCCAGAACTCAAGCGCCTTGCCATCCGGCACTTCAAAGGTACCCAACGGTATCAACTCAATTTGTTGTTGATTTGAGGCCTGAACGACCCACCCCGCGGACTGGCTTTGTGGCGCGAGCAATACCACCATGTACTCTGGCGTTGTAGGCGCGGTGGATACCTGGCTCAACATCACGCCCATGACTAACGCGGCAGCCATTCCAATACCGGCAGCTCCCTGCCAAAACGGCAACTGGGTGACCCAGCGACGGCGTGGCGGCGTTGTAACGCTGTCACGTTGTGAGTCATGCAAAGCATTAAGGCTGCGTTCGATACGTGGCCATAAAGAGTCAGAAGGCCTTTCTGGCTGAGTCAGCGCGGTATAGGGCACGAAGCGTTCCTCCCACGCCATCACCGCTCTGAGCAATTCCGGCTCGTGTTTGAGTCGCGCTTCTACTGCCTTGCGCTGTGCCAACGACAGTGTTCCCAGTACGTATTCACCCGCCAGGGCGTAGTCGTCTTGATCAAGGGGACCGGTCATGCCATACACTCCCGTAGGCGCAGCAGGCTGCGTTTTATCCAGGCTTTGACGGTACCCAGCGGCGCCCCCGTGTGGGCGGAAATTTCCGCGTGACTGAGACCATCCACATAGGCATGGAGCACACAGTTTCGCCGCTCGGTCTCTAACTGATGCAGACAGTCATCCATGCGCTGGCCGGTCTGCCAATCGAAGGCATCTTCGACAACGGACGAATGCTGGAAATGTTCGTCAAGGTCTATCTCGGTGGGGTCATTACTATCAAACGTGATTTCACGATCACGGTAACGGATGGCGTTTAATGCCTGATGGCGCGCCACGCTGAATATCCATGTTCGCGCCGACCCTTTGGCTGGGTCGAAGCTATTGGCGCGTTGCCAAATATTAAGGCAGGCATCGTGGACAATGTCTTCGGCCATGCCGCGATCCTTGACGATTCTTAGGACAACGCCTAACAGCCGGGCACCTTCATAAACATAAAGTTGGTGCAAGGCGTCATGCTCGCCGCGGGCACACTTGGCTAATACCGAAGCATGATCAAACTCTAAAGACTCGTCAGTCAAACCCCTAGCTCCCTGGTGACGGCGCCGACGTCGGTCGTCGTTCCCAAAGACAGCATAGCCGCTGGAGGCTCGACAAACGAGACCCCAGCGGAATTAGCGCTCTCGTCGACTTATTCAGCCGACCAGAAGATATAATCGGCTTGGTAGGTAACGACGGCGGTGGCACCGTCATGATCCATATCGCAGGCCACATCCGGAGCAACGCCACCCTGGGTGTTCAGCCGCTGGATGTAGCTGACGCCGGTCATAGCGCCTTCGCCTTCAGCGGGGTTGGCTTCAACAAGCTGGAGCGGAATGTTGCCATCACCATTGGCGGCGGTTGCCAGCTGGGTGCCGGTGACTTTCGAGCCATCCAGTGCTTCCCAGGTGGCGGGCGGGCCGTAGTAACTGCCGACCTGGCTGCCGTCGCTATCATTAAGCGCAGCGTGCGGGCCTTTAAATACCCAAGCCATGGTGTCGTCGTCGTTCATTTCACACATATAAGTGATTGCGCCAACACCGACGGTTTCAAGCGCAACGGCATTGCCGTCCGGTACCTGGACATCCGCGGGCGTCATGTCTGCCAGCGCAGCGTGACTGGAGGATGCAATCAGAGTGGCGGCCAAGGTAGCGCGCGTTAGATGATGAAGGGTCATTTTCAGTCTCCTAAGGGTTAAATATCAGCTGCCTTAAATAGCGGCTGTATAGGGAATACCCGCGAGGAGACGTTTTGGATGCAGCCCATTCATAATATTTCTAAAAAACGTAAAAAAGCCCGCGACGTGTCGCGGGCAATCAGAAACGGGTAAACAGCAAGCGGCCTGGCCTCTTACCAGGCCTACTGGCCTAGAACCAGACTTCGCTTTGTACGCCGAAGGTCCATTCACCTCCTGTAAAGCCTGACTGACCGAAAGAGTCTGAAATATCGTTGCCGCCGGCATCAGTCGCATCGTTTTGCAGATAACCGTTCAAGTCATCATCCCAGTCGCTCCAGGTCGTAAAGAAACGAATTTCGGGGCGCTTCCAAAAGCCACCGACTTCAGGTTTGAAGGTCGGCGCAATGGTGAACTTGGTGTAGCCCCCATCAACCTCATTACGCTGACCGTAGCCTTGAGGATCTAAATCCATCCATTGATAACTCGCTTCGTACTGCATTTCGAAGTTTTCAGTCAGCTCGTTGGCCAAGCGGACGTTGAGCGTGGCCCAGTCATACGAATCGCCTTCTGCAAAACGGTCTTCGCTGGTTTCAGCAAGCACTGAGGGCGCAATACGCCATTTGGGTGCAAGATAGGTCGTTCCATAAAGCGCTAGACGGGTTGAGCTGGCATCATCGGTCAAATCACCGTTGGCGCCGATGTTCTTGGTCTCGGCGCCCAGCCCCTGGCCATGCAGCACCGCCGCTTTATAACTGCCCTCGCCCATGCCGAAGAAGCTGTCGCCGTGATAGGCCACCATGGTGTGGAAACCGTTTTCGGCGGCTTCCTGCCCGGCGCCAATATCACGGGTGTCGTTATCGGCGG
Organism: Halomonas sp. G11; assembly: GCF_001663515.1. Classification (NCBI taxonomy): domain Bacteria; kingdom Pseudomonadati; phylum Pseudomonadota; class Gammaproteobacteria; order Oceanospirillales; family Halomonadaceae; genus Halomonas; species Halomonas sp. G11. Next base: position 22,209 of record NZ_LYXG01000010.1, read on the forward strand.
CGGACATGCCGTTGACCATCCACTGCCAGTTACCAAAGTAGTTGTTGGAGGTCAGGATCAGGTTATCGGTATCACCTTTTAGACCAGGATCTTCACTACTGACCACGTCAAAGTCGGCAAAGCTGCGGCCGTAAATCGACAGGTTGGATTTCCAGTTATCGGCCAGCTGCATGTCGTAAATACCGCCACCGGTACCGGCGAGGAAGACCACGTCGCTATCCAGCCAGTGGATGTCGAAGTTGTCGCGGTCAAAACGCTTACCGGCCCAGATGGAGGCGTTTTCAAACGCACCGGTAAAGCTCGGTAGATCGCTGAATTCGGCATATACCTGACGGACGTTGATATCCGACTCGCCGCCAGTCCAGTCATTGCTCGAGGTGGTGCCGTCGGCGATCATGGTGCGGTATAGCGCTTTGGCGCCGTTATCAAACCGCATGCGGTAGTTCAGAATCGCTTCGGCATAGGTATCGGGCTCGTTACCCAAGCGACCCACCGCGCCGCCTTCAGGGCCTGCAGGTGTCACGTAAGGGCCACCCTCTTCACTTTTGCCATCTTCACCGATCAACAGGCCCGAGCGCGCATAAACATTGAATGAAAACCCTTCTTCGCCGTCAGCATAGCGCTCTACCCTTGCCAGACGTTCTTCAATTTCAGCATCGCTTTCAATATCGGCGGTTGCGGCGCGTTGCTGTTCGGCCTCGGCAGCACGCTGCTCGGCGGCGTCGGCTCGCTGCTCAGCGGCGATAATCCGCGCTTCCAACTCGGCAAGCCGCTCTTCCATGGTGGTATCGGCCATGGCCGCACCGCTGACACCCAGGCTGGCGGCGGCGATGGCAATCGCCAGCGGTGTTTTGAAAGTCATTTTATCCATTGTTTTAAACCCTATTGTTGTTCGACGCCCGCCCGTCACTGCGTTGCAATCCGATGCGCATGAAAGCGGTCGCGCTTGAGTCGATTGTTGTAAATCGTATTTGCCCCAACAGTTGGTAAAGCAACCACTGCTACCAACCAAAACGCTGGAACAAGTGAAACTTAATCGATTAAGACTACGTAAACCAACCAGTAATTACTAATTGTCGACCAATGTCTAAACAGCAGGCATCGTGTTAGCAAAACCTGAATAAATAATTAGACAAAAGTCGCTATTGAACTTGCTGGCAAGAGGCGGCTAACTAGGTGCACCAACTTAATCGTTTAAGTCCACATTCAACGGGCTTGAACGATGCGCTACCCGACAACAACAAACGCCGAGGAACCATCATGAAAAAAACGCTTTTAACGACCGCCATTGCGCTTGCCAGCACTACTGGTGGCATCAGCCAGGCTCAGGCGGCTGACCTGACCATTTCATGCGGCGCCGTAGGTGCCGAACTGACGCTTTGCCAGGAAGGCGTGGCCGCCTGGGAAGCCAAGACCGGCCATGAGGTGGATGTGGTCTCGACGCCCAATTCATCCACCGAGCGGCTTTCGCTGTATCAGCAGATCCTGTCCGCCAATTCCAGCGATATCGACGTCATGCAGATTGACGTTGTCTGGCCGGGCCTGCTGGCCAACCACCTGCTCGATCTGCGCGAGGTGCTGGGCGACGACGCTGCTGCCGGACATTTCGAAACCATCGTGACCAACAACACCATCGACGATCGGTTGGTCGCCATGCCGTGGTTTACCGATGCAGGCGTGCTGTATTACCGCGAAGACCTGCTCGAAGAACATGGCTTTGAAGTACCCACCACCTGGCAGGAACTGACCGAAACTGCCCGCGCGATCAAGCAGGCAGAGCGCGAAGCAGGCAACGACCGCATGCAGGGCTATGTCTTCCAGGGCCGTGCCTATGAAGGCTTGACGGTGAATGCCCTTGAATGGGTGGCAAGCCACGGTGGCGGTAATGTTGTCGAGGCTGACGGCGAGGTCAGCATCAATAACCCACAGGCGGCCGAAGCGCTTGACCTGGCGGCCTCATGGATCGGCGACATCTCGCCCAATGGCGTGCTCAATTACACCGAGGAAGAAGCCCGCGGTGTCTTCCAGGGTGGCAATTCCGTCTTCATGCGCAACTGGCCTTACGCCTGGGCGCTGGCGCAAAGCGAAGACAGCGACGTCCGTGGCAATGTCGGCGTCACCCAACTGCCGGCGGGCGGCGAAGACGGTGAAAGCGCTGCTGGCCTTGGCGGCTGGAACCTGGCGGTATCCCGCTACACCGAGAACCCCGAGCTTGCCGCCGACCTGGTGGCCTTCCTGACCGGCGAGGAAGAGCAGAAACGTCGCGCCATCGAAGCCTCCTACAACCCGACCATTGACGCGCTCTATCAGGATGACGAGGTGCTGGACGCCGTGCCCTTCTTCGGCACCCTTTACGACACCTTCACCAACGCCGTTGCCCGTCCTTCTGCGCCAACCGGCGATGCCTACGGCCGGGTCAGCAACGCCTTCTTCAGCGCTACCCACGAGGTGCTCTCGGGTACCAAGGATGGCGCCCAGGCCGTTGAGGACCTGGAAAACGAGCTTCTGCGTTTGAAGCGTCGTAACTGGTAACGCTGGAGAGCCTGATGACGACTTCTCACTCAAGCGCGCCCGTTGGGGCGCGCACCGCCCCATTGACGGCGCGGCGCTCGCGCGGCACCAAGGTGCGCCGTCAGCGGGTCAAAGCGGCCTGGTTATTTTTGACCCCCATGCTGGTCGCGCTAGCGCTGGTGGCTGGCTGGCCTTTATTTCGCACCTTCTTTTTAAGTTTTACCGACGCCTCACTGTCTGACCTGGGCACGGCCAATTTCATCGGCTTCGAGAACTACCTGGTTCATGATAACGGCCGCTGGTTTGGCATCATGGCCGACCCCGTGTGGTGGCAGTCGGTATGGAATACCGTCTACTTCTCGGTGGTGTCGGTATCGCTTGAGGTTGTCTTTGGCGTCATCGTCGCGCTGATTCTCAACGCGGAGTTTAAAGGGCGCACCATTGTGCGCGCCGCCGTACTGATTCCCTGGGCCATCCCCACCATTGTCTCGGCGCAGATGTGGGCATGGATGCTCAACGACCAGTTCGGCATCATCAACCACATGCTGATGGGGGTTGGCGTCATCGATGACCCCATTGCCTGGACCGCCAGCGCCACCTACTCGATGTGGGCGGTGATCATGGTCGACGTCTGGAAAACCATCCCCTTCGTTGCCCTGCTGGTGCTTGCCGCTCTGCAGATGCTGCCCAAGGACTGTTACGAGGCTGCCGAAGTCGACGGCATTCATCCAGTGCGGGTGTTTTTCAAGGTGACGCTGCCGCTGGTTACCCCTGCCTTGATGGTGGCGGTGATTTTCCGCCTGCTCGACGCCCTGCGGGTGTTCGATGTCATCTACGTGCTGACCTCGAATTCCACCAGCACCATGTCCATGTCGGTCTACGCTCGCCAGCAACTGGTCGAATTCCAGGACGTCGGCTATGGCAGCGCGGCGTCCACCCTGCTGTTCCTGATTATCGCCCTGGCAACCGTTGCCTACATTTATGCTGGCCGCAAGCAACTGCAACTGGGAGGTGACGCATGACCGCACGTCAGCTGAGCAAAATAGCCAAGCGGGTCGGTTTCTGGGCGCTGATCGTGCTGATCATGGTTTACGCCGTGTTCCCGTTTTATTACGCCGTGATCACCTCGTTCAAGCCATCGAGCGAGCTGTTTCGTGTCGAGCTATGGCCTTCTTCCTGGCACCTGGGTAACTACGCCCAGGTGCTCACCCAGTCGAGCTTTCTGCGAGCGATCTTCAATTCCATCGTGGTGGCCGTGAGCGTGGTGTTCATCGCCCTGTTGCTGGGCATCACGGCCTCCTATGCACTGGGTCGCGTCCGTTTTCGCGGGCGCTCAACGGTATTGCTGGTCATTCTGGGAGTGTCGATGTTTCCCCAGGTGGCAGTGCTCTCCGGGTTGTTTGAAGTCATCCGCACGCTCAACCTCTACAACAACCCGGCCGGGCTGATCTTGAGTTACACCATTTTCACCCTGCCCTTCACGGTGTGGGTGCTGACCACCTTCATGAAGCAGCTCCCCATGGAACTTGAAGAAGCCGCCATCATGGACGGCGCTACACCGTGGATCACCATTACCAAGGTGTTTTTACCCCTGATGTGGCCCGCCATGGCGACCACCGGGCTGCTCGCCTTTATTGCCGCGTGGAACGAGTTTCTGTTCGCGCTTACCTTCACCCTGACCGACACCCAGCGCACCGTACCGGTGGCGATCGCCTTGCTGTCCGGCGGCAGCGCCTACGAATTGCCCTGGGGGCCCATCATGGCGGCCTCGGTGGTGGTAACAGTTCCACTGGTGGTGCTGGTGATCATCTTCCAACGACGCATCGTCTCTGGACTCACCGCTGGCGCCGTCAAAGGCTAAGGATTTTTAATGTCATCAACGGACTCACTCATGCAAGATACCCAAGATACAAAAGCCTGGTGGCGCGGCGGCGTTATCTATCAGATTTACCCACGCAGCTTCATGGACAGCCGCGGGGATGGTATCGGTGATTTACCCGGCGTTACTGAAAAGCTCGACTATGTAGCATCACTCAATGTCGACGGTATCTGGCTATCGCCTTTCTTTACCTCGCCAATGCTCGACTTCGGCTACGACATCAGCAACTACCGCGATGTCGACCCGATGTTCGGCACGCTGGACGACTTCAAGGCGCTGCTGGCCAAAGCCCACAGGCTGGGCCTGAAAGTGATGATCGACCAGGTCATCAGCCATACCTCGGATCAGCACGCCTGGTTTCAGGAAAGCCGCCAGAATCGCACCAATCCCAAGGCTGACTGGTTTGTATGGGCCGACCCCAAGCCAGACGGCACGCCACCCAACAACTGGCTGTCGATTTTTGGCGGCCCGGCATGGACCTTTGAGCCACGCCGCCAGCAGTATTACATGCATAACTTTCTAACCAGTCAGCCAGACGTCAACTTCCATAACCCGGAAGCGCGTCAGGCCCAGTTGGATAATATGCGCTTCTGGCTGGAGCTGGGTGTCGATGGCTTCCGCCTGGACACGGTCAACTTTTTCTTCCATGACGCCGAGTTACGCGACAACCCTCCCGTCCCCAAAGGCGAAGCCAAAACCCTGGGCGCACCGGACAGCAATCCGTATACCTGGCAGCGCCACATCTATGACCTCAGCCGCCCGGAGAACCTGGACTTTCTCAAGGATCTGCGTGCGCTGATGGATGAATACCCCGGCACCACGACTGTGGGTGAAATCGGCGATGACAACCCGCTGGAGCGTATGGCCGAGTACACCGCTGGTGGCGACAAGCTGCACATGGCCTACACCTTCGACCTGCTCAACAAGCCGCATTCCGCTGCGTATCTACGTGAAGTGATCGAGCGTTTCCAGCGGCTGGCGGGCGATGCCTGGCCGTGCTGGGCCACCTCGAATCACGATGTTGAGCGCAGCGCCTCGCGCTGGGGCGCCGACGAAGACCCAACGGCCTATCCTAAAGTTGCCCTGGCAATGCTGTTTTCACTACGTGGCAGCGTCTGCCTTTATCAGGGCGAAGAGCTTGGGCTACCCGAAGCCGAGGTTCCCTTTGAACGCATTCAGGACCCTTACGGCAAGGTGCTCTGGCCCGAATTCAAGGGCCGCGACGGCTGTCGCACGCCCATGCCCTGGGATGATTCGTCCCAGGCGGGCTTTTCAAGCGCTGAGCCATGGCTGCCGGTCTCGCCACGACATCGCGAGCTTGCCGTCAGCCAGCAACAGGGCGACTCGGCCTCAACCCTCAATGCCACACGCCAGTTGCTGGCGTTTCGTCGCCAACACGCCGCGCTGTTTGACGGAGACTTGACGCTGGCCGACGTGGGCGACGACCTGCTGGGCTTTACCCGCCAACACGGCAACGAATCCCTGCTGTGCGTTTTCAATCTGACCGGCCAGCCGCAAGAGGTTACGCTCCCCGTTACGGTGACCGCCGATCTCGACGGCCATGGCTTCAACTATCAACGCGACGGCGACCGACTGACGCTCCCCGCTTACCAGGCGGCCTTTATGCGCACCGCCTAGCAGCCTGTCGGGCTTGACCGATCGTCGCGAGAATCACGGATTTTGAGCCAAATTTATCGATCGATTGAGGCGAATAGCGCGCTATTTAACGAAATCGATCGAATAAAGTTGGCCAAAAGACCGGATTCGCAGTAGATCAGTGTTAAGTCCGACAGGCTGCTAGACCGTTTTAAACAACAACAGGCCAACCCGGGGCACAGGCCTTGAGGTTGGCAAGGAGTCACCCATGGCAAGTGTTACGCTTGAAAAAATTAACAAGGTGTTTGGCCGCGACCACATCATCGACGATGTCGACCTGGAAATCGGCGACGGCGAATTCGTCGTTTTCGTCGGCCCATCGGGCTGCGGTAAATCCACCCTGCTACGTCTGATTGCCGGTCTTGAGTCGATTACCGATGGCAATTTGCGTATCGACGACACTGTGGTCAACGACTTACCACCACGTGAACGCGGTGTCGGCATGGTATTCCAGTCCTATGCGCTATACCCGCACATGACCGTATACGACAACATGGCGTTTGGTCTTAAGCTGGCCAAACAGTCGGATGAGACGATCAATGACCGGGTGATGAGCACCGCCAGAATCCTGCAGCTGGAAGAGCTGCTGCACCGCAAACCCAAGGCCCTCTCCGGCGGCCAGCGCCAGCGGGTAGCCATGGGCCGTGCCATGGCCCGGGAACCGCGCATTCTGCTGTTTGACGAACCGCTCTCCAACCTGGACGCCTCACTCCGCGTGCAGATGCGCAACGAAATCGCCCGGCTGCATAATCGTCTCGGCTCCACCATGATCTACGTGACCCATGATCAGGTAGAGGCCATGACGCTTGCCGACAAGATCGTGGTGCTCAACGGCGGCCATGTCGAACAGGTGGGCACCCCTCAAGAGCTTTATCAGCGCCCTGCCACCAAGTTCGTTGCCGGGTTTATCGGCTCACCCACCATGAATTTCATGCCTGCCCAACTGCTGGCAAAGGATGACCATGGCTGCCGGGTACTCGCTGCAGGCGTGGGCGAACTTGCCTTGCCACAGGATGCAAGTGCCCAGCCGCAAAGCGCCGCGCTCAGTATTGGCGTGCGCCCGGAACACCTCCGCCTGGCAGAGCCGTCTGGAGATAACCGTTTCGAGATCGTCAACGTTGAATACCTGGGTAACGAAGTCTACGTTTACCTGGATCCCAAAGAAGGGGATACACTGCTGATCCATCGCAGCGAAGCCCCCAGTCAATGGGAAGAGGGGCAACACGTCTCGCTGGTGCCTGACACCCAGCATGTTCACCTGTTCGACGAGGGCGGTGCTGCTCTGGATTTGCCTGCCCAACGGCAAGCTGCCTGACTGGCGTACTTTGACCACGATTATCCACTGACCCGCGCAGATCGCGACGAGCCGTAAGATGCGGGGCTTGTCGGGTGGCTGCGGGGGTCGGTATTCTTGCGGATGGACGCCTGACATTAGCCTGCATAGGAAACCCCGTGACACCACCCCGCCGAATGACGCTCAAGGACCTTGCCCGTGAACTCGGCGTCTCCACTGCCACCATTTCCAACGCCTTCAACCGGCCCGACCAACTGTCTCCCACGCTGCGCGAACGCATCTTGAGTGAAGCGGCCCGCCTGGGTTACAGCGGCCCGGATGCCAAGGCCCGCAGCTTGCGCACCGGCCGTTCACGAATTGTTGCCGTGGTGCTGGCAGAGAGCCTTACCTACAGCTTGAATGATGCCGTGGCCAGCGAGTTTCTCTCCGGCGTCGCCGAAGTCCTCGACGCCCATGGTCATACGCTGTTGCTGCTGCCGGGGCGTGGACACGATTCGCAACCAGCAGGCTCAGCTAATATCGCCGATGGCTTCATCGTCTATGGCTTGATGCCCAACAACCAGCTGTTGCAGCGGCTACCGGCCCACCGTCCGCTCGTCTCGGTCGATTTTGACGTAGAAGGCTGCCCAACGGTTCATATCGACGATACCGAGGCTAGCTACCGCATCGCCTGCCATGCCCTCAAGCAGCCATCAAAGCGACCAGCGATTATTAACCTGCGCTTGACCAAGGAACCCTGCAACGGGCGCGTGACGCCCGAGCACACCCTGCTGCCCAACACCAGTACGATCAGCCGCGCACGGCTGGAAGGTTTCCATACCGCGCTCAGCGAACACGGCGTGGATGCACAACAGGTACCACTGTGGAATATCGAGGAGAATACGTTCGAGGTGTGTAGCCCGGTATTGGCAGAAATACTCGATCAACCTGAGCACCAGCGCCCCGACCTGCTGCTGTGCATGTCGGATCGCATTGCCCTGACGGCGCTGACGCTGGCCGAGCAGCGCGGCATCCGGGTACCCGAGGAGCTGCGTATCACCGGCTTTGACGGCATTGCGGAAGGCCAGTACCGAGCCCCCCGTTTGACAACGGTTAGGCAGGATAGCGAAGGCAAAGGGCGGGTGGCGGCACAGATGATTCTCGGCCTGCTGCCTGCCGAGCAGCAGTTGCTGAAAACAGAGCTGTTGCTCGGCGATACCTGCCCCTGACCGGTTGAATTACTTGGCGGCGGCCTGCATGGCTTCTGCGGTATCCAACATGCGGTTGGAGAAGCCCCATTCATTGTCGTACCAGGCCATGATTTTCACCAGCCGCCCGTTAACACGGGTATGGTTGCTGTCGAAAGTGGACGAGTTGGCGTCGTGGTTGAAATCGATAGACACCAATGGCTGGGCGTTGACCGCCAAGACCGGCGAATTGATAGCCGCTTTTTCAACAACCGCGTTGATCTCTTCTGCAGTGGTGTCACGGCCAGCGGTGAAGGTCAGATCCACCAGCGAGACGTTGATCACCGGGACGCGAACCGCCAGGCCATCGAATTTCCCCTCAAGCTCGGGCAGCACCTTGCCGACGGCAGCCGCGGCACCCGTCTTGGTCGGAATCATCGACTGGGTCGCACTGCGCGCCCGGTAGGGGTCAGTGTGATAGACATCCGACAGATTCTGGTCATTGGTGTAAGCATGCACCGTCGTCATCAGGCCATTCTCGATACCCACGGCATCATTCAAGGCTTTGGCGACCGGCGCCAGGCAGTTGGTTGTGCAGGAGGCATTCGAGACCACTTTATGCTCAGCGGTGAGTGTCTCTTCATTGACGCCGAACACAATCATGGCATCGGCATCAGAACTGGGTGCTGAAATCAACACACGCTTGGCGCCCGCGTCGATGTGTTTGGCCGCTGCTTCGCGCTTGGTAAACAAGCCCGTGCATTCCATCACGATATCGATGTCCATCGATGCCCAGGGCAATTTTGCGGGATCTCGCTCGGAGGAGATCGCGATGCGGTCGCCATCGACACTGATACTTTCCGCGTCATGATCGACCGAATACGGAAAGTGGCCGTGGACGCTGTCATGACGAAGCAGGTGGGAGTTAAGCGACGGATCGCCAAGGTCGTTGATCGCGACGACCTGCATACGATCACGATAGCCGTTTTCGTAAAGGGCACGCAGTACGTTACGGCCAATGCGACCGAAGCCGTTGATAGCGACTCTTATTGTCATGGAGCACCTCACCTTTGCAGAGAACGTTTGTAACAAAAATACATAGCGGATCTTTGCTACGCAACCGGTTCTATATTCAGTAAAAAGTTACTAAAAAAACGTATTTAAGCACCCTAACGAGACGCCTGGCGGAGCCAAAGTCCTCAAAAAGGCTGCCTTTCAATCAATATGTAGTAAAATTACTATATAGACGCTATCGTAGTCCACAACTTAATAGCCTGCAATTTCAATATCCGCGCAGCGCCAACAATAACCATGGCCGACCCAGGAGAATGTGCAATGACGAGCCAAATCCTCTCACTCCCCCTACGCCGCACCAAGATTGTCGCCACGCTAGGCCCCGCAAGCGACCGCCCCGGTGTACTGGAAGCCATGTTGAAAGCCGGTGTCGATGTCGTTCGCCTGAACTTTTCCCATGGCGCCGCAGACGACCATCGCCGCCGCCTGCAGGACGTTCGCGAGATCGCCCAGCGACTGGGACGTAGCGTCGCCGTACTGGGCGACCTTCAAGGGCCTAAAATTCGCATTTCACGCTTTCAGGATGGTGCCGTCCACCTCACCCACGGCCAGCCGTTCATCCTCGACATGGCGCTCGGCACTGACCAGGGCAACCAGGAGCGGGTCGGCTGTGACTACAAATCGCTGATCGATGACGTCACCGCCGGCGACCGCCTGCTGCTCGACGACGGCCGCGTGGTCCTAGATGTCACTCAGGTGGTTGACCAGGAAGTGCACACACGGGTTCACGTGGGCGGCAAGCTGTCCAACAACAAAGGCATCAACAAGCAAGGCGGGGGCCTCTCCGCCCCGGCGCTCACCGAAAAGGACAAGGCCGACCTGGTCACCGCCCTGGATATCGGCGTGGACTACCTGGCGGTTTCCTTCCCGCGTAGCGCCGCCGACATGCAGGAAGCACGCACCCTCCTGGGCGAGGCTGGCAAGGACATCGGCCTGGTTGCCAAACTCGAGCGCGCCGAAGCCGTGGCCAACGACGAAACCCTGGATGGCATCATCCAGGCCTCGGAGGCCGTAATGGTGGCGCGCGGCGACCTGGGCGTGGAAATTGGCGATGAAGCACTGATCGGCACCCAGAAGCGCATCATCAAGCACGCCCGCACCCTGAACCGTGCGGTGATTACCGCGACCCAGATGATGGAGTCGATGATCGAGTCGCCGCTGCCCACCCGGGCCGAGGTGTTTGACGTGGCCAACGCGGTGCTGGATGCCACCGACGCGGTGATGCTCTCCGCCGAAACCGCCGCGGGGGATTATCCGGTGGAGACCATCGAGGCGATGAACCGCGTCTGCCTGGGCGCCGAACGCGAGCGCATTGCCCAGGAGTCGAGCCACCGCATTCACGAAGGCTTCGAGCGCATTGACGAGACCATTGCGCTGTCTGCCATGTATGCGGCCAACCATCTCGAGGGTGTCAGCGTGATCGCCTGCATGACCGCCACCGGCTATACGCCACTGATTGCGTCGCGCATTCGCTCCAAGCTGCCGATTGTCGGCCTGGCCCATAGCCCCATCGCTCAGCGCCGCATGGCGTTGTACCGGGGCGTGGTCTCGATACCCTTCGACACGACCCACATGCAGGCAGAAGACGTCAACGGCGAGGCGCTGAGATTATTAAAGGCCCACGGCTTGGCGGACCCCGGCGAGCATGTCATTCTCACTCGAGGCGACCATATGAACGCCCATGGCGGCACCAACACCATGAAGGTATTAGCCGTTGCGTCCGAGTCGCAATGATCCTGCTTTGGAGATCCATACCATGAACGATGCGCGCCCCCCTCGTCAGGCAATTCGCAAGCTCCAGGCCCGCAAGCGGATTGCGCTGATTGCCCACGATGGCAAGAAAACCGAAATGCTTGAGTGGGCGACGCGCTGGAAGGACACGCTGGGCCGCCACGAACTGCTTGGCACCGGCACCACGGCAAAACGCTTGCACGACGCACTGGGACTGCCTATCGAAGGGTTGATGAGCGGGCCGCTTGGCGGTGACCAGCAGATTGGCGCACGCATTGCCGAGCAGGCGCTCGACGTGCTGATCTTTTTCTGGGACCCGTTCGCGCCCCAGCCCCACGACCCGGATGTCAAAGCGCTACTGCGCCTTGCGGCACTCTGGAACATCCCGGTAGCGTGCAATGCCGCCAGCGCCGACTTTGTGCTTTCCTCGCCTTATCTGGATGAAAGCTACGACATGTCGATACCCGACGCAGATGCTTGGGCCGAAGCCCGCAAGGATTGACTGACCCGCGGCGAGTCGTTGGCCGCTTGATTTCAAGCCATCATTTGCGCACCGGGATGACGGGTGCGCAAATGGCGTGCTACCACCTGCTGACCGCATTGAGGCTCGCCCTCTGTCGCGGCCAGGGCACAGCGTAGCGTCAACTCCGCGATGCGGTCGTAATCCTGCAGGGCCGAGTTGATCGGCTGAGGCAAAAAATCCAGCAGGCGATGATCACCAAAGGTGGCCAGCCGCATCCCTTCCGGCAACCCTCCTCGCTCCAGAAAGACGTCAAACGCACCTTCCAGCAGCGTATAGGACGCGGTGACCAACGCATCGGCTCCCCCCTCTTCATCCAGCAGCTTGACCGCCAGGCGGGCGCCTTCGTTACGCTCATAGTGCGTACCGCATAAATACAGCGGCGTTATGGACGTGCCCGCAAGCGCCTGCTGAAATCCGGCCCTGCGCTCACGGCTGATGGAAAGATCTGGCATTGCCTCGAGCCATGCAACGCGCCGGGTAGCCGGGTCAATCACCGAGTGGGTCAGCGCCAGCGATGCTTGGCGGTCGTTACTGACCACACTGGCAAAACGCGCAGGATCCAGCCCCCGGTCCATTCCCACCACGCTCCAGCCTTCTTTTACCAGGTCCGCGTAAAACGGATCGTCGCTGGCCAGACAACTCGCCGTGATAAGCACTTCACAGCGCTGGGCGCGCAGTGCGAGCGCCAACGCCCGTTCGCTTTCCGGGCAGTCGTCGGAGCTCACCACCAGCAGTTGATAGCCGCGTTCGCGAGCACCCCGCTCTATGCGCTTGGCAAGCCGCGCGTAACTGATGTTTTCCAGGTCAGGTACGATCAACCCCAGTAAACGACTGGCCCCCCGGCGCAGGGCGGCGGCCTGGGGGTCGATGTGATAACGGTGCTGGCGAACGACCGCCATCACCTTGTCGATGGTCGCTTGGCTAATGCGGCGTTTTTCGGCCTGGCCATTAATCACATAGCTGGCGGTGGTACGTGATACCCCGGCAAGCCGGGCAATATCGGCAAGTGTCATGAATTTCCCCTCTGATTGCCGCCAGTTTAACAGTCGACAGACGCCCATCAGACCAAAGTCTAGGCGCGAACCTCTTGTGTCCCGAAGTGAATCGATTCAGCATAGCCAACTATACACAGATGACACGATTCATCCAGCTCACTTCGGTGCGCTACGACCATGGTTCTACACGGAGACACCTATGCTGACGCTCGGCTCTGATGACATATTGCTGGACTGCCATGCTGACGACTGGCGAGCAGCTCTCAACAGCGCCGCTGATGCGCTGGTGGCGGCGGGGTTTGTCGAACCCGATTACCGTGACGGCCTGCTCGACCGGGAAGCCCAGTCCTCGACGTTTTTGGGCAATGCCATCGCCATCCCCCACGGCACCCCGGAAAGCCGCCAATACGTCAAGCAAACCGGGGTACGCGTTTTACAGTTTCCCCACGGGGTTCAATGGCACGATGGGCAGCAGGTGCACGTGCTGGTGACCATTGCCGCACAAAACGACGAGCACCTCGACATCCTGCGCCAGCTGACCCATGTACTGGATCGCGAGGGCGTCGCCGAGCAGCTGGCTGACGCCACCTCCGCCGCCGACGTGGCTCGCCTGCTTTCCAAGCCAGCCGTAATGCCACGTTTGGATAACGACACGCTGTGCGTTAGCTTCCCCGCCAAGGACCTGCAGGAATTGACGCTAGCCGCTGCCGCGCGACTGCGCCAAAGCGGCTGCGTCGATAATACGTTTATCAGCGCCATTGCCTCCGCTGAGCCCACCTGGCTGGGTAACGGCCTGTGGCTGGCAAGCCACGCTCACGGGGTTACCCAGCCCGCTCTGGGTGTTGCAACCCCGGCGGATACATCACTGAATCATCACGGCCACCCCGTTCATGCCTTGTTCTGCCTGGCGGCCAGCGGTGAAAGCCACCGCTCGCTGCTCGAGCAATTATTGCCTCTGCTAGACCACAACGACAGCGAGAGCCTGGTCAACAACACCAGTGCCCAGTGGCTGGCCACCCTGGCGGGCGAAACCGCCAACACGCAAACCCAGCGCGCCCGCGTATTAAACCCTCACGGCCTCCACGCTCGCCCGGCCAAGCAACTGGTCCAGACCGCCCGCGCCCAGGCGGTGCCGATCAACGTTCGCCTTGAAGAAGGCAGCGCAACGCCGGTTTCCGCTGCCAGTCTGACCAAGGTGATTGGTTTGGGCGCACGGCGGGGCCAATGGCTGGTGTTTTCTGCCGAGGGCGAGCAGGCAGGCCAGGCACTCGCGGCCGTCAGCGAGGCCGTCGAGTCCGGCCTGGGCGAGAAAGTTGCCGCCTTTGACGGCGGCCGGGAAAGCGTCTCTCCCGCCACCGACAGCACCAAGCCCGCCGTGGAACCGCTGGCTGACGATACGCCGCATACCGGCGTGGCCGCCTCGCCGGGGCTTGCCATCGCGCCGGTGTTCGTCATCCGCCCACCAAGCTTCGAATACCCCGCCAACGCCGACAACCCCGAACAGGAAGTTGCCCGCCTGCAAGCAGCGCTGAAAGAAAGCGCCGCCCAGTTGGACATGCTGGTGCAGAACGCACCGGGCGGCGAAGTCGCCGATATTCTGTCCATGCACGAAGAGATGCTAGACGATCCGGAACTTCATCAGGCCGCCATTGAGGCCATTCGCGAGGGGCGCTCGGCGGAGGCCGGTTGGTGGGAAGCCATCGAGACCGCGGCCCACGCCCAGGAAATGCTCGCTGACCGCCTGCTGGCCGAGCGCGCCGCCGACCTGCGCGACGTCGGCCGCCGAGTGCTGGGCGTGCTTTGCGATGTCAAGCTGCCCACGCCACCCGACCATCCGTATATTCTGGTGATGGACGATATCGGCCCGTCCGACGTCGCCCGCTTGGATACGTCGCGGGTGCGTGGCCTGCTGACCGTGCGCGGTGGTGCCACCGCACACAGCGCGATTCTGGCCCGCGCCCTGGGCATTCCCGCCGTGGTGGGGGCCGGTGAAACCGTGATGACATTGCCCAACGGCGGCATGATGATCCTCGATGGCGAGCGTGGCCGGGTCACGCACCAGCCGTCGGAAGATCGCCTGCAACGCGCCGAACAGCAGTTGCTAGACCAGCAGCAGCGTGAAGCGGATGCCTGGGAAACTCGCTTTGAAACCGCCCAAACCCACGACGGCCATCGGGTTGAAGTGGCGGCCAACCTGGGCAATACCGCACACGCCTCAGACGCCGTTGAGCGTGGCGCCGAAGGCGTTGGCCTGCTGCGCACCGAGTTCCTTTTCATGGCTCACGCCAGCGCGCCGGACCTGGCCACCCAGATCGACGAATACCGCCAGGCGATTGACGCCCTCGGCGGTCGTCCGCTAGTGGCCCGCACACTGGATGTCGGCGGCGATAAGCCGCTGCCCTACTGGCCGGTTCCACAGGAAGACAATCCCTTCCTTGGCCTGCGCGGCATCCGCCTGGCGCTGACCCAGCCCGAGGTGCTTGAAACCCAACTGCGCGCGTTATTGATGGCTGGAAAGGATAGTCCGCTGCGCATCATGCTGCCGATGGTCAAGGATATCGCCGAGTTCCGCGCTGCCAAGGCGATCTATGATCGGCTGCTGAGCGAGATTGCCCCGTCTCAACGCGCCACCGATGTTCAGCTCGGCGTGATGATCGAGGTGCCGTCAAGCGCCCTGCTCGCGCCGTCGCTTGCCGCCGAGGTCGATTTCTTCTCAGTGGGCACCAACGACCTGACCCAGTACACCCTGGCCATCGACCGCGGACACCCCGAGCTTTCCGGCCAGGCCGACGGCCTGCACCCGGCGGTCTTGCGCTTGATCCAGATGACCGTCGACGCCGCCCACGCCCAAGGCAAATGGGTCGGTGTCTGTGGTGAACTGGCCTCGGACGCCATGGCGGTGCCGGTGCTGGTTGGTCTGGGCGTCGATGAGTTGTCGGTCAGCGCTCGCCAGATCCCGCTGGTCAAGGCGCGGCTGCGCGAGTTTGACCTCGCCGATGCTAAGGCCAGCGCCCAATTGGCCCTGGCGCAAGCCACCAGCGATGACGTGCGCGACGCGCTGGAGGCCCGCTGATGGCCCGCGTGCTGTGCATTACGCTCAACCCGGCACTGGATCTGGCGTTCAGCTTGGACCAGCTTACCCCTGGGGCTGTCAACCGCCCCCACCGCGCCCAGTTGGAAGCCGCGGGTAAGGGCGTCAACGTCGCCCGGGTACTCGCAGGGCTGGGCCACGACGTCACCGTCAGCGGGTTTCTGGGCGCCGCTAACGACGCGCCTTTCGCGCTGGCCTTTCAGCACGCTGCGTTACATGACGACTTTGTGCGCGTCGCCGGTGAAACGCGCATCAATGCCAAGCTTGCGGAACAAAGCGGTCGCGTCACCGATATCAACGGCCCGGGCATGCCGATCGCACCGGCCGACCTTGAGCGCTTAATGGCCCGGCTCGATGCCCTGCTGCACAGTACGACACCGCCGCACGCGGTGGTGGTGGCAGGCAGCCTGCCGCCCGGGCTCAGTCTGGAGAATTTTCGCGCCCTGCTACGCCAGCTCAACGCCAGTGGCGTGCCACTGTGGGTGGATACCAGTGGCGACGCACTCAACGCCGCCATCGAGGTGCAGCCCAGCGCCGTCAAACCCAATGAGCATGAGCTTGCCGAGTGGGCGGGAACACCGCTCGACAGCCTGGGCGCTCGCACTCAGGCTGCCCAGCGACTGCATGACAACGGCTTGGAACACGCGCTGGTCTCCGCGGGCGCTGATGGCGTGCTATGGGTCAATGCCCAGGGCATGTGGCAAGCGACACCGCCGCGGGTTACCGCGACCAATACCGTGTGCGCCGGCGATACGTTCGTTGCCGGTATGCTCCATGGCCTGCTCAGCGGCAACGACCCGGAACACACCCTTCGCTTTGCCACGGCGCTTTCCGCCGAGGCCGTTCGCCATGTTGGCGTAGGCAATCCCCACGCCGACGATTTCGACTCACTCCAACAACAGACCCGGGTACGGCGTCTTGACGACACCATCACCGAGGGAGCAACGCTATGAATGTGATTCTGATTACCGCCTGCCCCAGCGGCATGGCGACCACCTTCCTCGCCGCCAAGCGGCTGGAGCAAGCCGCCGAACGCCAAGGCTGGCACGTTCATGTGGAAATGCACGGTGAGCTGGCACCGCTCCAGGCGGCCACCGCCGAGCAGATTGCCAACGCCGATCTGATCGTCGTCGCCGCAGATCACGTGCCCGCCCCCGAGCGCTTTGAAGGCAAGCGGCTTTATCAAGCGCCAATTGCCGACGCGCTTCCTGACCCCAGTGGCTTTTTGGCCACCGCGAAACGCGATGCGCCGATTTATCAAGCGCCCGCCAGCACGCCCGCTGACAGCGCCTCGGCACCCACGGCCGCTGAAGGACAGAACATTGTCGCGGTGACTGCCTGCCCGACAGGCGTTGCCCATACCTTTATGGCGGCCGAGGCGCTAGCGGAAGCGGGCAAAGCCATGGGCCATACGATCCGCGTGGAAACCCAGGGCTCGGTAGGCGCTCAGGACCAGCTGACGGAACAAGAGATCGCTGAAGCCGATGTAGTCGTTTTGGCTTGTGATATCGACGTCGACCCTACCCGCTTTGCGGGCAAGCGCATTTATCGCACTTCTACCGGCAGTGCCCTGAAAAAACCGCGCCCAACCCTGGAAGCCGCCCTCGCCCACGCCAGTGTCGAAAACGGCAACCAACCCAGTGTCGGCAGTGAAGGCAAAAGCCTCAAAGAGAAAGGCGTCTACAAGCACCTGCTGACCGGCGTATCCTTCATGCTGCCAATGGTGGTGGCGGGTGGTTTGCTGATCGCGCTGTCGTTTGTGTTCGGTATCAACGCCGCCGAGGAAGAAGGCTCACTGGCCGCCGCACTGATGAAAATCGGCGGCGGCACCGCCTTCGCGCTGATGATCCCGGTACTCGCGGGGTATATTGCCTACTCGATTGCCGACCGCCCCGGTATCGCGCCGGGCATGATTGGCGGCATGTTGGCCGCCGATATTGGCGCTGGTTTTATCGGCGGTATTCTGGCTGGTTTCCTGGCCGGTTACGTCGCCCTGGCGGTTACCCGTTATATCAAGCTGCCTTCGAGTATCGAATCACTCAAACCGATTCTGATTATTCCACTAATCGCCAGCCTGGTCACCGGCCTGGTAATGATCTATATCGTCGGCGAGCCAGTGGCGGGCATTCTCAACACGCTGACCAACTTCCTTGAGACCATGGGCTCTGCCAACGCGGTATTGCTGGGTATTCTGCTGGGCGCCATGATGTGTTTCGACCTGGGCGGCCCGGTCAATAAAGCCGCCTATACCTTTGGCGTCGGGCTTCTGGCCTCGGAAACCTATGGCCCCATGGCGGCGATCATGGCCGCCGGCATGGTACCTCCCATCGGCATGGGTATTGCTAGCCTGGTGGCACGAAGCAAATTTTCGGCACCCGAGCGCGAGGCAGGCAAGGCCTCCTTTGTGCTGGGTATGTGTTTTATCAGCGAAGGGGCGATTCCGTTTGCCGCCAAAGATCCGCTGCGGGTCATCCCTGCCTGCATGCTGGGCGGTGCCGTTACCGGCGCACTTTCCATGCTGGTAGGCGCCAAGCTGATGGCACCCCACGGTGGTATCTTCGTACTGCTTATCCCCAATGCCATCACCCCGGTCTTTCTCTACCTGGGCGCCATTGTGGTCGGCTCGCTGATTACCGGCCTTAGCTATGCCATGATCAAACGTGGCGCCACCCAGGTGGCCATTGCCAGCTAAGCAATACCAGGCGGGCCAAGGCCCGCCTTTTTCTTGAGACCGTTATTGGTTTTATTACCGCGCAACACGCTTTTGTTTACGGTGGTTTGCCACAGTGCGCGTTTTATGTAGTATTTTTACACACATAACATCAAGACAACTCGCCGATCTACAACAACGGACACCGCTATGTTTCAGCTGACCCGCAGTGTGACGTGGCAGGCACTCGAACGCCTGCGCGACAAAACCGCTAACGACCGCATTCGTGACTACTTCACCAATGACCCGCAGCGCTTTGAAAAAATGAGCCTGCGGGTAGGCGGCCTTTTCCTCGACTACTCGAAGCACCACGTATCCGACGAGGTCAAGGCCAAGCTGATCGAGCTGGCCGACCACTCCGCTCTGGTGCAGCGCCGAGCGCAGATGTTCTCGGGCGATATCATCAACGTCACCGAAGACCGTCCGGTACTTCACACCGCGCTGCGCCACCTGGGCGACGAGCCGGTGTTTGTCGATGGCAAGGATGTAATGCCCGAGATCACCCGCACCCGCGAGCAGATCAAGCAGTTTTCCGAGGCGGTGCGTAGCGGCGAGTGGAAAGGCTATAGCGGCAAACGCATCAAGGACGTGGTCAACATTGGCATCGGCGGGTCGGACCTGGGCCCCAACATGGCCGTCCGTGCGCTATTGAAGTACCGCCACCCGGAGCTGCACTTCCACTTCGTTTCCAACGTGGACGGCACCCATATCCAGAAGGTGCTTTCGCGTCTCGACCCAGCCACCACGCTGTTCATCGTCTCAACCAAGACCTTCTCTACCCAGGAAACCCTGCTCAACGCCAAGACCGCCAGGCGCTGGTTCCTGGAGAACGCCGGTGAAGACGCCGATGTGGGCGCGCACTTTATCGCTGCCTCCACCAATCGCAAGGCAGCGATGGAATTCGGCATTCGTGAAGAGAACGTGTTCGAGTTCTGGGCCTGGGTCGGCGGGCGCTACTCCATGTGGTCATCCATTGGCCTGCCGATTGCGCTCTCGATTGGCTTTGAGGGCTTTATCGAGCTGCTGGAAGGCGCTCACGAGATGGATAATCACTTCATTGAAGCGCCCTTCTCTGAGAACATGCCGGTACTGATGGCGCTGATTGGCATCTGGTATATCAATTTCATTGGTGCGGAAACCCAAGCCATCGTGCCCTACGACCAGGCCCTGCACCAGCTGCCGTCGTTTCTCCAGCAGCTGGAT
Source organism: Halomonas sp. G11 (assembly GCF_001663515.1). Taxonomy (NCBI): domain Bacteria; kingdom Pseudomonadati; phylum Pseudomonadota; class Gammaproteobacteria; order Oceanospirillales; family Halomonadaceae; genus Halomonas; species Halomonas sp. G11. Next base: position 42,042 of record NZ_LYXG01000010.1, read on the forward strand.
ATGGAGTCCAACGGCAAGTCGGTGGATATTTTCGGCCACCCGGTGAATTACAAGACCGGCCCGATTGTCTGGGGCCAGACCGGCTCCAACGGTCAGCACGCTTTCTTCCAGCTGCTGCATCAGGGCACACGCTACGTCCCCATCGACTTTATCGCCTCGCTCAAGCCCGAGCCGGGTGTCGAAGACCACCACTTCGCGCTGCTCACCAACATGCTCGCCCAGGCCAACGCCTTTATGGAAGGCAGCCAGGGAGACAGCAAGGAGCTCAGCCAGCACGATCCCTACAGCTGCCCTGGCAACCGCCCATCAAGCACCCTGCTGCTGGACGAGCTGACGCCGAAAAACCTGGGTGCCCTGATCGCGCTCTACGAACACAAGGTGTTCGTGCAAGGCGTTATCTGGAACATCAACTCCTTCGACCAGTGGGGTGTTCAGCTCGGCAAGCGCATCGCCGGTGAAATCAGCGAGCGCATCGACACCAACGCCGCCGACTTCGACGCCTCGACCCAGGGACTGCTGGAGCTGCTGCGCGGGCACTTCCCCGGCAATGGGAGAAGTGAAGACAGCGCCGCAAAAGCCAACGACGATAAAAAAACCACGCGGAAAAAGCGCTAAGCGCTAGCGAGTCACGTACTGGATAATGCGAAACGCCTTGGCTTTAGAGAGCCAAGGCGTTTTTGTTGCTATTGGACGACTGGCTTGGTCGTAGCGACGCTATTCAATCTCTACCTGCCGCCGGATCTTTGGCCAGTCAGCTTTGAGCTCAATTCATGGCTTATCTTCCACCACCTGCGTACTTACTCTTCTTAGAATGTCTGATTTAACTTCCTGGTTTTATCGCTGTGCTGTAGAACGCTCACTGACATTCTCTTTTGCTAATTCGATGACCGCATGCCCCAGTTGAACCAAGGTGGCGAAATTGGGGGTGGTTTGTGGCTTTAGAGAACGATAGGCGCTGGTACGGCTTTTGATACCTGCTTTGGCAATGACCTGGCTATGCCCGAACTGCTCCACGTAGGAACGAATAGCAGCCTGTAAAATGTCGGGACGCCCTTCCTGCATAGAGTCCCATGAGGCTTGCTTGATAACGTCTTCCATTTCCTGCACGTTGAAGTGAGTGGCTGCTGTTTTTTGCACGCCTTTTGTCACTGCACGCAGGGTGCTCGCAGAAAGCTCGTTGCCACCCCAGTTGAGCGACCCAGCCGCGGTTAGTGAGAACTTTTGGAAGTCTTTAATCCCTGAAAAAGGAGCCTTGCTAAAATAGCCTGATAGATCAGCAACGCCATGAAAACCATCGCTAAAAACCAGTTCAAGCGTATATGACCCAACCAAGTCCACATCAATGATTTTTAACATATGTCACCTAATTTGCCTGGGTTTTCACCATTGACTGCTTTCTGCCACATATGCATTAGCTGCTCCCGATGCTCAGCAATGTGGTTTTCTGCCCGCTTACGATGCTTATTGGGCAGATATCCCTCCAAGCACTCACCTGACTCAATTGCGATTATCAGTTCATAGCCACCATATTTGACGTGCAGGTGAGGAAGCTTGTGCTGCTTGTTATCAAAAAAATACATACAAAATGAAAGCCCGAGCAGAGCATCAATCTCTGGCATGCCCCCTCCTTGAATGGCACCCTGAAGATAGAATAGCACCGTATCCTGAAAGAGACAAAATAACCATCATTTTTCCATCTCATCCGGAATCATCGCCAGCAGAGCGGTAACGCCAATATCCACACCGGCTTGAGAGAATTAAGGTGGCCACCTGCCCTCGGTGATGGGTTTGGTGATTGAAGAAGTAAAAATTTAGCACTTAAGCCCTTTTCCCTCGCTTTGCGTCTTTTTACAAACGCCATATACTGTATATATAACCATATATTAACGGGGGTGGCAGATGACGTCTTTTCATTACGCTGATGGCGGCTCCTCTGTACGCAAAGGGCGTGGAGCGACGTACGACCCGCATAACCGCTTTGCGCCCACCCAAAGCGTTGCGGAAGACGATGGCTGGTGGCGGGAGGAAGCATCCACCACCATCGCCACCGAGGTACGCGAAGAGGTGAGTAAAAGCGCCCTGTCGTGGAACACCTCGCCGGATTTGCCGTTTGATCGCTCACTGAATCCTTATCGCGGCTGTGAGCACGGCTGCGTTTACTGCTATGCCCGCCCCTCCCATGCCTACTGGGATTTATCGCCAGGGCTGGATTTTGAAACCAGGCTGATTGCCCGCAGCGGTTTGGTGGAGCGGTTAACCGACGAGCTGTGCCACCCTAATTACGTATGCCGTCCGATTAACCTTTCCGGCAATACCGACTGTTACCAGCCACTTGAGGCAAAACACCAAACCACCCGCCGCTTGCTTGAGTTGTTATTGGAATGTCGGCATCCGGTCACCATCGTGACCAAAAGCAGCCTGATACTGAGAGACCTGGAGCTACTTTCGGAAATGGCCGAACACCGCCTGGTGCGAGTGTTTATCAGCCTTACCAGCCTGGATGCCAACCTGAAACGCACCCTCGAGCCGCGCACGGCGTCGCCTCAAGCCCGCCTGAAAGTCATCCGCGAGCTGAATACGGCGGGGATTCCTGTGGGCACGCTGGTTTCGCCGATCATCCCTGGGCTGACCGACCATGAGATCGAGCGGATTCTTGAAGCCGCCAGCCGAGCGGGGGCGCGCACCGCCACCTGGATACTGTTGCGACTGCCCCATGAAGTGGCGCCACTGTTCGAGGCATGGCTGGAAGCCCACTACCCTGAACGGGCAGCCAAAGTGATGAGCTTGATTCGCCAGTGCCGCGGCGGAAAGGATTACGACGCCCGCTTTGGCAAGCGTTTCCGCGGTGAAGGGGTGTTTGCCGAAATGATTGGCCAGCGGTTCAATCGTGCCAGTCGCCAGTGGAAATTGCAGTCCCGCACCGAGCAGGGATTGAATACCCGCGATTTTCGCCCGCCGCGCGCGCAAGGGGATTTATTCTATTAGACTGGGCGGCGTTACTCTCGAACCCCATAAAGGATGCGCCATGCCCGCGCCGTTAAGCAAAACCAAATCGAGCTTTTACCGCCGCCTTTATGTGGCGTACCTGATTGACCAGGGCGCTGCCAGCGTCCCCGCCTTGATCGAGGCGACAGGCATGCCAAGGCGCACCGCGCAAGACACCATTACCTCGCTTGCCGAATTGGATATCGAATGTGTGTTCGAAAAGGATGAAGGCGAGCGGCACAACATCGGCCGCTATCAGATACGCGATTGGGGGGCGATTGACCCACACTGGGTGGCAAGTCACGCCCAGTACCTGCAAAAGGCACTGGGCTACGGTAACGCCTAAGCGGTATTAAGCAACGCTTACCTCGTAACCGGTAAACTTACGCAGATTGATCACGCCGGTATCCAGCATCAAGTATTGGCCTTTGATGCCTTGCAAAATGCCGCTGACTTCGGGCTGCTTATCAAAGTTATGCGACACGATTTTGCGCGGGAAGGCCGCAACTGGATAGTGAAAGGCATGGTGTTGACCATCCAGCTCGCGAATGGCGTCCTCCTCGTGTTCGCTTTTCAGTTGCCCAAGGCCGCTGGCCGTCGCGGCCATCAGGCGATCGCGTTCGGCTTTCAGATCAAGCTCCGCCACCTCGCCTTTGAGCATGGCCCGCCAGTTGGTGCGGTCACCAACATGCTCCTTGAACAGCATCTCCACAAAGCCTGATTGCTGGCGGGTATCGACCTCGAGAATCGGCAAGGCCTGTATCGCCCCCTGGTCCAACCAGCGGGTGGGCATTTGCGTTTTACGGGTAATCCCTACTTTCAACCCCGACGAGTTGGCCAGGTAAACAATATGCGGCTGAAAGCAATGCTGCTCCGCCCATGCGGGGTCGCGGCAGGTACCCTGATAGTAATGGCACGTTTCCGGCTTCATGATGCAGGTATCGCACTGGGCCAGGCGCTTGAAGCAGGGGTAGCAGTAGCCCTGGGCAAAGCTTTTTTTGGTTGCACGACCGCAATGGGTGCAGGCGATAGCGCCGCTCCAACGCAGCTTTAACGGCGATCCCAACCGTGCGTTCAAATCAATACGATGCTCACCCGCGCGCAGATGATAGCTGACGGGTTGCGCCTGGGTCGAACCCGGTTCCACCGCCATTTTCCGCAAGCAGCCCTGCACTAAGCCATCAGTCACGCGACGCATCCTTGGCAAGGCCGGCCATTTCCGGTGAAACGCCCTGCCCCGTGGCGCCAGCACCGCAGGTGCGCTGTTCCAGATACCCGACGCGGTTCGCTTCGGGCACGTTGTTTTCCACCTCATAGCGCATCACGGCTTCAAGACACAATTCGGTCTGCTCGGCAGTGAGGTAGCGACCATCGGGCCACTTGCGCAGCGATACGGCCTGCTTGAGGCTCTCATAGATCGCCGGGGTCATCTGGTTGATCATTTTATCGAAGGTCATATCGCTCATGCCAAACTCCTCAGTTAAGACCGTAAACGCCGCGCACTATAATACCAGCCTGTAACCAGGCCGACGATCAGCCCGCCAAGATGCGCCTCGTTGGCAACATTGCCAAAGCCTACCAGCCCGGCCATGTCGGTCATGGTAAAGACCATCCAGCCCAGCATGAACACGACGAGCATTTGCGGTACAAAAAAGCCACTTCCCGGCACCCGACGCGACATCAGCCACACATGCCCCAGCAAGGCGTAAACGACACCCGACATGCCACCGAACAGCACTGTACCGGTCGCGTACTGCGCCAGGTTCGCCAGCACCCCCGCGACGACCAGCAGCATGAGCAGCGTCCGTCCGCCCTGAAATGCTTCGACCTGACGCCCGAAATACCAGACCCACATCAGGTTGAAGATCAGGTGCATCCAGCCAAAGTGCAGAAAAGCTGGCGACAGCAGACGCCATACCTGGCCGCTGGCCAGCGTATCTGCCAGCGATCCGTAGCTTAACTCACCGCCCACGATGCCAATCGGCACAATGGTAAGGGCCACGATCAACAGATCACCGAACACCCCCATCAGGGCGAAGACAACCAGGCTCACTACCACCATGGCCACGGTAACCGGCAACTGCTTTAGCGTTGGGAACACCCCCGGGGAATCCGCCTTTGAGACCTGCTCAGCTAATTCAAGGGGCTCGCCCTTCTGCCAGCGGGCTACCAGCGCGAGAAGTGCTTCACGCTGATCTGGATCGGCGACCCAGAGCACCAGGGCATCGCCTTCAGCGGTAATCCGGTGCCCTATGCGATAACGCCAAAGCGCTTTGCGAAGTGCCTGGGTATCCGCTTCAGGGGGTAAACGCATTACGGGGTGCATAGGCTTCCTTCATGGTAACGACATAGGCTTTTCATACAAACGCCAAGCTTGGCAACCATTTGATAGAACACGCTGGGGCGTGACAAGACAGTGGTTATTATTTCCACAAAAAAAACCGGCGGGGGGGCCGCCGGGTAAATAGCAAGGGATCATTCAAGGGAACACCTATTCTGACGAGCAGCGACAACGTTAGTTCATATGTTTTGCAAAAATTATGTAAATTAATGTAACAATAACAATTCGGATCAATCATCGTCATCCTGCACGGTGTTTAAAACACTCTGCTCTTCTCTAGCAACCCGAATCCAGACAAACTGATCGGCATTCAAGTTTTGTTCCCCATTCCAGCGATAGGCAACCAGACGGCCATACTTCACCGCACTGTAATCAAGACAGGCAATGTTCGCCGTGGGCAACGCAGGAATGCCTTCACACCAGTAATGGCCGACAAACAAGGGCGGCTCGTCAGGGCCATAATAACTTAGTGTCTCGCGTTCTTTTTGGCTGAGCGGTCGCTGCTCTAGATCGCCGGGTAAGTTATCAGGCTGGAAGGCGACATCGCCCCAGCACTGCGGCGATGCTGCCCAGAAATGAGTGCGGAAACTGCGCCGCGTAAACCCATCACCCGAATGAATGGCAACATTGTCGGGAAGCGGTAGATGACTGCCCCGCGTCAGGCGATCCAGAATCTGAAATGCCTGGGTCGATGGATCGGTAGACGCGACCAGAAAATCGTCATCCAGGCAGCCATCCGGGTAATCCTGCTTGAATTGCGCAATCAGCTGGTGGTCCCAGCAGGCATGGACCACCCGCAAGCCATCCTGCTCGAGAAACAACGGCAGCGTTTTAAACCACGCCAGCGTGTCTTCCCATTCATTGGTGTGGTCGCGGTACTGTTCCAGCGTATCCTGAATAATCCGGTTGTGACGCGGTGTGTGCTCGCGTAACCAGCGCTGTTGGCTATTCGGCGGTGCCGGGTGGGTATACGCCAAGGCGTTATATTCATGGTTGCCCATGACAATCTGGGCCTCGCCCGACTCGACCATACGCCGGGCGATCGTCACGGCAAGCCGGATGCGTGGCCCCCGGTCGATAAGATCACCAAGAAAGATCACCCGGCGGCGCGGATGGCGATAGACACCACTGCGCTGGCGATAGCCGAGCTTTTCGAGGAGCGCCGCGAGCGTGGCCCCGCACCCGTGCACATCCCCAATCAGATCGTAGCCTTCAAACACCGACTTGGTGGCGATTTGGTGGGCCATCTTCAGTCTCCCAACCGGTTGCTCCAGCCGAGTTTGCTGCGCAGCACCTCGTAGAAATTATGCCCGATGGGATGCACCAGTTGGACGCGTTCTGGCTTGCGCGTAATGACCACCACATCATCCGGTTTGGCGACCGAGCGTGTTTGCCCATCGCAGCTGACGTGGGGGTAGGACAGGTTGGTCTCACCGATGTGCAGGCGAATCTCGCTGGCCGCATCGATGACAATGGGGCGGCTTGAAAGCGTATGCGGGAACATCGGCACCAGAGTAATCACATCCAGCTTGGGGTGCATGATCGGTCCACCGCCGGATAAGGCGTAAGCCGTAGAGCCCGTGGGCGTGGCGATAATCAGCCCGTCGCTTCGCTGGCTGTAAACGAACTGGCCATCGATGAACAGTTCGAACTCGATCATGCGCACCGCTTTGCCAGGATGGACGACGACTTCATTGAGCGCTTCACCCGACCCCACCATGACACCGTTGCGATACAACGCCATATCCAGCAGAAAGCGTTCCTCGCGTTCGAACTCACCGGCCAGCACTTCGCTAACGCGGCTTTCCAGCTCATCCGGCGAGATGTCGGTCAGAAAGCCCAAGCGACCTCGATTAACGCCTAAAATCAGCGTCCCGCTATGGCAAAGAGTTCGGGCCGCGCCTAACAGGCTGCCATCACCACCGACCACAATCACCAGGTCACACATCTCCCCCAGGGCTCGACGACTGGCCTCGGGCTGGCCATGGTGGGGGATCACCGTTGCGGTGCGATCTTCGACCAGTACGCGGTAGCGATGCTCAACCAGGTAATTGACTAAGCGCTGCAGCGAGTCGACGACTTTATCGCTGCCCAGGCGGCCAATTAGCCCGATGGTACTAAATGGCCGCCCTGACTCCTTGGGTGTATTCGATGGCACAGCAGCTTCCTGAACATGATGGGTCGTGGGTCGACTCAAGTAATATCAGTCCATTATGGCCAGAGCAGGCAGCGCGGGCAAATGGACTTACGTGAGTGAAACGTCAACCGGCCCTAGGCAGGGTGTGCCTGCTGACGTTGCAGCCACCAATGATTCAACCAAAGGGACGCCGCCATAATGCCCGCGCCGAGCAGCAGCCGAGCCACATCGGCCTCACGGTTCCAGATCAACAGGTTGACGGCCAGCCCTGCGGGTACCAGCGCGTTGTTCATGACCGCAAGCGTACCTGCATCGACCCGGGTAGCCCCTTGGTTCCAGGCAAAATACCCCACGCCCGAAGCGACCAGTCCAAGCCAGGCCAACACGCCCCACTGCACACCGGTTGTTGGCAAGGCGGCGCTATTACCGAACAGCAGGAAGACCGGCAGCGCAATCACCATGGCGCCGATAAAAAACCAGCCAAATACATTGTGCCAGGGCAAGTCTGCGGGCAGGTCAGCCGCTAGACGCCGGTAGCCTACCTGGCCGATGGCAAAACACAGATTGGCCCCCTGAACGACTAAAAAGCCTGCCCAAAAACCACTATCCACCCCATCGTAGCGGATAACCGCCGCGCCCAGCACAGCCAAGCCAGCGCTTAACAGGTAGATCGGCGTAAACCGCCCAAACAGCAGGTCATCCAGCAGTGCGATATAAATGGGCGTGAAGATAGTGAACAGTAGAACTTCGGGCACCGACAGCAATATAAATGACTGATAGAAGAAGGTGTACATAATGCCAAGCTGAATGGCGCCCAGCGCCATCAGCGCCAAACGCTGCTTGCCTTTTAACAGGCTGGGCCGCAGGAACGGCAAGAACACCAGGGCGGCAAGCCCTACCCGGAGGAGGACCGCAAAATAGCTGTCCACCTGGCCCGCCAGATAAACGCCAATCAGCGAGAAAGAGAACGCCCACAGCGCGGTGACACCGACGAGATACGCCATTGTAAACCCCAGACATTATAAAAGTTGACATGAATTATACGTAGCGTTTCGTCAATGCCAATGGCTGGTAGGCAAAAACATCGCTTGAATGTTGATCTGCCTGGGAATTGGCGCGCCTTATTGTCGGCGAAGCCAGACAAAAGCAAAAACGACTCCAGGTAGCCAGACGCATAGCGTCAGTAAGGTCGTAATGGCGACGCGTCGCGCGCCCCCATCCGTCAGCGCTACCGCCAATGGCGGGAATAGCACAGCCAATGCATAGTACGCGGCCTTCACCGATGAAGGCATGTCTGTCAGCGGCGGTGGCTGCGTCGCCGATTCGTTAACAGACGGTTTTTCAGGGGTGTAATATTCAACGCTTTTATCAACAGCGGGCGTCGCTTCAGCCTTGGTGGACTCGTTAACCTTCGTCTTGCGGTGTGCTTCCTTGTCGATTTTTTGCGTCAGAGCGTCAGCGTCGTGCGCCAGATCATCGTGATAGCGCTCCCACTCTTCCCAATCGTGGGGTGTTCCCACCTTGGGGGGTTGATGCCCGGCTTCACGCGCACGCTCCCAGGATTTCTCTTCCAGCGTGTTGGGGCGGTCGGCATCACGGTCCAGCGGCACCCCTTTGCGATTCAAATATTCACGTGCGTCCATAATGTTTCCTCACGCCAAGTCATTGGGGTCTGTTGCGGCCAGCCCCTTGGGTTATTCGACCAGATAAGAATAACAATTGCGACGCCCCCGGCCCTTTACAAGCGCTTTTAAAGCGTTGAATGCTCCAGCGGGATGATCATCGCATCTGTATGTAAATCTTCTAAAGTGAATGGAGTGACGGTTAACTAAATGTTCGCCATGCTCACGCAAAAGGAGAACCACAATGTCAAAACCCACGCCTCACACAGTACGCGATATCATGTCTCGCGATTGCTATCGTGTTTCGCCGGAAATGTCGATCACCACTCTGGCCCAGGGGCTCGCACTGCACCGACTGCCGGGGGCGCCGGTGGTCGACCGGCATGACAATCTGATCGGCTTTATCTCGGAACAGGATGTGTTGGGCCGCGTTCTCGACAGCGTGTATCATGACGACGAGGCCCCCCTGGTTAGAGAATTGATGCGCAACGAAGTGCTCAGCGTTACTCCGGTGAAAAGCATTACCGATCTGGCTCAGGAAATGCTGGGCGCAAAGCCCAAAATATATCCGGTGGTTGAACAACGCCGCCTGGTTGGGATTGTTACACGGCGGGATATCCTTGTCGCCTTGCTCACCATTCGCCGCCACTAAGGAGGCTGTCGCCAAACATTGCGAAAGCAGGCCGCCGTGACGTCATGAACGTCAGGCAAAAAAAACCGCTGCTCATGGAGCAGCGGAAGCAAGGGATCAAAACAATAGCGAGACAACACCATTAGCGACTGCTATCACTACGTTGTCTGTACTTACTCAGACACGCTTTTCTGAAAAAGTTCGGCAATCTGCAAAATTTTCGTTTCAAAAAATGTGAACGGTATAATGGTCTGTATCGACATTTCGCACTCAACCCCCAAGGGAGTACTGCATGGCACTTTATCTTTTGGTATTCGGGGTGTGTTTTCTGGTGATTGGCAGTGTCGTCGCCGTGTTGCTGACCTCACGCACGCCAAGGTACCGCACCGAGCCGAAAGATCTGCTGGCACTTTTTGACAAAGCGCTGGCCAGCCAGGTGAGCGAGACGGAATGGAACGCCCTGATCGGCTACCCCATCCGGCATGACGAGTACCTGGAGGGGGTGCGGAGGCGGGCATCCCACTTGATGGACCAACATGGTAGGCGCTGGCAGCTGGCTCAGGGAAAGCCTCTGCTTAACGCAGAAGGTCAGGCGGAGCTGAAAGCCCTGCGTGACCATTTGGCGGCCCACACCGAACTCCATGCACATTAACGCAGGTGGCGACGGAGATTCCTATGCCCAGCACGATTCGCCGAATTCCTCTGGAAAGCGCTACGCGTCACCACGCTCATGATTTTCACCAAATCGTTATCACTCTATGCGGTGCGTCGGAGTTTGAGATCAAGGGGCTGGGCGGCCGTGTCAATGCGTTTTCGGGCTGTATCGTGCCCGCGAATCATGAGCACTACTACTCGGGCAGTGGCTATAACCGACAGCTGATTCTGGACCTGCCAGAAGATGCACCGGCGCTTACCGGTGAGCAGCGCGAGCTGGTCGCCCTGTTCGATGCGCCGCGTTTTTTTGCTCTGGATGCCTCGCTGCGCCACTACCTGGCCTTCATGGAATGTGAGCTTGGCCAGACCGACTCCCCTGGCCTGCCGCCCTTTCAACATGACCGACTGGCTGCCACTTTTCTGGGGGCTCTCAAGGGGCGCCTGGGCAATGTCTCTGACCCACCCTCGCGTCTCGATATTCGCCACCTTGACCGTTATATTCAACAGCATATGGCCGACAATCTGCGTGTCGCCGACCTGGCGAAACTGGTGTGCCTGAGCGAGGCACATTTTTCGGAACGTTTCCGTCAACAGACAGGGCTCTCGCCCTGGCAATACGTTAAGCGTCAGCGACTCCATGCGGCCCATCAGCTTGTGGTACAGAGCCAATTGTCGTTGACCGATATTGCGCTGCAAACCGGTTTTGCCAACCAGAGTGCGCTATCGCATGCGTTTCGCCGTGGCTATGGGCTCTCTCCCCGCCAGCTTCGTCAATCCCGCAGACTCTCCACCCCGTTGACTAGCCGTCCATATAATCCCCTGGCAGAGCCTGTCAAACTAAACTAACGTCTTATAAGTGATCGACTTACCTCGAATTTGACATATTTTCCCGTGGAAATGGCATACACCGACAGCCACTCCGCTCTACATTCGAGCGTTAGCTCAGGTTTTACGTCCTGTTACCATTATTACCGCTTTAATGGGCGGAAACGCGCCGCTTTCGGCGCAGGGCGATGAGTAAGCAGCTCATCATCGACAAACCAAAACTCATGAACAGGGAACTCTCTTATGGTCGAAAATAATACTGGGATCATTGCTGATAAAGGTGCCATCAACCTTTCTGACACTGTCTATTGCGGGCGTTCGTTAAGCCCCGTGGCGTGAATGAAAAACGGGTTAATAAAAATAATGCGGATGACTACCGGGCCCTTCCCGGTAACCGCACAAACCGGGCGGAATTAACGCCGTCCCGAAGAATTGGAGAAGTTACATGGCTATTGGTGTTTGGATCAGTCTCATTGCCTACTTTGCGCTCATGATTGCCATTGGCATTTATGCGATGCGCAAAGCCACCTCTTCCTCGGAAGATTACATGCTGGGTGGCCGTAACCTCAGCCCCAAAGTGGCCGCCTTGTCAGCTGGCGCGTCGGACATGAGTGGCTGGTTGCTGCTGGGCTTGCCCGGTGCGATGTTCGCTTCTGGCCTCGGATCGGCCTGGATCGGTATTGGCCTGCTCGTCGGGGCATTATTCAACTGGATTCTGGTCGCTCCGCGCCTGCGTGAACAGACGGTTCACTATGGCAATGCGATCACCATTCCGGCTTTCCTGGCAAATCGCTTTCCGACACGGTCGCTTTCCCTGCGCACGGTGTCTGCCATCGTGATCGTCATCTTCTTTGCGGTCTACACCGCATCGGGCCTGGTGGCCGGCGGCAAGCTGTTCGAAAGCGCCTTTGCGGGGGTCGTGAACATTGGCGGCATGAGCGACTATGGTGCGGGCGTGCTGATCACCCTCGGCGTCGTGCTGGTTTACACCGTGGTCGGTGGCTTTCTCGCGGTGAGCATGACGGACTTCGTGCAAGGCTGCATCATGATGCTGGCCCTGGTGATCATGCCGGCGGTGGTGCTCTTTGGCGAAGGCGGCGGCGGCTTCGGCCAGGCATCACAGACCCTCAATGAAGTTGACCCCACGCTGCTTTCGTGGACAGAAGGGTTGACCTTTATTGGCTGGCTGTCTGCGGTGACCTGGGGGCTTGGGTACTTTGGCCAGCCACACATCATCGTGCGCTTCATGGCAATCCGCACGCTCAAGGATGTACCAATTGCCCGCAACATCGGCATGAGCTGGATGGCCATCTCGCTGATCGGCGCGGTGTCGCTGGGTATTTTTGGCCGCGCCTATGCGGTCCGCAACGGCATGGATGTCGAAGACCCGGAAACCATCTTCATTATCCTGGCGGAGTTGCTGTTCCACCCGCTGATCACCGGCTTCCTGTATGCAGCGCTGCTGGCGGCGGTCATGAGCACCATTTCCAGCCAGCTACTGGTAGCGTCTTCTTCGCTGACCGAGGACTTCTATCGCCTCTTCCTGCGTAAAGAAGCCACTGACAAGGAGTGCGTGAACGTGGGCCGTGTGAGCGTCGTCCTAGTGGGCTTGATAGCCGCCGTGATTGCGTCGGATCCAGACTCGCAGGTACTCGGATTGGTCAGTAACGCCTGGGCAGGCTTCGGCGCCGCCTTCGGCCCGCTGATCATCCTGTCGCTGATGTGGTCACGTACCAACGGCAATGGCGCCATTGCTGGCATGGTCGTGGGTGCCGCCACCGTCATGATCTGGATTGCCCTGGGCTGGAACGCTTCCTTCATGGGTGGCCCGGGCATTTACGAGATCATTCCCGGCTTCATCGCAGCCTTCCTTGCCATCCTGGTGGTAAGCAGTGCCACTGCAGATGCCGGTGAATATCAGCACATTACCCGCTAGCAAGAGCGCGCAGGATACATTCAACGTATCAGGAGGGCTCCCCCAGGAGCCCTCTGTTGGTTTGATCTTTTGTGTTTGCTGCCAAAAGACCGACTAAACCCTAACCGACGCAGTAACGTTACGTGTCGGCTAGCAAGGAGAGATCCCTATGAACGAAGCCAACCCTCATCTGCATAGCGACGTGAGTGACCTGCGCTCACGCATTCGCAAGAATTACGACGCCAATGAGGCAGATGTACTGCACGGGCTTATCGAGCGTATCAAGCTGTCGGAGGATGACCGCAAGCAAGTCGCCGCCGTTGGTGCCAAGTACGTAGAGCGTGTGCGCAAGGAAAGGTCGCCCTCAATGATGGAGGCATTCCTGGCCGAGTACGGGCTCTCGACCACCGAGGGCGTTGGCCTCATGTGCCTGGCAGAGGCGTTGCTGCGTGTGCCCGATGCGGAAACCATCGACGACCTGATCCACGACAAGATCGAACCCTCCGACTGGGGCGCCCACCTGGGCAAGTCCTCGTCTTCAATGGTCAATGCCTCGACCTGGGCATTGCTGCTGACCGGCAAGGTACTGGAAGAGGACCCCAAGGGGCCCACACGGGCGCTGCGGGGCCTGGTGCGCCGCATGGGCGAGCCGGTCGTGCGTAAAGCAGTTGGCCAGTCGATGAAGATTCTTGGCCGCCAGTTCGTGCTCGGCCAGACTATCGATGAAGGCATGAAGAATGCCCGCGAACTCGAGAAACAGGGCTACACCTACTCCTACGACATGCTGGGCGAAGCAGCGCGCACCGATGAAGATGCCGTCCGCTATCACCAGGCGTATGCCAAGGCGATCTCGGCCATCGCCGAACAGGCCAAGGGCGATGTACGCGGTAGCCCCGGCATTTCGGTGAAGCTCTCGGCGCTGCATCCGCGCTATGAATATACCCACCGTGAAACGGTAATGGCGGAACTTCTGCCCCGCGCCAAGGAACTGGTGCAGCAGGCAGCCAAGGCCAATATCGGTTTCAATATCGACGCCGAAGAGCAGGATCGGCTGGATCTCTCCCTCGACGTGATCGAGGCGCTAATGGCCGACCCCAGCCTGGACGGTTGGGACGGCTTTGGGGTGGTCGTGCAAGCCTACGGGCGCCGCGCCGCGCCGATGATCGAGACGCTCTACGAACTCGCCGAGCGGTATGACCGCAAGATCATGGTACGCCTGGTGAAAGGCGCTTACTGGGATACCGAGATCAAGCTCTCCCAGGAGATGGGCGTCAAGACCTTCCCTGTCTTCACCCGCAAGGTCAACACCGATGTCAGCTATATGGCCTGCGCGCAAATGCTGCTCGACCGGCGCGACCGCATCTACCCGCAGTTTGCGACCCACAACGCCCACACCTGCGCCGCCGTTGTCGAGATGGCGGGCGACGACAAGGACAGCTACGAGTTCCAGCGCCTGCATGGCATGGGCGAATCGCTGCACCACATCGTTAAAGAGTCAGAGGGCACGCACTGTCGCATCTACGCCCCGGTCGGCGCGCACCGCGACCTGCTGGCCTACCTGGTTCGCCGCCTGCTGGAGAACGGCGCCAACTCCTCGTTCGTCAACCAAGTGGTGGATAGCTCAATTCCGCCCAGCGAGGTCTCGAAGGATCCCATTGAAGGCTTTAAGCAGCTCGGCAATGACGTTTCAAGCCCCTTGATCCGCCAGCCCAGCGAGCTGTTCGAGCCCGACCGCAAGAACTCCAAGGGCTACCGCATCAACGAGCCCGCTTCGATCCTGCCGCTGCTCGATGCGCGTGAAACCTTTGCCAACGCCACCTGGACCGCAGGCCCGATGCTAGCAGGCAACCCGGCTCCCAAGGGCCCGGCGCGTGATGCGGTCTCCCCCGCCGACGGCACTCGGGTAATCGGCAAAGTGCATGAAGCCACCCCGGAAGAGGTCGCCACGGCCCTCGACGCCGCCGAGGAAGGCTTCAAAGAGTGGTCGGCGCGCCCTGTGACAGAACGCGCCGCGGTACTGCGCCGCACCGCCGACCTCTACGAAGAACACATCGCCGAACTGACCGTGATCACCACCCGCGAAGCGGGCAAGATGATGTTCGATGGTATCGCCGAAGTGCGTGAGGCAGTGGATTTCCTACGCTACTACGCCAACGAAGGCGAGCGGCTGGAAGCGGAAGAGCCCGGCAGCGCCCGCGGTATCTTCGTCTGCATCAGTCCGTGGAACTTCCCCCTGGCCATCACCACCGGGCAGATCGCGGCCGCCCTGGTGGCCGGTAACGCAGTACTCGCCAAGCCCGCCGAGCAGACGCCTCTGATCGCGGCCCGTGCCGTCGAGTTGATGCGCGAAGCCGGTTTGCCCGAAGCGGCGCTGCAACTACTCCCGGGCGATGGCCCGACGGTAGGTGGCCCGTTGACCAGCGATCCGCGTATTGCCGGTGTCTGCTTCACCGGCTCGACCCCGGTGGCACAGATCATCCACAAGGCGCTGGCCGAGAACGCGGGGCCTGATGCCGTACTGATCGCCGAAACCGGCGGACTCAACTCCATGATCGTCGACTCCACGGCGCTCACCGAGCAAGCGGTACGCGATATTCTGATCTCCTCCTTCCAGTCGGCTGGTCAGCGCTGTTCCGCGCTGCGCATGCTGTATGTCCAGGAAGAGGCCCGGGACCGGTTGCTCAACATGCTCTACGGTGCCATGGACGCACTGACCATCGGCGATCCCTGGAATACCGATACTGACGTATCGCCGGTGATTGATGCCGATGCCCAACAGGAAATCAGCGATTATGTAGCGGCGCAGGAGAAGGCTGGCAAGGTGCTGAAGAAGCTACCCGCGCCGGAGACCGGCACCTTCGTTACCCCGGCGGTGATCGATGTTGGCGGCATCGAGGATCTCGAGCGTGAAATCTTTGGCCCGGTGTTGCACGTGGCCACCTTCAAGGCGCGGGATATCGACAAGGTGGTCGACGACATCAACGGCAAGGGCTACGGGCTGACCTTCGGCCTGCATACCCGTATCGATGACCGCGTGCAGCAGATCGTCGAGCGCATCCATGTCGGCAATGTCTATGTCAACCGCAACCAGATCGGCGCCATCGTCGGCTCCCAGCCGTTCGGCGGCGAGGGCCTCTCAGGCACCGGACCCAAGGCCGGCGGCCCGCTCTACGTGACGCGCTTCCGCCGCACCGCAGACGCCGAACGCACTGAGGCGCCACACGAAAAAACCGTATCACTGGGCGATCTCCAATCCGCCATCGACGGGTTGGATGCGCGCAACTGGGCGGTACGCCCCAATCGCATCGAGGTACTGCGCAAGGCGCTCTCCGGCAAAGGCGGTGTGATCCGCAAGGCGCTCAATGAGACGGCAGCGCTGGATATGACCCCGCAGACACTGCCGGGGCCAACGGGTGAAAGCAATCGTCTGGCGATGTATCCCAAGGGCATGGTGCTGTGCCTGGGGCCAACCCTGGATGTTGCCATCGCCCAGGCCGCACAGGCTCTTGGCACTGGCTGTGCGGCCGTCTTGGTCGCGCCAGGCGCCGAACAGGCAGTGAAGCCGCTGATCGATGCCGGTGCGCCAGTCGCGGGGCTCGACGGAAGCGTCTCGACCGAGACATTGAGTGAGGTCAAAGGTATTGCGGCGGTCGCCGCCGCGGGCAACAGCGACTGGACCCGCGAACTGCGCATTGCGCTGGCCAAGCGCGACGGCGCCGTCATCCAGCTCGAGACCCAGACCGTTTCGCCGGAACGCTACGTGGTGGAACGCCATCTGTGCATCGACACCACCGCAGCGGGCGGCAACGCGAGCTTATTGGCAACGGCTGAATAGGATCGCTACTGAACGTGATCTAACGTGGTCGGGAGACGCCAATACTGGCGTCTCCCCAATGAAAGACACAAGGTCATTCAGTCGCCACCTGTAACGGAGTTCTACAGAACTAAAAAGTCGGCTTAAGAACTTTTAAAATGATAGAAGAAGGAGCGTTAACATGCCTTAACCACTGATTTACTTATATTGTTTTTATATTCAAAAAAACCAACAATCATTTCTTCTACCATTCTCACCGGACTATCTGGATTTGTACAGTTAGCTGATACAGAGATATCAATACTTCCTAGGTTCGGTAAAAAATTATTGTTTTCCAGTTTGTAGACATCATCAGTTACCGCAACATGTGGGATCGCCGATATAGCGAGATTATTTGCTACTGCTGATAAAACACCAGCAAGGTTTGATGACGAAAAGACAATCTCATAATCTAACCCGTTGCTATCGAGGGCATTGAGGATCATGGATCGGTCGGAGCAACCATCAGTAAAGCAGGCAATCCTCAACCTCTTCTCTTGCCAAGAAAATTGGGCATTTGGTGCTATCCATACCATCGGTGTGGTCAACAACAGCCTGCTTGAAATAGACTCAGGGCAATTCTGAGTAAGTGCAATATCAACCTCGCCTGTTGAATAAGCACGCCAAATCTCATCACTATATCCAGAGACAACTTCTATACTTATTCCTGGATGAGAGTCACAGCACGCTCTAAGCAAGTCCGGTATGAAACTTGCCAAGAATACATCGCTGGTTCCGATTGTCACCTTTTGGTCGTCGCTGACACCAGACAATTCATTTAGCGCCAGCTCGTTTATTTCGAGAATTTCTTTAGCCCGCTTGAGTAACTGCTTGCCAGCTTTTGTGAGTGACACACCGCCGCTATGCCTTGTGAAAAGCGGCGTTCCTAACTGTAGCTCCAGCTTCCTTATCTGCCAGCTGATTGCAGACTGTACACGATGACGGCGTACGGCAGCTTTGGTGAAGCTGCTCAGCTCAGACACGGCGATGAAGGTGCGTAAGCAATCGATGTCTAGATCCATTTGGCACTCCTAGTCCTGAATTCAAGTAATAATAAGTGCAGCACCTGCGGTTTCAAGTATCCCCAAACACTTTCTTAAAAAGATCTTTTCTGGCACTCAGTGCCCCATACTCTGCTTCAACCTCTGCTCTCCCCATGCCCACCATGCTTTATAAAAGGTATTTTAGTTATTCTATGGATTAATATCCCATAAGAATAGGGCAGTCACCATATCTAAAATATTGATACCCACCTATCAACATTATTCGCTGGGATTTCCCCACTTTGACAGCTAGGGTTAAAAACAATCTTCCAAACTTTCAAGTGGAGTATAAGCTATGTCTTTTATTGTGGCAAAAATCGACCTTGACGCAGTCAACCTTTCTAGCGAAATTGAATACCTCAACAATCTACCCAAGATCCATGAAGAGTATGATGAATTTGCACAAGGGTATTGGAAAAACATCTCGTTGTTTAATGCATCAGGACATGACTATGACACACAGTTTCGAAACTGTGAAATAGCAATACCGACGTCGCACCTCAAAAAATGCCAAATGATAAATAAAATTATCGAAGATAATTTTTCTATTAAAAATCTAATTATGGTTAGAGCTAGAAACTTGATTGACGGAATGGTTATCCCGCATCGAGATTTTGTTTAAATGGACGGTGAAACTGAACGCTACTTTCGAGTTTTTATGATGCTTGAAAATAACCCTGAATCCTACCACTCTGATGAAGGCGGTGTGTTCCAGATGCGCAAAGGAGAAGTATGGTTCCTTGACGCGGCCAAAGATCACGCTGCCATTAATTTTTCAAACAAAAGCCGTATGGCAATCTGCCTTGATTTTGTTTTTCAGGGAGATTTTGATCCTCGTGATATTTTCAACGAATCAGCAAGGTACGAAGAAGGTGTCAAACCGACCTATGTAAAAAGAAATACAGTCAGTTCAATCGAAAAAAATGAAATTGTGGCAAGCATAGCCAAGATGTTAAACAAACAAACCTTTAAAGATATAATATTTGCCGCATCAAAATTCCATTTCACTTACGATATACCCGTATCAGAATGCTATGACTGGATAATTGATGCCGCATTGAGCAAAAACGATGAAGAGGTCGCAGCCAAGGCGAAAGCGCTTAAGCACTATTTGATTGAGAACCGAAATTTGGGTGAGCGCTTTTCAATCGCCAGTTGGTGAGTGACTCCATTATGGTCAGTTTCAATCTTGCCCGTTTGGCGCCACTGCTCTTTCTAGCCATGTGGAGCAGTGGTGCCCTTTTTGTTAAAGCTGGTTTACAGGACTCTTCTGTACTGTCCTTCCTCCTAGTCAGGTCTCTTGGCGCCTTGCTGGTGATGACGATATTACTGGCTACGCTTCTTCCGGCCGAGATTCGGAGCTTGCTTTCAATGCCCAGGCCAACCTGGATTCGGCTCTTATTCGTGGGGCTTTTTTTGCAGGTCCTCTATCAGGGGTTCTTCTTTGCTTCTATCGCTCACGACCTGTCGCCCGGCATGCTTGCTATTGTACTTGGATGCCAACCTTTACTCACCCCTGTGCTTGCGCTGGAACGCATTGGTGGCAAAGGCTATATGGTGCTGCTTCTTGGATTTGTCGGACTGGTGATTGCAGTCACAGGGGGCGGTGCGGTAGATGTTGTTACGGTACCCGGACTTATATTCGCCAGCTTATCCGTATTGGCAATGACGTTTGGCACTATCCTACAGAAGCATACCAACGTTCATGTAATGAGTTCGGTGCTGGTTCAATACTGCTTATCCTCTGCCATCTTCGCTTTTGGGGTTGGACTTTATGGTTTTGACGCAAAACTAACGCCACAATTTATCTTTTCAGCGCTATGGATGATTGTCGTGGTCTCAGTGGGGGCCGTGCTTTTGCTGGTATACATGCTGAAAGGGGACAAAGCAAGCAAGGTCTCAACGCTGTTTTTTTTGGTGCCTGTTATTACATATTTATTAGACTATCTTGTCTACGATGCACCATTGAGCTTATTAACGATTATCGGTGGAGCAATGGTTGTATCTTCACTGCTTATATATGGTCGGCTTATTCGGTGAGGAGTCGGTTTTAGGGCTTTAAGTAGACAATCAGTTCTTAAAAAAGGTGAACGTCGGGCCAATGCCACCCATCCTCCTCCAGAGCTCAGCAAACACAGATCAGGATTGTCCCCCCTACCGCATGACCTTTCCTTGTTAGTGGCCAAATGCTGCGCGCCTCAGTTGCTGTGATTCCGGCCATGACGCATCTCTTGCATGTTCAATTCTCAACTAATATACGCCTTTAGGTACATATACGTTATCATAGCGCCCGCAATCACGCGCTTGTTGCGAGGCGTGGCTTGCATTTTTATGCCAGCCTGAGGGGCATCTTCTTTAGGGCATAGCAACTACCCAGCAACCCTTGCCCTGGATCAATAATCCACTCCCTGGATCTCGTTACACTGGCCACATCGTTAAGCGGCTATCGAATAGCCGTCCAGCGTTGCAACGAGTCGTTTGAAACTGTCTGTTTTAACATCAGGAGTGCCCCCATGCGTAAAGCCGCCCTGCCTACCCTACTTGTATCCACCGTTGCCGCTTCTGCGTTGATGACCAGCAGCCAGGCATTCGCTTACGGCGCGGGTGATTTCTTTACCCGCGTGGGTGTTGCCAAAGTCGCTCCTAAAAGCGACAACGGCTCACTGGCCAACGGTGCGCTGGCCGTGGATGTACAGGATGAAACCGATTTTGCGTTCACCTTGGGCTACCGCTTCCTCGATAAAGTCGGCGTGGAGCTATTGGCCGCGCTGCCGTTCGAGCACGATATCCACCTGAACGGCGGTAATATCGCTTCCACCAAGCACTTGCCGCCAACCCTGACAATGCAGTATTACCCGCTGGGCGGCACACAGTCCCGGGTACAGCCTTATGTCGGCGCGGGTATCAACTACACCCATTTCTCCGATGAAGAGCTCGCGATTGGCGATTTAGATCTGGATGACTCCTGGGGTGCAGCGGGGCAAGTAGGCGTCGACCTGCTGATTGATGACCACTGGGCGTTGAACGCCGCGGCCTGGTACATCGACATCGATACCGATGCCAGCGTTGACGGTGCAGCGGCCGGTACCGTTGAGATCGACCCTGTCGTGGTTATGGGTGGCCTCAGCTATCGCTTCTAGGCTGACAGCCAATAACCTCTCAGGCGTTATCCACAAAGCCTGCCTTGCGGCGGGCTTTGTTGTTACAACGGCCTTCAGTTTTCAGTGACGACCTTATCCACTCTCTCCACAGCCCGCACAACGAGCAACTGGTGATGGGCAGGTGTTTGCTCCTGCTGCAAATAGGCCGCCACGGCGGGCGCCACCTCGCATTTGGCGGGCATCGGCCCACCCGCTTCAGCCAGCGACTCCAGGCGCGCGATAAACACAAAGCGCAGCCACTGGAGCAGCGACATTGTATCGACACAGAACGGCTGCTGGCTGGAAAAAGCCGCTGCTTCTGGGGTTGGCATACGCCATAGGTCAGCGGCCTTTAGCGTCGCTTCAAGGTCAAGAAGCGCGGTATGAAGCTCGCGATGTGCACCCATAAACCACCTATGTTAAATCAGATAATTAAACAAGCATTATCCCTACTCTATGGATGAGTTGCCACTCATCCACCGGGATCTTCGTTATTCACAGATTCACAGAAAACCTGCAAGAGACTGTGGATAAGCTATGGAAAGGTATCGCATCCGCGTTTCCCATGCGGGTTGGCGATGACTGTTTAATTTTTAACCAGACAGTAAAAAAGGCGTGATATTATGGGTGCCTACGGCTGACAGGCTGCTATCCGCAAGGTAGAGTGCAGGCTTGCAATGGGAAAGGAAGTTATGCAACCAATTCGCACCCTAGACGAGTTTTTTCAGCGCAGCGGAGCCAGTGTGTCGCTTTATCATATGGGACGGCGCGTCACCCCGTGCCCCATTGATGCACTGCGCCAGCTGGAAAATGCCCAAAGCCCATGGCCTGAACCCTGGCAAGGTCAGGCGCGCGTGGCCATTGTGTTTCGTCTGGGTGATATGCCCGAACCGGCAATCTGGTTTCTGGCTCTGCCGTTGGACGAGGAAGGCCACCTGGTGCCCGCCCAGCGCGATGCGTTTCTGAACCGGCTGCTTGAAACCCTCGGCCGCAACGTCTCGCAGTTGGGTCAGGGGCACGGCTCGGAAGTTGACAACCTGATGAAGGACAACCCGCTCGCCTTTACCCCGAGCGCCCCTTTTCAGGCGATGCTTAATGCCCGGGCAACCAATGCGCTTGACTTGCCTGCCAGTCGGTATTTTGAACCCGTCGACGCTTACCTACGCGATCCACAGGCGCTAGACTGGCAACAGTTGGGGTTACAGGGTATCGCCGACGTGGTAGTCCGCCTCGATGAAGAGACGGCAGAACGATTAGCCACCCAGTTCGCCCGTTTGCCCACAGGGGTTGCTCAGGCCTTTTGCCTTTGCCTGGAGCATCAGCCTTTGCCCAGCAGCCTGGTCGCCGCATTGCGCCAGCGGGGTGAAAAAGCCATCATTGCAGGTGATCTTGAAATGCTATGTGCCTGCGTGCGGGCCGTCGGAGCGACGGACACCGACGAAGCAGGCAATTGGTATGCTCAGTTGCTCCGCGATGAGACCACCAGTGGCCCCGACGTACTGGCGGCGATGGCGGGCAGGGGCTGGTCACATCTGGAAGACGGCGAACGCCTGCCGCTTTTCCTGTCGCGCCTGGCTGATGATGAACGCACCGATTTTATTGCGATGGTAAAAGACTTGGCACTGATTCCCCGGCTACGTTTGCCATTACTGATGGCGCTGCGTGATGCACCGGAAGGCTCAAGGATCCACGCCCGCGTAGCTGAATTGTCGGCCGATAGCGGCCAGGGTTGATTACTGATGTTGCTAAGGAACGCCCGATGAACGTGAAGAAGGCTATCGTCAATCGTCGGCTTCCTAAGGAGTCGTTTTGAAAGAACTCCCTTACCAGGCCAAAGCGGTGATTGGCCGTCGTGAAATGGTCTATTTGCCAGATCTGGGACTTCATCTGTGCTGCAAAGCAGACACAGGGGCGCGTACCTCGGCGTTGCACGCCGAGGAGATCCAGACCCATGAAGATGAAGAAGGTCAGCTATGGGTCAGCTTTATTACCCATAGCGGTGGGCCTGAAACCCCGGCTCACCGTCTGAAGGTGCATTTACACGATCGCCGACGGGTGACCAGCTCGAACGGACACGCTGAATGGCGTTATGTGATCCGCACTCCAATGCGCCTGGGTGACCTCAACTTTCCGGTTGAGCTAAGCCTTGCGGACCGCAGCAATATGCGACACCCCATGCTATTGGGGCGGCGTGCAATGCGCCGTTTGCTGGTGGCACCGGGGGCTGCGTTTTTACACGGCGAACCTTAAGTTTGTTAGCATTCCACGCTGGTTTTCCACTTCCTCTTTCACTACGCCCCTTCGACTAGGCTTGGAGTTTCGCATGCACATCGCTTTGCTTTCCCGTAATCGCAACCTCTACTCCACGCGCCGCCTGGTGGAAGCCGCTGAAAGTCGTGGACACACTGCGCGAGTGGTTGACACCCTGCGCTGCTATATGAGCATTGCCTCACACCACCCGTCGATTCACTATAAGGGTCAGGAAATCGAGCCTTTCGACGCGGTCATCCCGCGGATTGGTTCATCCGTCACCTTTTATGGCTGCGCGGTGCTCCGTCAGTTCGAAATGATGGGTACTTACGTTATCAACGATAACGTCTCGATTACGCGTTCAAGGGATAAGCTGCGCTCGCTTCAATTGCTGTCACGCAAAGGGTTGGGGCTTCCCATTACCGGCTTTGCCCACTCGCCGGATGACATTCCCGACCTGATCACCATGGTAAAGAGTGCCCCGCTGGTCATTAAGCTGCTGGAGGGCACCCAGGGCATTGGCGTGGTGTTGGCTGAAACCAATCAGGCGGCGGAGTCGGTTATTCAAGCCTTTATGGGCATGAAAGCCAACATTATGGTGCAGGAGTACATCAAGGAAGCACGCGGTGCCGATATTCGCTGTTTCGTGATCGGTGATAAAGTCGTGGCCTCCATGAAGCGTCAGGCGGCCGACGGTGAATTCCGTTCGAACCTTCACCGCGGCGGCACCGCCAGCGTCATCCGGATTACGCCTGAAGAGCGCTCCACCGCCATCCGTGCGGCCAAGGCCATGGGGCTGCGGGTTGCGGGTGTCGATTTGCTGCGCTCCAATCATGGCCCGGTGATCATGGAGGTGAACTCCTCCCCCGGTTTGCATGGCATCGAAAGTGCCACGGGCAAAGACATCGCCAGCATGATTATTGAACACATCGAAAAAAATGCCATGCCGGCGCGTAAAGCACCACCCAAGCCAAAAGGCTAACCGGTCTGCGCAAAAATAATTCGTCAAGGGGGTGGCAAATCTAGCGC
Organism: Halomonas sp. G11; assembly: GCF_001663515.1. Lineage (NCBI taxonomy): Bacteria > Pseudomonadati > Pseudomonadota > Gammaproteobacteria > Oceanospirillales > Halomonadaceae > Halomonas > Halomonas sp. G11. The sequence continues at coordinate 66,467 of NZ_LYXG01000010.1, forward strand.
ACCCCCGCCACAATCTGCGTCACCGAAGGAGGTAGACGCTCATGTTTCTCGACAATCGCCAAGTGGCGATGGACAGCGCATTGGAAGCGCTGGCCGATAGCATTGATTATTTCCAGGACAATATAGAACGCCTGCGACCTTCCCTGCGCGAAGCATTGAAGCCGCATTACGCTGCACGCCTAGAATCCATGCACCAGTTGCAGGACCTGGCACGGACGCATCTGAAGATGCTGCCCCGGGACGCTGACGTTGAGCGCGACGACTTTCTATGGCTCTGGAGCCGTCTGAAAAGTTTTGTCGGCAACGACAGTCAAGTGCTGATCAACGAGCTGCTGGAGCAGGAGCGCGTCTTGATGCAGGCGTTGTCAACGCTCTTCACTCATCCGCTACCCGCCCCTATCGAGCCGGTTATCGAAGATTGCATGAAGGGCTGTCGTCAGCTGATCCGCGAGCTATACGAGCTGCAAAAACGCAAAACAAGCCGCTAATTCGTGCGCTCGGGTAAGGTTTGAATAGGCTCCGGCGGGCCTAGAAAGTAAGGCTCGCGCCCCCAGATATACAAATCACCGAGCGTGGCCACCCTGGCTGCCCACTCGCGCATCAGCACGTGCCAGCCACCCGCTCCATCGCGCTCTTCAGCGACACAGCCCGTTACCTCCATGCCCAATGCCTGGGCGATGAAGATCGCCCTGGGCAAGTGCCAGTCCTGGGTAATCAATACCGCCTGGTCCAGCTGAAAAACGTCGCGGGCTCTTGCCAGGGTGTCGTAGGTACTGAAACCGGCAAAGTCCATTGTCAGCTGCTCAGGGGCTACGCCTCGGCGCGTCAAGTCTCGCCACATGGCGCGGGGTTCATTATAGGCCTGAGTACGATTATCGCCCGACAGCAGCAGATGCTGTACTTTTTGATGGTCAACCAACCGGGCGGCGGTGCGCATTCGCGCATGGAAATGAGGATTGCGCATGCCGCTGCGTGTCCAGTTCGAGGTACCAAAGACGATCCCTACCTCGGTGGGTACACACTGGGGAAGTTGCTCATGGATATAAGCGCTTGTTCGCCCCAGAATCCATAGATTGGCACCTACAAATAGCAATGTCGCCAGAAGCAGCAAGGCTCCCAGCGACATTAACATACGCGATATCCATCTGATCAGCGGTATACGCATTTAGCGCGCCGTCCCGCCGTTAAAACATACCCAGCTCAAGCTTCGCCTCTTCGCTCATCATGTCACGGCTCCAGGGCGGGCTGAAGACAATCTCGGTATGCACCTTGCTGATCTGCGGCGCGCCAAGGATCTTGTTACGCGCGTCGGCAGCAATCACATCGCCCATGCCACAACCAGGGGCGGTAAGCGTCATACGAATGGTCACCATCCGTTCACCGCTGATCAGTCGCTCGATCCTGCAGCCGTAAACCAGCCCCAGGTCGACGATATTGACAGGTATCTCAGGGTCAAAGCATGTCCGCAGTTGATCCCAGACGAACTGCTCGATTTCGTCTTCCGTGGCATCTTCGTGCAGCGTTGGTCGCGGCAATGGAGGAAGCCCCAACGCATCCAGGTTGCTGCCTTCAATCAAGAACAACCGCCCCTCAAAGCCGACACTCACCGTACTGCCCTTGGCCTGCATGACGCTTACGACGCTATCTTCCGGCAACTGCTCGGTGCTGCCAAACGGTATCGCGATCGCTTCCACATCGCGCTGAAGCGGTAAGCTTTGTCCACGCTGCAAACTGGCTACTTGCTCGATATCCATAAGCTCCCTTAGCGCACCATTCCGATAACGCGGTTGAGCGCCGCTACAAAGGTTTCTACCTCTTCAAGGGTATTATACGCAGCAAATGAGGCCCGACACGTTGCTTCTACCCCGAAGTGATGCAGGAGCGGTTGAGCGCAGTGATGCCCCGTGCGGATTGCCACGCCCAACTGGTCGATCAACAGGCCAATATCCTGGGCATGTACCCCGTCAACCACGAAGGATAGCACGCCTGCCTTGTTCGGTGCGGTACCCAGAATACGTAGCCCCTCCACCTGGCTGACCGCCTGGGTGGCATGATGAAGCAAAACGCCTTCCCAGGCACTAATCGCCTCGACCCCGACACCTTCCATCCACTCAAGGGCGCGGCCCAAGGCAATGACTTCGGCAATCGCCGGCGTCCCCGCCTCGAACTTGTGCGGAATAGCAGCAAAGGTAGTGCCCGCGTCAAAGGAAACGGTGTCGATCATCTCACCGCCGCCCTGCCAGGGGGGCATCGCTTCCAGCAACGCTTTTTTGCCATACAGCACACCAACGCCGGTAGGCCCGTAGACCTTATGCCCCGAGAAGGCATAGAAATCAGCATCGATGTCCTGCACGTCAACCCGTTGATGCGGCGCGGCCTGGGCGCCATCAACAAGGGTCAAGGCGCCAAACTGATGCGCCAGCGACGTCATCTCTTTAACGGGATTGATCGTACCTAACGCATTGGACACGTGATTGACTGCGACCAGCTTGGTACGCTCGCTCAACAGTTCCCGATAGGCGTCCATATCCAGCGCGCCATTTGCGTCCACGGGAATGACCTTGATGGTAAACCCGCGCTCGGCTGCCAGCAGTTGCCAGGGCACGATGTTGGAATGGTGCTCCAGCATCGATATCAGCACCTCATCGCCAGGATGCAGTTGGGTGCGCCCCCAGCTTTGCGCCACCAGGTTAATCGCCTCGGTGGTGCCTCGGGTAAAGATAATCTGACGCGCGTCTTCCGCATTGAGAAACCCTTTCACCCGTTGACGCGTACCCTCAAACGCCGCGGTGGCCTCATCGGCCAGGGTGTGCAGACCACGGTGAATGTTGGCGTTATAGCGCGAGTAGTAATCGCTGAATACGTCTATCACTGGCTGCGGCGTCTGGCTGGTCGCCGCATTGTCCAGGTAGATCAGCGGCTTGCCGTTAACTTCGCGGCTAAGCACCGGGAATTCCCGGCGCAGCGCGGCCACGTCATAGCGCGCGCTGTCTTGCTCCAAGGGCGTCTCAATCACGGTATGGGGCATCGATAGCTCCTTGATTAGTCGTTGAGCGAAACCGCTGCTTCTACCAACCCGGCAAGGTTGAAACGCTCTGGCAATTTACCGGCGACGGCAAGTTCCACGCGCTCGGCCACGGCATCCAGCGCCACCTGCTCCAGCACTTCACCGGCAAACGCCAGTGTCAGTAGACCGCGAGCGGTCGCTTCGTCGATTCCCCGGGTGCGCAATGCGTAGATGGCTTCTTCATCAAGCTGGCCGGTGGTCGTGCCGTGGGAGCACTTGACGTCGTCCGCGTAGATTTCAAGCTCAGGCTTGGCGTCGATGTGAGCACGGTCGGAAAGCAGCAGGTTCTGGTTGCTCTGGAAACCTTCTATCTTCTGGCTGTCGCGTTTGACATATACCTTGCCGTTAAACACGCCGTGGGCACGGTCATCCAGAATGCCCTTGTAGTTCTCGTTGGAGAACGTCAGCGGCGCATTATGATTGACCTTGGTGTGGTTATCGACATGCTGGCGACCCTGGCCAAAGAACAGCCCGAGGAAGTTGGTTTCAGCCCCCTGGCCGTTCAAGTCACTGATCAGGTCGTTACGCACCAGCGCACCGCCCAGATTCAGGTTGTAGGAGCTGTACCGGGTATCGCGGCCTTGCTCGACATGGATACTCGCCACGTGCATATCGCCCAGCGGGGCTTCCTGAAGCTTGTAGTGGTTCAGAATCGCACCACGGTCCAGCATCAGCTCAGCCACCACGTTGGTGAAATTCGTGGCATCGGTTTGACCGGCATAATGTTCGATCAGCGTCGCTTCGCTGCGGCTACCGGCTTCTACCAGAATACGCGGATGGCTCATCACTGGCGTACCGGCACGGGAAAGGAATTGCAGCAGAATGGGCTTTTCCACCACTGTCCCCGGTGCGATGCGTACCACGGCACCTTCTTCCATAAACGCCGTATTGAGTGCCGCAAAGGCGGAAAAATCAACGCTTGTCAGACGACCCAGCGGCCCGCCAACGGCTTCATGATTGTCGGTCAGGGCCTTGGACAACGGCAGCATCTGAACGCTATCGGGCAGTGCCTCCAGATCAGACAGCGCTGATGAAAACACGCCGTCGACAAACGTCAGCCGGTAGGCATCCAGGGGCAGCGTCAATGCGGCTGCCTGGGCCTGGGAGAACTCGGCACTTTCCGCCAGGGCAAAATTGCCCTGGGCAATAGAGCGAACATCGGTGTATTTCCACTCTTCATCACGGCGAGTGGGGAAGCCAACAGCCTCGAAGCGCGCCGCGCCAGCCTGGCGGCGAGCCGCGATCCAGGTCGGCTCTGCATCGCGCTGTTGGCTACGCGCGTTCAGCGTGTCCAAAAACGTTTGCGTGTCGCTCATGCCGCAGACTCCTCAATGCCTTCGTACCCGTTGGCTTCCAGCTCTTTGGCAAGCTCTGCATCGCCGGTTTTGACAATGCGCCCGTCGACCAGAACGTGAACCTTGTCCGGGACGATGTAATCGAGCAGGCGCTGGTAGTGGGTCACCAGCAGAATCGCGCGGTCTTGGGCGCGCAGGCTGTTGACCCCGTCGGCAACGACTTTCATGGCGTCGATATCAAGCCCCGAGTCAATCTCGTCAAGCATGGCGAGCTTGGGTTGCAGCACCAGCATTTGCAGAATTTCGTTGCGCTTCTTCTCGCCGCCAGAAAAGCCTTCGTTGACCGCACGCTGCAAAAAGCTGGCATCCATCTTCATCAGGCCAAGCTTCTCTTTCACCAGCTTCATGAACTCAGGTGCTGGCAACTCGTCTTCACCACGCGCGGCACGCTGGGCGTTGAGGGCGGCTTTGAGCAGGTAGATATTTTTCACCCCGGGAATTTCGACCGGGTACTGGAAACCCAACAGCAGGCCCGCCTGGGCACGCTCTTCGATTTCCATTTCCAGCACGTCCTGACCCTTGAAGGTAATGCTGCCCTGGGTGACCTCGTAGCCATCCTTGCCCGCAATTACCGCCGACAACGTGGATTTACCCGCGCCGTTAGGGCCCATCAGCGCATGCACTTCACCCTCGTTGATTGTCAGACTGAGGCCTTTGAGAATCTCGCTGCCTTCGACGGTGACGTGTAAATCTTTAACTTCCAACATAGTAAAAACCCTTCAAATGCTTACAGATCGCTTACGCGACGCTCATAAAAGTTGTCTGGTACCGTGGCGCGCTTAGCCCACCGCGCCTTCCAGTGTCACGTTCAGGAGCGCTTCGGCCTCGACCGCGAACTCCATCGGCAATTCCTGGAACACGTCCTTGCAGAAGCCGTTAACGATCATGCTGACCGCGTCTTCCTCGGTGATACCCCGGCTCTGGCAGTAGAACAGCTGGTCTTCACCAATTTTGGACGTGGTCGCTTCGTGTTCAATTTTGGCCGTGCTGTTACCTATTTCCTGGTACGGGAAGGTATGCGCACCTGACTTGTCACCTATCAGCAGCGAGTCGCACTGGGTAAAGTTACGGGCCCCTTTGGCGCGCGGGCCGATTTTCACCAGCCCCCGATAGGACTGATCGCTCTTACCGGCAGAGATACCCTTGGCGACGATATAGGAACGGGTGCCCTCCCCGATGTGGATCATCTTGGTACCGGTATCAGCCTGCTGGCGGCCGTTAGTCACGGCGACAGAATAGAACTCGCCGATACTGTCTTTACCGCGTAGCACGCAGGAGGGGTACTTCCAGGTGATGGCTGACCCGGTTTCAACCTGGGTCCAACTGATCCGCGAACGCGCGCCACGGCATTCGCCACGCTTGGTCACGAAGTTGTAAATGCCACCCTTTCCGTCTTCATCACCGGGATACCAGTTCTGGACCGTGGAATACTTGATATAGGCATCGTCCAGTGCGACAAGCTCTACCACCGCCGCGTGCAGCTGGTTTTCATCGCGCATCGGCGCGGTGCAGCCTTCCAGATAGGAAACCTGAGCCCGGCTTTCACAGATGATCAGCGTACGCTCGAACTGACCGGTGTTGGCGGCATTGATACGGAAGTAGGTCGACAGCTCCATCGGGCAGGTCACGCCTTCCGGCACGAAGACAAAGGACCCGTCGGTGAACACGGCAGAGTTCAACGCCGCAAAATAGTTGTCGTTCTGTGGCACCACGGTCCCCAGGTACTGCTTAACCAGTTCCGGGTAGTCACGGATCGCCTCAGAGATCGAGCAGAAGATGACACCGGCCTCGGCGAGCTGCTTCTTGAAGGTGGTGGCCACCGATACCGAGTCGAACACGGCATCTACCGCAACACCGGCAAGCGCTGCCCGTTCATGCAGCGGAATGCCCAGTTTCTCGTAAGTTTCCAGTAGCTTGGGATCGACTTCGTCGAGGCTCTGGGGACGATCTTCGGGACGCTTCGGTGCACTGAAGTAGGAAATCGACTGGTAATCGATCGGCGGATAATTCAGGTGCGCCCAGGACGGCTCTTTCATTTCCTGCCATTTGTGGAACGCCTCCAAGCGCCACTCCAGCATCCACTCCGGCTCGCCTTTCTTTTTGGAAATAAAGGCGATGGTGTTTTCATCCAGGCCAGGTGGCAGGGTGTCGCTTTCGATATCTGTTACAAAGCCTTCTTTGTAATCGCGACGAACCAACTGTTCCATTTCTTCGGTTGCCATGGTCATACCCTCCGGGCAGTTGGGTGGCGAGGTTAGCTCGCCGTCAATAAGAGATAAGTGCCTGTATCGGTCATGCTGGTCATGCGGTAGCTGCCGATAGACTTATGCTTTGAATTGGTAGCTGTACGGGTAGCTTGATCGGTGTGGTGTCGGCCAAATGCGCAAGCGTCACGCTTTCAAGCAGTGTGCGAATGGCGAGCGATACGCGCTGCCAGTTGTCCGCCACGCCACAGGTGGCCACGAGCTCGCAGTCACCTTCCGCCTGGCTGCACTCAGTCATCGCCACCGGGCCCTCAATGGCGGAGATAATGTCTGCCGCCGAAATCTGGGAGGCAGGCCGGGCAAGCCGGTAGCCGCCCTGGGCGCCGCGCTGTGACTCAAGAAGTCCTGCTTTCACCAGCATTTTGAGCGTTTTGCTTACCGTCGGATGAGGCAGCTGCACCGCATCGGCCAGGTCTGCCGCCGCATGTGACGCCTGTGACTGACGGGCAATCTGCGCCATGACCACGGCGGCATAGTCTGTCAGCCGGGAAAGCTTAAGCATGTCGACTCCCATTAGCCATTGCATTTGGCCTATCCACTCAATTGAGTACCATTTTAGTCCTGTATAAATTTGATGTGAAGCCCTTCTGCAAATTCCTTATCAAATAGCGCAATTTCCTGACACGTTCGCCGCTGATAACATCAAAAAAGCTAATCATTATCATTCAATGAAACTATCAGACTGCTGGGCGAGATGCTGCGCGAAAAAAACCCGCGAGGGTTCGCGGGTTTCATCGGAGAACGATGGGGAAAATGATACTCCCCCGTTGCCGTGGCAGCGTCAATCGCGCTGATAGGTGCCGACCAGTCGGTTCATGCCTAGCAGGTTTGGCTCGATTTCACGCAGCAACTCGTTGAGTGTCAGCCCTTCGGGCAAGGCCGTTTGATGGTCAAGCGCCAGCACCCAAAAATAATAATAATGCGTACCATGGCCTTCTGGCGGCATGGGGCCACCATACCCCTGGTTGCCGAAGTCATTGGCACCGGCGGTGCCCAGCGCCGTATTTTCACTCAGCTCGTTGAGATCGCCCGGCAGGTTATACAGCACCCAATGAACAAACCCGTAGGTGCCGTCTTTAACCAGCGGCGCATCGGGATCGTGGCACACAACGGCGAAACCCTTGGTACCTTCGGGTGCGCCCTGCCAAGCCAGTGCAGGCGATACATCATCTTGCTCGGCACTATGCTTTGCGGGAATCGCTTGATGATTCGCAAAGGCACTGCTGGTTACCTGCATTGAAGATAGAGCAAACGCCATATTTCTCTCCTTGATCTTCCAGTGAGAAGTGCCAAAAGCCTTGTCGAAAAGCACAGCGTTGTCAATGTCATCAGGTGACAAGTCCTTTACTGGGGCGGCCAGCGACCTTCACGCTTCAAGCGTTTCTCCACCCAGTGATCGTAGTAACGACGCAACGCCTGCTTGATACCAGGCAAACCGATCAACCATGCCGCGGGATAAAATAACGGTATCCGCTGCATGAGTAACCGATAGGCATCAATACCCTCAATCATGCGGCCGTCACTCAGCTCAATATGCAGCGAGCGCAAGGCAGCTTCCGGCGCTATTCCCTTGTCGCGCAGGCGTTGCTGATGCTCGGTCACATCGAACCAGTCAATATCCCTGGCGCGCTTGCCTGCCCAGCGCTCAAAGCGCCGTCGATCTTCTCGGCAGCCAGGGCAGATCGCATCGTAATACACGTTGATCATGGCATTCGTGGGCATATAGGCTCTTGGAACAGGTGGATAGTTAGTGTGGCATGTTGCTGCAACGACGCAAATCTCATCCCCACAGGTTACCTCATGAAACAGCTACTCATCGTTGCCCATACTCCTTCATCGAACACCCAGGCGCTCAGCGATGCAGCTTATCGTGGTGCCACACACACCGACCTTGAAAACGTGCGCTGCGTGGTCAAGACCCCTTTCAAGGCTGGTCCTGACGATGTACTTGCCTGCGATGGCATCCTGCTTGGCACCACGGAAAACCTGGGTTACATGAGCGGTGCGCTCAAGGATTTTTTCGACCGCAGCTACTACGGCGTCATAGAGGAAAAACAGGGCCTGCCTTGTGCCCTGTACATTCGTGCCGGGCTTGACGGTACCGGCACACGACGAGCGGTGGAAAGCATCGTTTCCGGCCTGCGCTGGCGGTGGGTACAGCCACCTCTCATCCTGCAGGGAAGATGGCAGGAGGATTTTGCCACCCAGGTGGAAGAGTTGGGGCTCTACTTAGCGTTCAGCCTGGATAATGGCATTGTATAACGTCGCCAAGCCTGCCTTACTGTAAGCAATCTCTTTAGCGCTTGGGCCAACAACTGATACGCCTGTACTGAGCGCGCCCTAACTCAGGTATATGACCATGCAAAACGTTATCGCCTTCTATGATGATCGCGTCCTTGCCCACGAACCCAATATCGAGTCCGACTTTTTACATGACCGCATCGATAAACGCATTCGTCATCTACTGGCTGGCCTGCCGGTGCCATGGAAATATCCTGAACACCCCGGCCGCTTGAAAGCCATACAGCATCTCCTCACAAAAGCCCCCATTGAAGGCCTGACGTTTGAAGGGGGCAAAGCGGCCACCCATGAGCAGTTGGCGCGGGTGCATACGACCTCTTATTTGACCGATATTTTTAGTTTACGCGGTAAAAATGCCTGGCTGGACGTGGACACCACGGCGGTCTCACCGGGCAGCATCGACGCCGCGGAAGTGGCAGCAGGTACCGCGATTGCCGCCGTTGAAGCGGTGGTGGAAAAACGTGCTAAAAGCGCCTTTGCCCTTGTTCGACCGCCTGGACACCATGCCGAACCGGTTCGCGCCCGCGGTTTCTGTCTATTCAATAATGTCGCCGTCGCAGCGGCCCATGCCCGCAGTGCCCTGGGCTGTGAGCGCGTGCTGATCGTTGACTGGGACGCCCACCACGGTAACGGCACTCAGGATATCTTTTGGGCCGAGCCCAATGTCATGTTTTTCGACATACACCGGGCTGCCCCCTTCTACCCAGGCTCGGGTCATCTGGAAGAAGTCGGTGCCGGACTGGGCGAAGGTACCACCATCAATGTTCCACTGCCTGCCGGCGCCGGTGACGAGGCTTTTCTCAAGGCGTTTCAGGATATTCTGGCTCCGGCGGCCGAATGGTTTAAGCCCGATATCATTCTGGTTTCCGCCGGCTTTGACCCGCACTGGCACGACTTGGCCCTCAATGTTTCCTACGACGGGTTTGGCGCCTTGACCGGCTTCTTACAGCAGCTGGCTGAGAAGCACTGCGATGACCGCCTGGTCTTTATTCTGGAGGGTGGGTATAACCTGGAGTCGCTGGCCAACGGCACGCGCGCCGTGTTTGCCGTCCTTGCTGGCCAGACAATCCCCGTCCCCGACAGCTGCGGTATTGCTGAAGTCGAGGCAGCGGCCAATTTCCACCGCAGCGCTTTTCAGGCCGAGTAGCGACTACCCCATCCAGTTAACTGTTGGCGCTGTTATTATCTTAAATGGTGCGCCTTCAAGCAGCCCGTACTCAATTTCCCGCTCGTCTTCAATTGGCCTCTGAGGTAAGTTGACGTAAATAATTGACTATATGGGTATTTTCCTGCTGTCCGGACACCTCATCAAGCGCAGATTCCAGGAAATTATCATAGTCTTTTCCCGCCTCGGCCTGTACTTGCCGACCACGTTTGGTAAGAACCGTATAGACGCCACGTTTATCATTTGGACATACATCACGGAAGGTATACCCGTTGCGCTCCATACGCTCGACCAAACGCGTCACAGAACTCTGATTCAGCCCCAGCTTTAAGGCCAACTCTTGCATACGTAGCTCGGCATCTGGCGCTATTGAGAGCAGTTTCAATGCCCTGTATTCGGTAAGCCCTAGGCCATGCTCTCTTTGCATCGCTTTAGCCACCTGATTTTCTACCGATTCAAAGACGTTTCTCAATTGCTGCCAAACTACAGACTGGGGGATCATAATTGGTCTCATCTAAACGAGTGATGTCATTTTCACTTTAGCTTCCCTGATATTTGTACATGCATATTTTAGCCAAAATTTGCTCTATTTCTCAACTAAATCGCTGTTAGCGGTAATTAATTTTTCCTGCCAGCAATATTCCCAACAGCTATCGACAGATTCCCTCCGAGAAGAACTAAACACCCAATTTACTTGCATGCGCAAGCATATTGACATTCAAAAATTAATCACTAACCTATTAATGCTTGCACATGCAAGCAATTGCTTGACCTGCCTTCCAATAGATGGCTATGACAATGGACTACAGCGAAGGTCAGTTGGTATTCACCCACGCTATTCCGAGCTGATAGCGATGGTGAACATTTACCATCCAGGCATAGTCATGCCAGACGGCGGGCTGCCGCGAGCCAAATCCCCAAGCTCAGGGGTTTAATGCTAATTATATGCATGTACAACCACAGGAAATCTCATGAACACACAAATAACCATCTACACCGATTACGTCTGCCCGTACTGCCTACTGGCAGAGCACATCGTCGAAGAAGTGATCCAAGGGCAAGACATCGGGATCACATGGCGCCCCTACGAGCTTCGGCCCGAGCCGGTACCGACTCTGCGCGTCGAGGACCCCTATTTGCCACAGATCTGGAAGCAATCTATTTATCCGATGGCAGAGCGTCTCGGCGTCCCGATCAAGCTGCCGACTATTTCGCCTCAGCCACGCACCGACAAGGCCTTCGAGGTCTTCGCAATGGCGGATGAGAATGGGCATGGCCACGCATTTTCGATGACGGCCCTAAAAGCGTTTTTTCAGGATGAGGAGGATATCGGCAATCCGGAAGTCTTAGCCAATCTAGGAGCCAAAGTAGGCCTTGAGCGCGAGGCGGTACTTAACGCACTGACCAAAGGCACTTACCGAGATCGCCATCGCGAAGCTCTACGCCATGCCCAGGAGGACATGACCATCGCGTCCGTGCCCACCATTGTGGTGGGCGAGCAAGTTTTCCGTGGCGTACCGTCCCATGAAGCGCTGCGTCGGGCCATCGATCAGGCCACGGCAGAGGCCGACCACAAGCAGCGCCTGCCTGATTCTACGCTCCCAGGCAACGCACACTAGTTCACACAAGCAGGTCTTAACACAACCTCTAAACACCGCAGGAGTAACTACCATGATTAGCTGGCTATATCTCGGCATCGCCGTTCTTTTTGAAATTGCCGTCGCCTTCTCAGCAGGAAACGCAAAGGGGTTCACCCGCCTATGGTGGACGATTGCCACGCTTGTCAGCGGGGCCATTGCCACCTTCTTTCTCAGCCTCGCTCTCCTCGAGTTCGATGTCGGCGTGGGCTACTCCATCTGGACCTCCGTCGCTGGGGTCGGAATCGTCATCCTGGGTGCGATTTTCTTCCAGGAACGGCTCAATCTAAGAAAGCTTTCGGGTATCGCCATGGTCATTGGCGGTGTCATCGGCCTTCGACTGAGCGGCGCAGCGTAAGGGCAAATCAAGCAGTAACCGCCATTGCGGTACCTATGTCATCAGCACTAAACCAAAGGAAATCAACATGACGAATACATCTTCCCCCCTAGCCGACAATGGCCGTGCATGGCTCGCGCTGCTGCTCGCCGGCGCCTTCGAAATCGTTTATGCCTTGAGTGTCGCCGGTAGCGAAGCCTTTACTGTTCTGAGCTGGTCGATCTCGGCCATCGTCTTCTTCCTGCTCACGCTGTACGCGCTGAGTGTTGCCTTGAAGACTATCGACGTAGGCATTGGCTATGCCGTCTGGGCGGGCATCGGTGCGGTAGGTTCGGTCGTGTTTGGCAGCATTTTATTCGATCAATCCTTCACGTTGGTTCAGGGGTTTTGGCTCACTGTCATCATTGCTGGTGTTATCTGGCTGAAACTGGCCAGTAGCGAAAAACTGCAAGTCAATGGATCAAGTACCTCACCGTCTTGAATAACCCATAAAAACTCCTAAATGGGCATGCTAAACCGCATGCCCATTTGGGGAGATCCACTACGTTTGGAGACAAGTGATGTCCTCTAGTCCAACTGAACGCTTCTCGAAGCTCATGGAAGAGGTAGTGACCTACTCGTCAGAGCATGTTCGCAGTGGCGGCATCCCCTTCACTGCCTTTGTCGTCGATGCCTCCGGTGCGATTCTGGGGCGTGGTGTAAACCGCGTCGTGGAACATCACGACCCGACCGCCCACGCAGAGGTAGAAGCGATAAGAGACGCGTGTCGTAACGTCGGCACCAGCCAATTGCGGGGGATGGCGCTCCTGGCGTCGGGCGAGCCCTGCGCCATGTGCTACCTGAACGCTCTCTTCGCAGGCATCGACGAGGTGATCTATGCGGTTGATCGGGATGATGCCGCCGAAGCGGGCTTCGATTACCGCGGCTCCTATCAGATGCTGGCGCACTTCCCCGACCAGTGGCCGATGAAGGTACACAAGCACGCCACCACCCAGGCACTCGAGCCGTTTAACCTTTGGAGAAGAAAAAGGAGTCTCCTGTGAACGCCCCATGACCCAGCTCAAGCCAAAAAATTCTACTGCCCCGCGCACTATGAAGGTACCGTTTATCTACATCTGCACTGGGGTTAGGGAAAGCAGGGTTGAACCGAGGGCATCAACCAAAACGGCACCCCGAAGGGTGCCGTTTTACGTTCTGACTAACGCCATGGTTATCTGAGGCGTTCAAATACGGTGGCAACCCCCTGCCCCATGCCGATACACATGGTGGCGAGACCGAGGGTGGTGTCGCGCTGCTGCATGACGTTAAGCAGCGTTGTACAGATGCGCGAGCCCGAGCAGCCCAGCGGGTGCCCCAGCGCAATGGCGCCGCCGTGCAGGTTCACCTTCTCGTCCATGGCATCCAGGAAACCCAAGTCTTTCAGCACGGGTATGCCCTGAGCGGCAAAGGCTTCGTTGAGCTCGACGGTCTGAATATCCTCAGCGGAAAGCCCAGCGGCTTTCAGCGCCTTCTTGGAAGCAGGCACCGGGCCATACCCCATGATGGACGCATCGCAGCCCGCTACACCGGTGGACACCACCTTGGCGATCGGCTCGAGACCCAGGGCCTGGGCACGCTCGTAGCTCATTACCGCCATGGCGGAAGCGCCCACCGACAGCGCCGAAGAGGTACCTGCCGTCACGGTACCGTTGCGCGGATCAAACACCGGCTTGAGGTTAGCCATCGACTCCAGGCTGGCATCGGGACGAATCACTTCGTCATTCTTGACCATCACCTTGAAGCCTTGCTGGTCGTGGCCTTCGACGCCGATGATTTCGTTGTCAAAGTAGCCTTTCTCCATCGCCGCCTGGGCACGCTGGTGGGAGCGTACGCCAAACTTGTCCTGGTCTTCGCGGGAGACACCGTGCATTTTACCCAGCAGCTCGGCGGTCAGGCCCATCATCATGGCGGCTTTCGCGGCGTGCTTGCTGGCCGCGGGGTTGACGTCAACGCCGTGAGTCATCGGCACATGCTCCATGTGCTCGACGCCGCCGATAATGTAGAAATCCCCCATACCGGCCTTGATATTGGCCGAGGCGATATGCAGCGCGCTCATGGAAGAGCCGCAAAGGCGGTTGACAGTCTGCGCCGGTACCGAGCGCGGGATGCCGGTCATGATGGCGGCGTTGCGCGCAATGTTCATCGACTGCTCGAGGGTCTGGTTAACACACCCCCAGATCACATCGTCGACTTCTGAGGCATCCAGATTGGCGTTGCGCTGAAACAAGGCCTGCATGGCAGCCGCGGACAAATTTTCTGCCCGCACGTTACGAAACGCGCCGTTCTTGGCTTTTGCCATGGCGGTGCGTACGGCGTCGACCACCACGATATCTCTCGGATTCAAACTCATCATATTTCTCCTGTACGTGGTGACTTAGGCCTGATCGCCGACGGTGTAAAAGAGCTCGTCATTTTTGGCCATCTGGCGCAGCTTGTCAGTGGGCGCGTAAAGCGGTCCCAGCTCATCAGCCAGCCCCTCGGCCAGCTTGACGAACTCGGCCACGCCCATGGCGTCAATGTAGCGCAGCGCACCACCGCGGAACGGCGGGAAGCCGATTCCGTAAATCAGCGCCATGTCGGCTTCGGCAGGCGTCGCGACAATACCGTCTTCCAGGCAACGCACGGTCTCCAGGCACAGCGGCACCATCATGCGGGCAATGATGTCGTCGTCGGAAAATTCCTTCTGCTCTTTCACCACTTCTTTGACCAAGGTGTAGGCCGCTTCATCGGTGACTTTCTTCGGCTTACCCTTCTTGTCCTCTTCGTAGGCGTAGAAGCCCTTGTCATTCTTCTGGCCGAGTCGCTCGTTGTCGTACATGACCTGGATGGCGGTCTTGCCGTCACGGGCCATTCGATCCGGGAAGCCTTCGGCCATGACCTCGTTGGCGTGAACCGCCGTATCCATACCGACCACGTCCAGCAGGTACGCAGGACCCATGGGCCAGCCAAATTTCTCCATGACTTTATCGACCTGCTGGAAGTCGGCGCCTTGCTCGACAAGTAAGCTAAAGCCACCGAAGTAGGGGAACAGCACCCGGTTGACTAGGAACCCAGGGCAGTCGTTGACCACGATCGGCGTCTTGCCCATGGCCCGCGCGTAGGCGACCGTGGCGGCCACCGCAGCATCCGAGGTTTTCTCGCCGCGGATCACCTCCACCAGCGGCATACGGTGCACCGGGTTGAAGAAGTGCATGCCGCAGAAGTTTTCCGGACGCTTCAGGTTCTTGGCCAGGCGGTTGATGGAAATGGTCGAGGTGTTGGAAGTGAGAATGGTGTTTTCACCGATGACCCCTTCGACCTCCGTGAGCACCGCGTCTTTGACTTTCGGGTTCTCAACGACTGCTTCGACGACCAGATCGACATTGCCGAAATCACCGTAGGAGAGCGTCGGGCGAATATTGCTCAGCTTTTCGGCCATCTGCTCGGTAGTCAGCTTGTTGCGCTCCACCTGCTTGGCAAACAGCTTGCGGGCTTCCTTGAGGCCCAGCTCGATGGCGTCATCCTTGATATCTTTCATCAGGATGGGCGTGCCTTTGGAAGCACTCTGATAGGCAATACCGCCGCCCATGATACCGGCGCCCAGCACGGCCGTTTGCTTCACCGGCTGCGCCTGCTTCTCGTACTGGCTGCCTTTTTTCTTGACCACCTGGTCGTTGAGGAACAGACCCACCAGGTTGAATGCCACGCTGCTCAGCGCCAGCTTGGCAAAGGCCTTGGCCTCGATCGCCTGGGCACGACCACGCTCCTCGCCAGCGCCCTTCTGGATCACCTTGATCGCTTCAATCGGCGCAGGATAATGCGGCCCTGCTTTGCCTGCCACATAGCCCTTGGCGGTTTCAAAGGCCATCATCTGCTCGATGGCGTTAAGCTTGAGCGGGCTGGTCTTTTCGTCGCGACGCGCCTGATAGTCAAGTTCACCGCTGTTGGCGCGGTCGAGAATATCCAGTGCAGCGTCCTGGAGCAGCTCATGGGCAACCACCGCGTCGACGGCCCCCATCTTGAGCGCCGCGTCAGCCCGGTTTTCAGTGCCACCGGCAATCCATTCAATCGCGTTGTCGGCACCGATCAGCCGCGGTAGGCGCACACAGCCGCCCCAGCCCGGCAGAATACCCAGCTTGGTTTCCGGCAGACCGATCTTGGCTTTTTCGCTCATGACGCGGAAGTCGGCGGCCAGCAGTACTTCACAACCGCCGCCCAACGCCAGGCCATTAATCGCTGCTACCGTGGGGAAAGGCAGGTCTTCAATGGCGTTGAAGATGCCATGCACCCGCTCAAGCATCTCGGCAATCTGCTCCTCGCCCTTGGAGAACATGCCGTGAAACTCGGTAATGTCGGCACCCACGATGAAGGCTTCTTTGGCACTGCCAATGACCAGCCCCTGCAGCCCGGTTTCTGCCTGAAGGGCTTTGACGGCCTCTCCCAGCTCAGTCATCACGGCGCTGGAAAGCTTGTTGACGGACTCATCTTTCAAATCGAAAGTGAGCATTGCGATGTCATTGCCACCTTGGGTGTCACGACGTTCCACCGTGATGGCATTGCCTTGATAGATCATCCGCGCTCTCTCCACAAGTTCGGGCGGTCCCGAGCAGCGGGACACACCTCGCATTCATACGGTCGTTTGATTGCGTAAGCTTGGTTGAGTTACCCAAGAACGTCAAGCCCTGACTTTCGGCTAATTCTGCAAACCTCTTCGACCAGCGCTCCCCACCAAGCGTTCGGGCTGTTAGGATCACGACTCGTTGATCATCCGGGTTATTTGATATGAGCACGCTGCTCACACAGGCGCGCATCGCCGCTTTGCAATCGTTTGTGGAACGACTCGTCGTTCGTTTAAAACCATGGAGCTGGCTATGGCCCCCTTTAGCCTTTGCGGCAGGCCTAGGCAGCTTCTTTCTTGTGGATCGCCAGCAATGGCTGGGAGCAGCGCTGGCATTGGGGCTTTTATTCGCCTGGCTGTTGCTTCTCTCAGAAAGCCTGGTCGGTCGCTGGCTTGCCCGTCGAGGCTATCCTACCCTACCCAAAGGCGTTGCCTCGTTCATCGCGCAGATGATCCACCAGGAAACGTTATTTTTCACACTGCCGTTTATTTTGATCACCACCGTATGGAACAGCGGCCAAAGTCTATTCACGCTTTGCGTCGTGGCCATGGCGGTGCTGTCGATTATTGATCCTCTGTATTACAAGGTTGCCGGTCGCTGGCGCAGTCTCTATTTCATGTTTCATGCCCTGTGTGTGTTTTTGGTGGTGCTGGTCACGTTGCCGATCATGCTTCACCTGACCACCGGGCAGAGTTTACTACTGGCCATTGCCACCATGCTGGTGGTGGCAATACCCAGCTTTTGGCACCTGTTGAGACAACGTTCATTCAGTGGCTGGTTTCCGTTACTCGCCATGATGTTAATAGTGGCGGGCCTGGCCTGGTTCGGGCGCGCCTGGGTGCCACCAGCCAGCTTATGGATGACCGGCACGGCGTTGTCACCGGCCCTCAATATTCAGCAACGAGAACCCCGCGGCTCCATTGCCTTGACCCCTCAGGCAGTTAAGCAAAACGGTCTTTATGTGTATACCGCCATTCGTGCCCCACGGGGGTTGAGTGAAACGATTTCCCATGTGTGGCATCACAATGGTGAACAGCTGGACGTCGTCGACCTGGATATCAATGGCGGGCGGGAAGAAGGTTACCGGGCCTGGAGCCACAAACTGAACTTCCCCGAGGATCCGTCTGGCCGCTGGCGGGTGGATATCATGACGGATAGCGGCCAGCGGTTGGGCCTGATTCGGTTTACCGTCAGCGAAGATACCGACAAGGCGACGTTGGCAGATAGCGACATTCGGCCAGCGGGCTTGAGCCGGTTGAATCTTCAGCGCTTTATCGCCGGCCGTGACCGAGACGTTGACCAAACCGACGCTGAGCAGTGATCGTGTCTTGCATTCAGCGCCTGAGATTATGACAATCCGTTTATTCACTTTGACTGGTAACTAGCAGATCATGGCATCATCAATTGGTTTTCGCATTGCTCGCCTGCCCCATCTATGGCGTTCCATATTGGATCGCCGTCTGGCGCCGCTTGGCCTTACGCAAACGCGCTGGGTGACGCTGTATCATCTGTGGCGTCTGGGCGACGGCCAGCCACAGTGTGACCTGGCCCGGGCAATTGGTGTCGAGGCCCCCTCCCTGGTTCGCACACTCAGTCAGCTTGAAGCACAGGGGCTGGTGGAGCGGCGCGCTTGCGATAGCGACCGTCGCAGTAAACGTATCCACCTGACGGATGCGGCCATGCCACTGCTTGAACAGATCGACAGTGTCGCGCAGGAAGCCCGCAAGGAAATGTTCGAGGGTCTCTCGGAAGCGGACCTTGAGCAACTGGGGGAATGGCTGGAACGCATTGAGCAAAACGGACTGGCCATTCAGGCGCGCGATCTACAGGAAGCGGCTTCCTGACAGAGGAGGCTCTTGAGGAGAGCTATCCGCCTGCCCCGACAGTTGGTCGCGTAGCTGGTTAAAATCATCCAGATAGGTGTCGAAACGCGCGGCATTCTGTGACTCCCACCACCAAAGCGTCAGTGACTTGGGCGTTGACTCAAGCACTAGCGCATCCAGTGGCAGGCGTTCCAGCAACGCTTTCAGTGGCGTTTCAGCAGCGTCAGGGATGGGCCTCAGCGGTGCTATGCGCCAGCGCCATCCTGCATGGTAGGGTTCGAGTTCCTGGCTGGCATGCTGGTCGCGGACGAGCAAAAAATCAGGCCCTGGTTGCTGCTGAGGATAGTACCAGCGGTAAGCGGGCATGGTGCCCCTGAAACCATGCAGCGGTGGTTTTTGCTGCTTGATCGTTACCCCTTTACGGCTGGCGTGCAGGCGCATTGCCATGGTTCTCTTTTGTCGCGGGCTCGGTTTTAACCACATCACCGGCGCCAGGACAAACAGCATGATAAAGACAATAATCAACCATTCCATTTCTACATTTCCTTCAAACTGAGCCACACTTGAATGGAGAGTGCGTAAAAACCATGATCCAGGTCGTTGTTAAGATGGGGCACGCCACTTAAAGTAGAGAGCATTAGATACATAACACTGCTTGTTACTCACTAAGGAGATAGGCCATGAGCTATCACCATATTCTGGTTGCCGTCGACTTGACCAAAGACTCTCAGAAAATTCTGGATCGGGCCATCGCGATTGCTGAGCGCAATGACCGCGCCAAGATTTCTATCATGCATACGCTTGAACCCCTGGGTTTTGCCTACGGCGGCGATATCCCGATGGATTTGACCAGCATTCAGGACCAGCTTGACGATCACGCCAAGAAACGCCTGGCCGACATAGCGTCTCCCCACATTGCCGAGGCAGATCAACACGTGGTGGTGGGTATGCCGGATACAGAAATTCATCGCTTCGCTGAAGAACACGGCGTTGACTTGATTGTCGTCGGCTCCCACGGACGCCATGGGTTTGCACTGCTGCTTGGTTCCACCTCCACCGGGGTGTTGCATGGTGCCCAATGTGATGTGCTGGCGGTTCGCGTGGGTAAAAAAGGCGAAGAAAGCGACGAATAATGCCGGGTGCGGTTGAAGGTGCCGGTGATACCGGCACCTTCAACACGCTGCTTATTCACCGTTGGCCATCGCCTCCAGGGCCATCCAGCGCTCCATGGCCGCATCCAATGCCTGCTGCGTCTGCTCAAGCGCTTTCAGCTTGGCCGTCACGTCGCTCGCGTCCTGCTGATAGAATGCCGGGTCGGCGGCTTCCTGCTCCAGTGCTTCCACGTTGTTTTCCAACCGCTCTATCTCGGCAGGTAACGCATCAAGTTCACGCTGTAGCTTATAGGAAAGCTTGACCGGCTTTTGCGCCGGTGCAGCGGTTGCGCTGTGCTTTTCTTTAGCTACCGTTGCCGTCGGCTCGGCGTTCTGCCGTGCCGCCCCCTCCCAGGGAGCCGGTGGCAACTTGCCCCCTTGACGAATCCAGTCGGTATAGCCGCCGACGTATTCACGCACAACGCCTTCACCTTCGAACGCCAGCATGCTGGTGACCACGTTATCCATAAAGGTCCGATCGTGGGACACCAACAGCAGCGTTCCTTCGAAATTCAGCAGCAGCTCTTCCAGAAGCTCCAGGGTTTCCATGTCCAGGTCGTTGGTTGGCTCATCGAGCACCAGCACATTGGCGGGCTGGGTAAACAGCTTGGCCAGCAACAGACGATTGGACTCGCCGCCCGAGAGCGCTTTTACCGGTTGGCGGACGCGGTCTGGCGTGAACAGGAAATCCTGCAGATAGCTCATGACGTGGCGGTCTTTACCACCGACACTGACTCGATCACTCCCTTGCGCCACGTTGTCGTAGACCGTTTTCTCGGGCTCGAGCCCTGCACGTAGCTGGTCGAAGTAAGCCACTTTAAGGTTGGTGCCCAACTGGACAGTGCCTTCCGTCGGCTCAATCTCGCCGAGCAATATCTTGAGCAGGGTTGTTTTACCGGCCCCGTTACGCCCCAGAAAGCCAATTCGGTCGCCACGCATCACTTCAAGATTCAGATCGCGGATAATGGTGTCATCGCCGAACCGCTGACTGACGCCTTTCAGCTTGACGACACGCTTGCCGGTGCGTTCTCCACTGTCAACCGACAGGTTGGCCGTTCCCTGGCGCTCACGGCGCTGACTGCGCTCGTTGCGCATCGCCTCAAGGGCCCTCACCCGGCCTTCGTTACGCGTCCGGCGTGCCTTGATACCCTGACGAATCCAGACCTCTTCCTGAGCCAGCTTTTTATCGAACTCGGCGTTTTCCCGGGCTTCCACTTCAAGCTCGTGCTGCTTGCGCGCCTGATACTCAGCATAGTCACCGGGATAGTGCCCAAGCTTGCCACGATCCAATTCAAGAATGTTGGTCGCCAGTTTGGAGAGGAATGCCCGGTCGTGGGTGATCAGCAACACCGCGCCGTTGAATGCGAGCAGCTGCTCTTCAAGCCAGGCAATCGTATCCAGGTCCAGATGGTTGGTCGGCTCGTCGAGGAGCAGCAGGTCAGGCTGGGCAACCAGCGCCCGGGCCAGTGCGACGCGGCGCCGCCAACCACCGGAAAGGGCGCTCATCTCGGCTTCCGGAGGCAACCCCAAGCGCGTCAGCACCACGTCAATCTGCTGATGGAACGACCACCCATCAATCGCCTCAAGGCGAGTTTGCAAGGTGGCCATGCGATTCATGTCGGGATCAGGGTCATTGATCAAATGCTGGTATTCCGACAGTAACTCTCCGGCCTCGGGCAGTCCTTGCGCCACCATGTCGAAAATCGTCATGCCGGACGAGTCGGGCAGTTCCTGGGCTAACACGCCGATTTTCAAACCGGGTGCCCGCCAGATCGAGCCATCGTCCGGCTGGATATCGCCGGCGACCAGTTTCAGCAAGGTAGACTTACCGGTGCCGTTGCGCCCGACTAACGCCAGCCGCTCGCCTCTCTCAACCGTGAGATCGGCGCGGTCGAGCAGTACCTGGGTGCCGTAGGCAAGTTGCAGCTGTTCGAGTCGTAACAGGGTCACGCAGTGTCCTCCTTCATCATAAGGCGCACAGTGTAACGCATGCGCGGACTGGGCGGACAACGTTAATAAGGCACAATTCCCTTATGTCTCGAACCACCGATAGCCGTCAGCTGATGCCTGACGTTACAATGCGCCTTTTGCGAATTAAGGGGAGTGCCGCTTGGGAACCGCTTATATCGATGATTTTTTACCCGACGCGCTACAGTTCCGGCCCAGCGCGCCGCTGGTTGATATCGGCGCCAACCTGACCCATGAAAGCTTTGGGCGGGATCTGGAAGCCGTCATTCAACGGGCGCAGGCAGCCCAGGTCACCACAATGATCGTTACCGGCACCGACATCGAGCATGCCGAGCAGGCTGTTTCACTCGCGCAGCGCTTTCCCGGCCTCTACGCCACCGCCGGGATACACCCCCATGATGCAAGCCAGTGGAACAACGCCATAGCGGCTGAAATGGCCAGACTGCATGCCAGGCCGGAAGTTGTTGCCGTGGGTGAATGCGGGCTTGATTTCAATCGCAATTTCTCGACGCCCCGTGAACAGGAGCGTGCGTTTGAAGCACAGCTTGCCCTGGCGGCCGAGAGCGGTTTACCGCTGTTTGTGCATGAACGCGACGCCGGCCAACGAATGCGCGAGATGCTGCATGCCTGGCGGGATGAGATCAGTCAGGCCGTGGTGCATTGTTTTACCGCTGACCGCGATACGCTATTTGGCTATCTCGACCTAGACTTGCATATAGGCCTGACAGGCTGGATTTGTGACGAGCGGCGCGGCCATCATCTACGCCCGTTGGTGGGTGAGATTCCACTTGACCGGCTGATGGTAGAAACCGATTGCCCCTATTTGCTGCCGCGTAACCTGCCAGCAAAACTCAAAGGGCGCCGACACGAACCTGCCCTGCTGCCATGGATTGTCAGGGAAATTGCCGAGTGCCGTGGCATCAGCGAAGCTGACATGGGGGCTGCCACCACACAGACCGCCCAACGTTTTTTCCGCCTTCCCACGGAATCTTTAAAGGAGTACTAGCGTGGCCGATTATCCAGGGTTTATTGCCATTGAGACAGGCGAAGATGATGGCCTCCCCCTAGCCATTGCCTGGTCACTAACCGATGGTCGAGTTAAACAGACATTGATCCACCCGGACGATAGCTGGATCAAGGAAGACACCAATGCCATGGGTGCCTACAGCATCGAAGAGCTGGAGAGCCTGGGGGTAAGCCCCCTTGAAGTGATCCGCGAGCTTGAGAACGACCACTTTTCCGCGACACTATATACCAGCGATAACGGCGATGATGAAGCGGCCCTTGCGCGTCTCTTCGACACCTATGGACTCGATCCTTTTGTGGAACTGGCCCCCGCATCGGTTCTCTATCCGTCCATCACGCCTGGCGAGTGGCATCGCCAGCGCCGGGAAACATTCAGCGAGTTGGGACTCGAGCCCATGCGGCCCGAACATGAATTGGAAGTCATGCTGTCTTTACACCAGAGACTAACCGAAGACGATTAAGCGCTCGCCATTGAGTCCGCTTGATCCAGCACGGCATGCCCATGGGCCACGGCCTCGGTCAGCGTATCCTGGTGGCGATAGTAACGCGCCAACGCACAGGCAAAGGCGTTGGCGCGTACTGGCAGGCCTTCTTCCTTGTAGCGGGCGGCACGCTGGGCCACTTTTTCGGCAAATGCTTCACGATCCACCGCGGCATCGCCACCCAGGTTATCAACGCTGACATGAAACTCACGCCCACACGCCTCGGCAAACAGTGATTCCAGTGCTTGTGGGGCTATCTCGGACTGCTCGAATGCGCGTTGTTGTTCAGCATCCCGGCCATCCGGCAAATACCAGTAGCCATAGTCTTCTTTTTGTCGCCGCTCGGCCCCTGCAATACACCAATGACTGATTTCGTGTAACGCACTGGCGAAAAAACCATGAGCAAAAATAATTTGATGATAAGGCGTCTTGTCGTCAGCCGGTCGATAAAGGGGTTCCTCCTCCCCTTTTACCAAGCGGGTTTTGTAACGCTCAAAAAAAACGCCATCGAATAATGTCATCACTTCGTCGAGCGTCCATTGCGGTTGGGTGTTACTCACATTAGCCTCATCAGCAGCATAATTTTGCCCAGTATACCTGCTAATCTAGCGAGCTTTGAGGGCCGCTTTGCTCAGGAGTTACCCCGTGGGTCGTGTGTTGGAAAAATTCAGTCCGGTTGACTGGCTTGAAACGCGCCAACTTGTGCGTCTGGCGCTTCCCATCTGTGGCGCTCAGCTTGCCCAGGCGGGCATGAGCGTGGTCGATGTCATCATGACAGGTCGCCATGATGCCACTGCGCTGGCGGCTGTCTCGGTGGGTTCCAGCCTGTGGATGCCATTAATGCTTTTCATGACCGGCACATTAATGGGCCTGACGCCCATCGTCGCGCACCTGCTGGGCGGGCAGCGCCACACCGCCATTCGACCCGCAGTACATCAGGGGCTCTGGGTTGCCATCGTACTGGGGCTGTTGGCGGCACTGCTGCTTTGGGTAAGCGTACTGCCCATTTTCGAGCTGATGGAAGTGCCAACACAGGTAGCACACGCCTCCGCTGCGTATCTCGCCGCCGTCGCCTTTGGAATGCCGGGCATCGCCCTTTTCCAGGCGCTCAGGGCTTTTTCGGATGGCATGAACCATACCCGGCCTGCCCTATGGATCAGTCTGATTGGCTTGGCTGTCAACATACCCGCCAACTATCTACTGATCAACGGCGGCGACGGCTTGGCTAACCTGCTGGGGCCATGGTTGCCCAGTGCAGTACAGCAACTGCCTGCATTGGGCGCGCTGGGCTGCGGCATCGCCACGGCGCTGTCCATGTGGACCATGGCGATCGCGATGGCCATTTACACCCACTACACCAATCATTATCACGGCATCTCATTGTGGCAGCGCTTATCGCTTCCCCATTGGCCCGGCATTAAGGAACTCCTGGTGGTCGGTGTCCCCATTGGCGTGGCCATTTTCGTCGAGGTTACCCTGTTCACGCTGATTGCCTTATTTATCGCCAGCTTTGGTGAAGTCACCGTCGGCGCCCATCAGATTGCTCTGAGTTACACCACCATTCTGTTTATGCTGCCCATGTCGCTTAGCATGGCGCTAACTGTCCGCGTGGGGAATACGCTAGGGCAACAACGCATGTCGCATGCCCGCCGTGTGGCCTGGAACGGTATTATCATCAGCGTCATTGTCGCTGCTTTGAATAGTCTGCTGCTATGGACAACGGCCGCGCCTGTCATTGCGCTCTACACGTCCAATCAAGCCATACAGTCACTGGCACTCTCGATTATTGCCCTGGCGGCCATTTTCCAGCTCTCCGATTCGCTTCAGGTAAATCTGGCGGGCGCCCTCAGGGGCTATAAGGATACGCGGATCGTCATGGTCATTACGGTATTGTCATATTGGCTGGTGGGCCTCGGCGGGGGGCACTGGCTGGGATCGCAAGGACTGGGCAATGCCTTTGGCCCACTGGGCGTGCATGGCTACTGGATCGGCTTGATTGCGGGCTTGAGCACTGCTGCCTTGCTTCTGGCTTGGCGGCTGCACGTCATAAGCCGACGCACCTCTGCTATCAGGAGTCAGCATGAAACGCTTTGACTGGATATGGGTTTTACCCTTGATGCTGCTCGGCTGCGCCGACCCGCATCAGGCAGAGGCACCCTGGGAGGCTTACCACCAGCAGCTTGAAAGCGCATTGGCCGATGGGCCTGTCGAGACGCGCCCACCGCCTAATATCGGTGCGTTTCCGGCTCGTGAAGCGCGCCTGTTCGACATCGAAGAAACCCGCGACTCACTGCTCAACGTCTATGCCTTGCGCGAATGCGAGATCACATCCCTCGTCGCCGCCCGCAATAATCAACTGGGCAAGGTCGCTCCACCCAGCCAGCAATGGCTTTATGAACGAACGCTGTGGCAACGTTTAACGTTATGCTGGACAAGCGATGTTCCTCACGCACTGAGTGCAGAAAACCGTGAACGACTGAATCAACTGATGCATACCAAAACAGCGCAGCTGCCCTATGTCAGTTGGAATGCCATTTTTGACTCTGACGAATGGACCGACAGTTTTGCGCGGGCCAGTCACCCTCTGAAGATCGACGCCATGCCGTCGATTGAGCCCCAGCTTGAAGCCGTGCGCTACCTGCAGCAAATGGTGGAGCATCAATTCAGCCTCGCTTGGCAGCAGGACTCATCAAGACTGGAAGACCAACTTAATACGCTACGAACGCGCCCTTTGACCGCCGAGATGTTGCGCACGCTCATGCTGGCGGCTCAACGGCTTGAAGACGCCAGCAAATACCTGAATGAGCATGCCAGACCAGACGAAACGTGCCTCCCTCGATGGAACAAGCAACATCTGGCCGACCTGTCTAATGTGGCCAGGCGATGGTTGACCGCGGTCAATGGCGTGATCGACCGCCACCCCATCGCCGCGCCCGAGGCAATACAGGCTTACCAGTCCAGATGGTTATCACTGCAGGCGCCCGATGCGCCCTGGCAACGCTATCAGGCCGCCATCAAATCCCATGAACGCGCCAGGGCTCAATTTTCTAATTGCACGCCTAATTAAAACGTCGTTTACCCTTAACCTTCGAGCCAACCTGTGCTATTGGTGAAGTATGCGGCGAACAGATGCACGTCTGGTTTGCCAATGTCGTGGCCACGCAGTACGAAGGAGGGACTCTATGGGCGCACCCCTGTCACCCCGCTCTGCCCAGGTCATCGACCTGGATTCTGTACGTCAGCGTCAACTGGCGCAAAAGACCCTTGTGCGTCTAGCGCCAGAGCTGGATGGGTTGGAAATGGTATATCAGTTGGCGTCGGATCCGGACAGCTATTATGGAATGCCCCTGCTAGCCTGGGGCCTCAGGGAGGACGGCAATGTCGTCGGTTTAGTCCCGTGGATGGAGCAGCTAACCGATTGCCATGAACTTCACCGTCATGAAGATGGGCGATTTATTGGCTATCGCGATCCTGAAACGGAAGAAATCTTCACTTCGCCGCCAGACCACAAAGCCGATGAGCTTGCCTCCGCCGCGGAGTATTTCGAGTACGAACCTTCGGGTGATATCACCCTTATCCAGCAATTGCCCGATACGTTAGGCACCCATGCCTTATGCATGAACCAGCCCGATAGTCCCTGGCATATGAAGCCCGTCTACGGCTGGCGACTTTATAGCGACGGTAGCATTGATGCTCTGCTTGCTGATGAAGATAAGGCAACCATGACACCTATCTTATTGGGGGATGACTGCCTATACAGCGCAAGGTCGATGCATCAAAGTGTCTACTTCTTTCAGCGCCATATTGCCAATCGCATTCTTGAGGAAGACCCCGCTACCCTTGACGCACTGGCCATGGTCGTGTTGCCACAGAAATAAGAGGGCGCACGGGTTATCAAAATAACCCGCGCGACCCCGCATCGGCTATGCCAAACGTATAAAATAACAATACTGGTCAGAATCTGAAGTTTGCTGCAATAGCTCATGGCCTAGAAATTGACAGAACTTAGGCACATCACGGGTGGTTGCTGGATCTGTTGCAATGACCTTCAATACATCGCCAGAGGCCATATCGCGGACTTTATTGTGCATCAGCATGATCGGCTCGGGGCAATAAAGGCCACTGGTATCCAATAGCGCATCGTGATGTGGCGCATCCTTTATAATGTCAGACATCGATACCCTCGGAGTTGAGACTTAATCTATGATCAAAATCATCATTGAACGGCGAATTATGCCCGGCCTTGAAGAAGAATATGAACAGGCCGCCCGCGAGGCCATGCGGGCTTCATTGGGCGCTCGCGGCTTTGTCGGCGGCGAAAGTCTTGTTGAACTTGGCCACACGGACCGTCGTTTAATGATTACCAAATGGCGCGACCTGCGTGCCTGGAATGAATGGCACCACAGTGAAGCGCGAGCCAACGCGATGCAGCAAATTCTACCGCTTCTGACAGAAGATGAAACAATTCGAATTTATGAAGCCAGTTACTAAGTCAACAGGCCCTAAATCAGCTTGGCGTCAATGCTTCAGCCTTACGTGCACTGTCACTTCTTCAC
This sequence comes from Halomonas sp. G11, assembly GCF_001663515.1. Lineage (NCBI taxonomy): Bacteria > Pseudomonadati > Pseudomonadota > Gammaproteobacteria > Oceanospirillales > Halomonadaceae > Halomonas > Halomonas sp. G11. The sequence continues at coordinate 94,236 of NZ_LYXG01000010.1, forward strand.
GGTCATGGTAGAGATGACGACACGCAATATCTGCCGAAACGCTTGCCTGGGATAATGAGTTTTCTAACATCGCCAGGCAACGTGATACCTCTTCCCAGCGCTTCTTCATTGGCAGCTTGAGGTTAAAGATGGCCTCGCGGCACCATTTTCGCGTTAACCAGCGCTCGACCATCGCCAGGACGCGTACCGGTTTATCAACAATATCGCATACCAGCCAATCCAGACGCTGCGGCGGCTCCCAGGTAAAACCATCTTCCTTAAGATGATCAATCTGCCCTGTCGCCATCAATTGTTTATCCATGGGCCCATTATCGATGGCATAAACGTACATGCCCCGTTGAACGAGCTGCCATGTCCACCCACCTGGCGCCGCGCCCAAATCCGCCGCCTGCATATGATCCGCCAGACGCGCATCCCATTCCTCACGGGGTATGAACTCATGCCACGCCTCTTCCAGTTTTAACGTGGAACGGCTGGGCGCACGTGAAGGTGAGCGAAGACGACGAATACCATTGATCAGCTCGCTTCTGTTGCCGGGAAAGCTCATCCCCAGCTGTACACGATCACCCTCCGTCCAGAAGATATGCAGCCGCCGCCCACCGGCTTTCCGCCTTAACGCCCCCCGTTTTTTCAACATGCTTTCCAGCGGCCTGGTCAGCGCCTTGATCAGACCGGCCAGCGCTTTACCATCGTTGGTATCCGGCGTTTCGTGCCAGATCTCTTCAAAACTCCAGCGGCTGGCTTTTATCTGTTCCAAGATCGGCGTCAAACGATCATCACGGGATAGCGTCAGTGCCGACAGTGCCGCCAGGCTCTGCCGCGCAAAAATCAACTTGTTAAACGCGGCCTGGCGATGCAGGTCGTTGATCGGCTCACCATCGGCGTGGGTTAGACTTACCCATCCTTCACCATAGGACGGTACACAGTTAACCTCATTCAAGGCGGCGTGATGCTGCAGTTCTGACAGTGCATCATGCTCGAACCCAGGACGGCAATAGACTAACCATGACGTAGGTACCGTTTCACTCACCACTTCACCTCAAATTTACCCATCACAAACGGTATCAGCCGCTGGTTGATTTCATCGACGCGCATCATAGCACTTATAAGGCTCGATTTATTTTGTTCGTCCCATAACAAAAAAATCCCCCAAGGCATCAGCCCTGGGGGATTTTTTTGGTATAGGTGCCTGACGATGACCAGGGCGGCTCTCCGCTACTCTCCATGGGGAGACCCCTAAACAAAAAACCCAGCCGGTTGGCTGGGTTTTCTGCGGTATAGGTGCCTGACGATGACCTACTCTCGCATGGGGAGACCCCACACTACCATCGGCGCGAAGCGGTTTCACTGCTGAGTTCGGCAAGGGATCAGGTGGTTCACGCTTGCTATGGTCGTCAGGCGTAACTTTAAATGGATATCATGCTGTGTTTTGTGTGCGTCTCTTACCAAGCCTTGTGTCATCAACACTTGGCTCAGTGCGCGTATCCGGTTCTTCCATCGTTATCATCACGACCAGACCCCTTGGGTGTTATAGGGT